>CALWPE010000069.1 GCA_944383345.1 uncultured Clostridia bacterium | reverse complement strand
TTGAGCAATTATTGGTATATTTTTAGGCTCATTTTCTTGCCCCCTCAATGGCACTGGTGACATATACGGACAATCGGTTTCTGTAAGTATTCTATCTACTGGCGTTACACTAACAATAGCCCTTAATGACTGGGCATTATTAAATGTAATTGCTCCACCATAAGAAACAAAAAAACCAAGTTTTAATATTCTTTCAAGTATTTCTTTTGACTCATGAAAGCAGTGAAATATTCCACCTTTAACAAAATAATTTTTATATTTTTCTACAATCTCTATTGTATCACCTATTGCATCACGAGTGTGAATCACAACAGGAAGTTTTAATTTGTATGCTAAAAGTATTTGTTTTATAAAAACACTTTTTTGTTTTTCCTTATTCTCTTTTGTGTAATGGTAATCAAGTCCAATTTCGCCTATTGCAATAACCTTTTTGTTTTTGCATAACTGTGCAAGTTTTGTTTCTATCTCGTCATTATACTCATCACAATTTTCTGGGTGTACGCCAACAGTTGAAAATACCTGCTCATATTTTGTACTTATTAAAACAGCATCTAAAGATGACTTTAAATTGTAACTTGCACATATAATTTTTTTGACATTGTTATTTTCGGCATTTTTAAGAACTTCGTCTATTCTTGGCATTAAATCGTCTTGAAGATGTGCATGTGTATCTATAAACATATTAAAAACCTCAGTTGCATTATATAATATTTTTACATTTATAACAAATTTTTTTTACTAACTGCATACATATAGGTATGAGCAAAATTTGGACATGCCTAATGTTTATAAGTCTGGGTGTTTTGGTTTTTGTTGAACCAAATCTAATTTTAAGCACTATGATTGAACAATCAAAAAATGTTGTCAAGTTGTGTATTGACCTTTTGGCTATATATGCAGTATGGCTTGGTATATTGGAAATAGTTGACCAAAGTGGACTTGGCGACAAACTTTCAAAACTGTTGTCACCAATAATAAAATCTCTTTTTAAAATTGATGATAAACAACAGATTAAGTATGTATCATACAACCTATCTTGCAACTTGCTTGGACTTGGTAATGCTGCAACCCCTAGTGGTATTACTGCAGTAAAATATATGGAAAAAGACTTAAAAAAAACAAAATTTGCTATGCTTTTGCTACTTGTGATAAATTCTACTGGCATACAACTTTTACCAACAACAGTTATTGGGCTATTAACAAGTGCAGGAAGCAAAACTGCTTCTAAAATAATAATTCCTACTATTATTTCAAGTGTTGTAGCAACAATAATTTGCGTTTCGTTATTATTTGTTTATAAAAAAATTAAAAAAATATGAGTGTTTTCATTATTCCAATTTTACTAATTTTATTGATAATATACGGAGTTTACAAAAAAATAAATGTTTACTCTGCATTTTGTCAAGGTGCAAAAAAATCTTTTGACCTAATAAAAGGCATTTTTCCATATATTGTTGCAATTATGATTTGTATTGCACTTTTTAGAATAAGTGGACTTGGTATGCTACTTGTAAAACTTTTATCACCTTTGTTTTGTCTTTTGGGTATTCCTGTTGAAGTGTGTGAACTTGTACTTTTAAAGCCATTTACTGGCAGTGGAAGTATTTCTTTACTTCAAGATATAATAGCAAAATATGGCGCTGATAGTTATATTTCATATTGTGCCTGTACAATTATGGGAAGCAGTGAAACAGTTTTTTATGTTTCATCTGTGTACTTCGCAGGCTCAAAACAAAAAATAGCACCTGCGATTATCATCTCGCTTTTAGGTGGAGTGATAAGTTCGGTGCTAGGGTGTTTTATTTGTAGGTTTATTTAATTTGTAATGCGATTTTATAGACTTCGCTTTTCTTCAAATTGTTTTCTTTTGCAACTTTTTTTATTGCTTCGTTTTTATCTATTCCCAAATCTATATAGTCCATAAGTTGAGATTTTATACTCTTGTTTTCTTTTGGTACATTAGGGACATTATTTACAATCAAAACATACTCACCTTTTGGATTGATATCTAGTTCTTCACCAAGAGTAAAATGAAAAGTTTTTTCATACATCTTGGTGATTTCGTTGACAAGGCATGCTTTTTGACTACCTAAAACTGAGTAGATAAAGTCTATATCCTTTAAAACATTATATGGCGATACATAAAATATAATTGCACCCTTAAAACTTTTTATGTTGTCAAGTTGTTCTTTTCTCTTTTTGTTCTGTTCGCTTAAAAAACCAACAAAACTAAAAGTTTCACCTGCAAAACCACTTAAAATTAAAGCCGACAAAGCAGCATTTGCTCCCGGAACAACTGTGTATGGAATATTGTTTTGTATAAGTTGTTCCACCAAAATTTCGCCCGGGTCAGATATAAGGGGCATACCACTATCACTGATAACTGCAACATTTTTGCCTTCTTTTGCAAGGTTTATTATTCCGTTTGCACTTACCTTTTCATTAAACTTATGATAAGCAATCAATTTTTTGTGGATATCATAATGATTGAGTAGTTTGAGTGAATTTCTTGTATCTTCACACGCAATGACATCAACACTTTTTAATGTTTCGATTGCACGAAAAGATATATCTTTTAAATTTCCAATTGGAGTTGCTACAAAATATATCATAATTTTACCTCATCTCTGTACAACTTTTGAATTGTTTGAATGTAATTACCATCTAAATCATTTGTTATAAGTGTTGGCAAAACTTTCACATCAAACTTACCACCTTTTTTGCACATGATATAAACTGTATTTGCATTTTTGTTTTTTGTTGGCTGTGCAAAAAATAATTTTTTAGGCATTAAGTCATTTTTTACTAACTCGTATATTACCTCGCATAACTTTTCAGCAGGATACACAACAAAAAACTTTCCACCATACTTTAGCATTTTGCTAGCAGTTTTTGACAATGTGCTAAGTGGAAGAAATTTTTGATGTTTGCAAACTGCTATTTCTTCTTCTTGGCTTTGTAACTTACCATAAAAATATGGAGGATTACAAAACACAACATCAACTTTAAAAGGTAAATATTTTTCAAAGTTTACTATATCATCATTTATAATCTCAATGTTGTCTATATCATTTAATTGTATGTTTTTTTGTGCAAGTGAACTATATTTTGATTGAATCTCAAAAGCATAAATTTTTTTGGGTTTTTGTTTGTGTGATAAAAGTATTGAAATTACACCACTACCAGTACCGACTTCAACACAACAATCTGTCTTTTTTGTAGATATGAAGTTTGCAAGCAAAACACTATCGCTTGTGAAATGGTATCCATCTTGGTATTGGTATATTTTAAGCCCATCAAGCATAAGGTCATCAAGCCTTAGTTCCATCATTGTCACCTACATTTGAAATTTCATCAATAGTGAAGTTTATAATTTCAAAACTATCACCTTTTTCAAACTTTACATCTACCGTTTGCTTTAATAAATTGTTGTAAAC
The DNA here is from genome assembly GCA_944383345.1 of uncultured Clostridia bacterium. Lineage (GTDB taxonomy): Bacteria > Bacillota > Clostridia > Christensenellales > UBA1242 > UBA5893. The sequence goes on along the minus strand of CALWPE010000069.1, from coordinate 11,866 downwards.
AACTTTGCCTACTCCGTTTGGAGTTTTAACAGATGAATTTATCTTTGGCATATTTTTCATAAGTTCCAAATAGTTTTCATTTTCATAAGAAAGGCAACACATAAGTCTACCACACAATCCACTAATTTTGTTTGGGTTCAAACTAAGTCCTTGGTTTTTTGCCATTTTTATTGTAGCATGGTCAAAATCTTTTAAAAATCTACTGCAACAAATTTCTCTCCCACATGGGCCCAATCCCCCAAGAAGTTGTGCTTCGTTTCTTTGCCCTATTTGGTGCAATTCAATTCTACACCTATATATGCTTGCAAGTTTTTTTACAAGTTCACGAAAATCTACTCTTCCATCTGATGTGAAATTTATAACAACTTTTGATTGGTCTAAATTTAATTCAGCATTGGTAACTTTAAGGTCAAGCCCAAGTTCTGCGCTTAAATTTTCTGTTTTTAGTTTTATATCTTTTTCTTTTTCAATGTTTTGTTTTTTCTGTTCTATATCTTTTGGTGTCGCAATACGAAGTACTTTTTTTAACTGCTCGGCATATTTGTAATTGTCTAAGTATTCAACATCTTTAACAACATAAGCAAGTTCGGCTCCCCTGACGGTATCAACAACAACGGTATCACCTTTTTTTAGTGCTAACCCATTTGCGAAAAATGAATATACCTTTCCATTTGGTTCGTATGAAACATCGACTTTATCTATTTGCATAAATATTTTACCTCCAAAATGCTTGTAAGCAAACTTTCAAACAACAATGCTTGAGTTACATTTGAATATTGTTTTTTGTTTATCTCGTTTATTCGTTTTACAATCTCTACAATGGCTTTTAATGAAAATTCATCACTTATTTGCAAAAAATGTTGTAAAAGTGACTTGTTTTTGACAATTTCTGTTTTACCTATCTTGACATATGCAATATCCATATACATACTTTGCAAAAGCGTTATTATATTACTAAATTGCGACTTTGTAATTTTTGGCATTAAGTAATTCACTATATTAGCACTTGATTTTAAACTAATTACAATATCTTTTGCTATATTATAAGTTTTTATAAAATCTGCATCTGTCAATATCTTTTGCATTTCGCCAACATAGCCATTTGAATATTCAACTGCTAACGAAAAGTCTTCAATATTTTTAAAACTATCAAAAATTTCACAAAGAGTTTTTTCATCAAACGGAGTAACTTCAACTTTTAATAGTCTTGACCTAACAGTTGGCAAAACTTTATTTATATTTGTAGTAGAAATTAAAAAAATACAATTTTTTGGTGGGGTTTCTAAGATTTTTAAAAGCTTGTTTTGAGATTGCTCACTTGAATTATCCAAGTTTTTTATAATAATTATTTTGTATTCGCCTAAAATTGCCTTTTTGTTTGCGTCATCTATTACCCCTTGTGAATCTTCTGTGCTAAATGAATCTTTTTTTGGATAAACACAAACATCTGGGTGTGAACCACACTGTATCTTTTGACAAGTAGGACAATTATCTACTGTTGAATTTTTGCATAAAATAATTTTTGCACAAGTGGTTAAAACTTCATCTAAAGTTACGGCATCTTGACATGAAAACAAGTATCCACTACCAATTTCGTTGTTGACTTTTTTGTGCAATATGTTTTGAATATATGGTTGATTTAATAAATATTTTTGAAAATTCACATATTCATAATACCACAAATCTATTATTTTTCAAATACTTACAAACAAAAAAACCAATGAAATAATCATTGGTTCTTTTTATTATGCTATTACATCTCCACTTTCAGTAACTCCTGAATAGTTAATGACTAGATAACTCTTATCGGTGTAGCCTTGGACACTAACATTGTTTATGTATAGTGAATCAACACCCACAAGAGATGTAACGCCTTTCATTATTGTAGAAATGTACAAAGTATATTCAACTGGAACACCTTGATTACCAGTTACATTATTTCTTAAGTTTTTAAGTTTAAGATTTAATTGTATTCCACTGTAATCTGTGTCCTGTGAAACTTTAATTAAAGAGCCTAAAAATGTTCCAGTCCCATTGTATCCACCAATAAGTTTTGATGCATACAAGTTGAAGATTGAAGCGACTTCGCCAGTTGAATCAACACCAATTCCAGATGTTCCATATATGCTTATGTCAGAAGTTACGTCTGCATAAATTTTTGCACCAGTAACTACCAATCTTTCAGGTTGAGGGTTGTCAGTATTAGAGAAATTATATTCACTTGTAAGGCAACCGATAAGCCCACCAACATATGTAGATGTAGATTCATCTTGTGCAGGTTTTACTGCTTTAACTTGTGTCTTAACTGCATTTTGTGTATCGCCATCTTTAAGCCCAACATAAACATTTGTTAGGTTTACTATACCGAATGTTTTATCGAATTTTATTTCTCCAATAATTCCACCAACTGCGTTTTTACCAGTTACAATTTCGCCATAGTAGCCACAATTATTTATTGTTATGTTTTCATTGACTTTTCCAACAAGCCCACCAACACTTGCAACAATAATTGATTCTTTAAACTCAATGTTTACATTTGATGAGCAATCAACCAAATTAGCATCGGTGTTTTCGCTTCCTCTAACTATACCACATATTCCACCAACGGCCATAGGTACTTTTGGAGTAAGTACAAATATGTAATAACTCTCGTTTAATAAATTTCCATCTTCGTCTTTTGGCGCTAATACATGTACATTTTCAAGTGTACCCTTTAAGTCACCCACAATGACACCTGCATACGCACTTGCACGAATAAAGTTGTTTTCATCGTTTTCAAATTGGTATGTAACATCTTGAACTTTTGCATTTAGACCTACACCACCAAACATGAAGCCACTTACCATACCTATTGATGCAATGCCGTCTGTGATATATGCGTTCTTTAATGTTCCAAGTCCACCTAAGTATCCAATTATACCACCTGAATATGATACGGTGTTGTAATTTGAACTACCCTCTTCATAAAGTATTTCACTTTGGACTTCATCGCTTGACCAATCGGCTGAACTATTTGTTTGATATGCGTTTGTCGATATTGAAGAATATATGTTTTGAATATCAAACGAAGAAACTGTTCTACCAAATACTCCACCGACTATATTTTTACCAAGCACAACTTTTGATGTCGAATCACTGTTGTAGCCATCAACAGTTATGTTGTAAGCATATACTCTGTTTACTGTTCCTGCTACTGTTCCTGCACTTATTACATTTGGAAGATTTATATATCTTGGAACAAATGTTACATTTTGGATTGTAGCATAGTCACTTCCGTTGCCTATTTGTGAGAAGTAACCACCAGAAGTCATACCAGTATTTGTGTTTATTGAGAAGTTTGAGATTGTCAAGCCGTTACCTTCGAAGTAACCTGCAAGAACATAGTTATAAAGCGAACTTACAACTAAGTTTTCACTTGTGTAATCAATATCTTTTACAAGTCTGTAATATTGTGTATTTGTGTATCTTATGCTATTTGATATAAAGTTTTGTTCAAACATTACTGCCGATGTAATTATGTGTGGGTTGTACAACGAACCTTCGGTATTAGAACCAGCAGTTTCGGCATAGACATAAAGAGTTTCTCCTGTTTCTTCAACATATTGCATAGATGCAATGTATTTTGATGAAGATGCAATTATATTTGCAGATACAAGTTGAGGTCTGTTACTTCTAAACTTTAAGTTTTGATTATTGTTTGTTAAAGTTGTTGTAACTTCTCTTGAATATTGCAAGTAATTTCTATAATCTGATACAGAAATTGTTGAGCCTGTATTTAAATCATGAGTATTTTGATAACTATTGTTATCAAGTGCATAGAACCATACACCACTTGTTATATCTTGATTTGAATTTATTGCAAAACCATTGAATAACTTTTCTTGCAATGTGTAGGTGCTTCCTGTAAGACTTACAGCATAGCCCGTTGCAAATTCAATTATTAGTGTTTGTCTTAGCCCTTCACCATATGCACTATTTGATGAGTTGATGCCAACATTGAAGTTTTCATCACTTAAATAATAACTATCTTCTATTTTTCCACTAGATGATATATAGAAAGGATAATTACCTGTATCTCTATCTCCTAGTTTACTTGTTGTATAAGAAGAAATTATCTCACCATTATTTGTACATACAAAGCCTGAGTTTACAGATGATGAAGTCAATGGAATGTTTGCATAACAATTTGATATCTTTCCGTCATTTATGTAAGCGAATGCTCCTGCGATTGATGTCGCCCTTATTATAAATGTTGTATCGCTTGCATAAAGGTATGAAAGTCCACTTGTGTACTCGCCCTCTATGTAACTTGTGAAGATTGTACCAGAATTTCTTACTACAAAGCCTGCTGTTGCATTGTTTACATTTGTACTTGAATTTCTTATCAAACTTCGTTTTACATAACTTGAAGCGATATGTCCGTTGTTTTCGGCAACAAAACCTGAAAGGTTTGCGCCATAACTTTCAATACGCAAACTTACCCTAGAGTTTGTTATGTATCCATTGTTTACTGCAACAAAAGATGCAATATTTGATGTAGATGTTAGTGCAACCAAAGCCGAGTTTGTGACAATAAGTGATGACGAATCATCTTGACATATTACTTGGCAGTTGGTTATTGTTCCGTTGTTTTGTGCACAAATCAATCCAAAATTGAAAGGATTTCCGTTGCTTTCATTTCTAAAATTGAATGTAGTGTTTCGTCCAACAACTATTGTTAAGTTGCGAAGTACTGTGCTTTTATCAACAACAGAGAAAAGACCAAAGTTTTCAACATTATTGTATGTTGAATAAATACCACTAAATATAATGTTAAAGTTATTTCCATCAAGTTGTGCAATAGCAACATCAATAGGTGTGTAATTTGATGAAATTGTGATGTTGTCCATTAAAATGTAGTAATTTCCAGCGCTCATATTAAGCAAATCTTCTTCGGTATATATTGGTAATGGACTTTCAAGTGATGTGCTTTGATTTACAGTTACATTAAATTCTCTAATATCAACATCACTTATGTCGTCTTTTTCTTCGTCACTTAGTTCGAGTACCTGAACAAAACCTTCAACATATTGCAATCTTGCAAATACACCAAGTGAGAACAAATCTTCACCAACATATTTTACAGTCAAGTCATAACCACTTAAATCAAATATTTGGTTGCTAACTTGTGTCTTTGAAAGTGTTTCTGTGTCTTGTGGAATTATTTGAATGTATCCGTTTTGTTCATCAAATTTATAGAAATAAACTCCGTTTTGTCTTAAACTTTGCTTTAATTCGTTTACAGCAGTTGATGCACTTCCAGAATATTCAACTTCAATGTTGTCTACAATAACATCTCGTACATCTACACTGCTTCCACGATTTAATACAATGTCACTATTTGTAAATACTTCATCAAGATTTTTCAAATCTGCAAGTACATATTCAACAATTGTACAAGTGAATGATTGTCGTATTCCACTTGTGGTAACTCCGTCAACTGTTGTTGTACCATAATAAGTTACCGTAAAGTCATAACCTTCTTGTCCACGAGTGTAGTTTACTTTATCGGCAATACGCAAATAATATGCGTTGTTGTCTTTAACTATCTCACCATATGGAGATGATGACTGAATTACAACATCTGTTATATTGTAGCCTACTGTTTGGACATTTAATAAATAGTTATAACCCCTAGCAACATAGTAATGGTCTTCTATATCTTTATTTGCTATAGAAACGCTAACTGATTTATTTAACGCTATCGTTAAAACTTTTTGTTGTTGAGTGTAAACAATTTCGCCCTTATCATTATAGAAGTTTATGTTAAGTGTTATATAATCGCCTTCAACAACATTTGTAGCCATTCTATATAGTACATTGAGTTCACCACCCAAAATGTACTGTTTCATAACTCTTATACCTGTACTTGTGAAAAATGCGTTTGATGAGATTACTGCCTGACCTATTGTATTGTCTTTTTGTTGTAAAAGTCCAAACAATACAACATTGCCTTTGTTTATATTCTCAGTAGAGTTTGTAATTTCAACATAACTATAATCTGCAAAAGATGGATTTATCACTACTTTTAATATGTTTGGCTCACCTGCCGTAACGATATTTGTTTCGGTCATTGTGTAACTTGTGTTGTATACATAGTATCCATCACCTGTGTCTATAAGTATAACATCTTCATTGTCTGTGAAACTATAATTTTTAACTATAACATTATTTATTGGTTGCAACTCGTATGTTACATAGACATTTTTTGTCACCATACCATTTGCACCACTAAATGTAAATGTATAATCACCAACTCTTACAACTTCATCTGTATTCATTTCAAAAGTGTAGTCAATGAAATATCTACCATTTTCAAGATAAGGTTGTGTGTATGTAACAAAGAAGTACTTTTCAAATACATCATCACCCAAAGCAAATACTTCGCCATTTTGCTGATATGTTACAGATAAGTTAATTTCATCTAGTTCATCATCTGTTAAGTAACTAACCTTTATTGAGAACACATCACTTGGAACAAGTGTAATGTTTGTCTTATCACTTTCAATATTATATATACCTTGAGTGTAAGATGTGTAAATTTTTGCATTTGGGGTGTTTAATTCTGTTCCCTCAGCAACTTCAACAAATTTATATTCGCCGTCAACTTCTGTTAGATATCTCTTATTTCCATCTACATTTAAGTAAACATAGAAAGATATCTCCTCAGCAGTCGTTGAATTTTCTGTGCCAACGCCTTGTAAAATGATTGTGTTTGCACTTTGCATTGCTTTGACATTTTCATTTGATACAATTTCAAGTTGTGCTGAAATGTTATCAACAAGAGCAATCTTCATATTGCCTTCAATTACATATGCTTCAAGTTTTGGATATAGTGTAACTGAATCTCTGTTGCTAACATTTATTACTGAATTTGGTGACAAAAGTGAACTATAATCTGCAGTTGTGTACAAACTTAATGTTGTCGCATAGTTTGTTACGACACATTTAAGTTGCTCTTTTATTGACGCATTTAATGGTGATGTTAGTGTCAATATTGCCGTTCCTGTTCCGTGTACTTTGATACGGCCATCTGCAGTTATTGAAATTATTGAAGTTGTGTTTGATGTGATAGAGACTTCATCATTTCCAACAAATATGTCGCTTGGAAGGAATTGAGTGTTTCTCTCGGTTAAATAAACTTGGTTTTCTGTGTCCTTTGCTCCAAAGTAGTTAAGAACAATGCTATTTGTAGTTAACTGCAAAGCATCTTGAACTTTTTCAAATTGTTTATCGTTTCCTACTGCTATATTTGCCCCAACTACAATTTCACCATAATATGTGTTTATATCGCCTTCTGCTTCATTTTGTCCTGTGTATGCAACTTTTGTTCTTGTTATATATGTTAATGCCTTATTGTTTGTTTGGTCAGTAATTATCGTATCAGCATCTATATTCGCAGAATTTAAAATTTGATGTGTGCTTGATTCATTGTTGCTTACAATGAGTGTTGCAAAAAGTCCAACTCTTTGTCTATCATCGGTAGCCTGAACGGTATTTCCTGTTATGTTTTCAATGCTTCCACTTAAAACATAACCTATAAGTCCTGCAACATAGGTATTGCCTCTAACAAATACCCTACTTGTATTATTTAGAACTTTGCCGTCTTGCATACGGCCTACAAGTCCACCAATATTTCTACTACTTTGGGCAGAAACATCTCCTGTAATTAAAATATTTACAATGTTTCCACCGTTATTTTGACCAACAAAGCCACCAATTCCAGCATTTGCATGGTTTACTGATGTGGTTTGAACTTTAATATTTACCTGTGCAGAGACACCAAAGTTATTAAATGTAGTTAAATCTGCTTGTTTCCTAAACTTTAATAACCCTGTATTTTCTCCGACAATACCACCAATAAAACTATTACCATTACCCACACTGACATTAAGTGTTTGCCCATTAGGCATATATACAAACATTGTGGATTGTGGCAAAACTGTTTCATAATATGTATTTATGTTACCAGAAGTTGAAGATTCTTGATTGTTATCAAAAGTTAAGCCATTTTGACTTAGTTCGTTTTGCTTGTCAAAAATCTGTTCGTTTGCCTTTTTCTCTACTATATCTACAACATAAACCGAATTGTTTTGTCCAACTCCACCACCTAAGTACAATGCACTTGTTGATTGTGAGTTTACTGTACTTTCATTTAAAGTAACACTAACATTTTTTATTACGCCATTATTAACACCTGCAATAAGTCCAATGTAAGCATTTCTTTGAATGTCTGTTACATCAATTTTACCACTTATGCTAAGGTTCATGACATATGCACCACTTGAAACACTTGAAAATAGTCCATAGTATTCGCCTGCTAATTGACCTTGCAAAATAGTATAAGGAGATTTTACTACAAAATTTGTTATACTTGAAGAAGTACCATTTTTTGAATCTATTACACCTCTTATACCACCTGTAAGTTCTCCAAGTGGAGATATTTCTTCTCCGTTTGCATCTATTGTTCCGTCTATAATGTAATATTTAGATAAATCAATATTTTTAAATTGTTCCCAAGTGCCTATATGTAAAGGACTTGTTATAGAACCATCACCTACACTGATTGGTATTGATAATCCCCAACTATATTGATTTCTGTCTGCACCTTCAAATAGTGAATTTGGAACTATGTTTATAACTCCATTTCCACCACCTGAGCCTGAATAACTTATTGTTATGCTATTTGAATCATATTGAAGTTGAAGTATTGTCGAACTTGTGCCGTCATCTGGTTCAAACCATGCCGTAAAGTTTTTGTTTGTTGCGTTTTGTGGCAAAATGTATGGATATAAAACTATTGGCCTACTTGTTGAGTCAAGATATATATCATCAACACGGTTGTAAAGCCATAATTCTTCTACTTGTACATATTCTATTATGCTAACTTGAACAGATGAAGTTATTGCATTGCCATACTCGTAAATCGTTGCTGTTATTGTAAATGTAGCAATAGGACTTCCAACTGCATCACATTCAAAAGTTAGTTGATTTTTGTCAAAATAACCATAGACGATGCTTCCTGCATCAGTTAGTTCATATCTACCTGCTCCATTATCTGTTGAAGATACAGAGAATGAGAAAGTTAAACCAAGATTTTCCATTAAGATATCGTTGGCTTTTATTTCAACACCATCAAGCAACAATCTAAACTGCAATAATGCCAAAGATGTATCTACATAACCAAGTGGTGTATTTAAGTCATAAACATTGACTGTTGATGAATATGAATCTTCTAAATCTCCAACATTTTGTGCATCAAAATTGAAACTTGTGATTGGTTTAAAACATATTACTTCAAAATCAAATGTTGTTGCGTTTAATATGTCTTCATCAACAACGAGTGCAAAGTTTTCAACTTTTAACTTACTTATTTTGATATGCACTGTATTTCTAACATTGTCTACTGATGTAAATGTAAGTGTGTTTCCATCAACAACAATGTTTGCACTATTGCTCTCATAAGTTATACTGTACATTGATGTGTCTATTTTGTCAGCATGTGGGATATTTGCGGAAATTCTTATGCTTCCAAGTCCCCTTACTGCAACAAAATCCAAAGTTTCGTTTTCGCCGAACTGTCTGTACTCAACTTCGGCAACAACATCATCTTGTGAACTTACATAGAACCAAAGGTTGCCTACATCTAATTCTTCTTTTACAACAATCGTTATTCGAGTTGAAAGCCCACTTTCCAAAACCAATGTAAAGTGTGCCTCACCTACACTATGTGCAGTGATGTCAATTGATGCTAAGCCTTCTTGTGTTTGAACTACTGTGCAGTAGTTTGACGAAAGCAAATCATATGGTTTTGCTGTTATTTTTCCAACATATGCATCAGTTTCTTCAACTATGAAGTCATTAAATGTTACAGTTTGTCCATTTTTTACATAAATAGTAGAGTTAGGATATATGTTATTTACAACAAATGATGTTGCACTTTTTTGTATTGTAAATCTTAAATTCCCATACACAATATCGCTTGTTATATTGTCTTGAACAACAAAACGAATTACAATTTCATCACCAATATCTTCTGGTAAGACTTCTCTTCCATAAACTTCAATTGGTATAGTTAAGTCATCTATTTGAATATTGTCATATGTTTCTGAAACGCCATATTTGACGCAGATATACCTACTAAGTTCTGCATATGAAGCACCCTCAATTGCACCATCTTTTGATGTGTAAAATTCTAATGTGATATATGTATAGTCTGCCGACTGTGGAGCAATACTTAACAAAAATTGTTTTACACTATCTTCATTATTATTGTCAAAAAGGTTTATAAGACCTAAATCTGCTTGACCATTAAATAGTATGCTCTCTGGTTTTGAAACCACATGAACAGAATATTCTAGGTCTACATAATAAGCATCATAGTCAGCATATTTTACTCTTATCACCAAAGCATCTTCACGAAGTGCAAAATCTGTGGCTTGAATAATTATTTGCTCAAAATTTTCCATATTTGGATTTTTGACTATATCAACTGGATTTTTTGTACTTTTTGTGAAAATTTCGTAAACATATGCTTCATCATACGCAAAAGTTAATGTTTTTTGATAGTTGACACTATCATTTTCAATAAGTTCTATATAACCACTTTTCTCATCGTCTACTGTTGGAATAACAGTATTGTCAAGACTAAGAGTTATATTTTGTGTGTCAATTTCGTCTAGTACTCTTACTACAAAACTGCATGTTATGTTTTCATCATATAAACTAACTGCTGTTACAACAAGTTCGCTTTCTGTTTCGCTATCGGTTGTTATTAGTCCATTTGCAATCTCTTGTGTGCCTATTTGAAAACGAACATCCCTTTCAAGAGTTGATGGTGGATAAAATTCAAACATACTACTATCTAATTGCAATGACTCGCCACGCAAAACATATAAATCTTTGTCTTCTTTTAAACTTATGCTTGAAATTGGTTCATACACAACGACAGGAATAATAATCTGTTTTTTGCCTTGCAACAATGTTATTTTAAGTGTCGCACTGCCCGGTGTGTGTCCTAATATTGTTACACGATAATGCCCATTACCTAAATCGGTAGGCTCGCTTATCTCTACAATTTGTGAATCTAAAGAAAACTCAAAATCTAAATTGCTTTTGAAATAATTTTCAACAACAATTTCATAATCTTGGCTTGTATTTTGTTCTATTTCAATACTAGGGCTTGAAAAATGGAGAGAAAAACTATTGTAATTTTCCCCACATGCGCTTAGCATTACGCCACACACAGAAATTAAAATCATACAAAATGTTAAAATATATTTTTTCATATTCTCTCCATTTTTTACCTTAGTTTATTACTTGGCAAGTTGATAGTTAAGGTCGCCAAATACCACATCAAGATTTGTAACTGCTCCACCATTAGTAATTGATATAACCGTACTTGCAAGTGGTGAACCTGCTTGAAGTCTTCCCCAGTTCTCGTAATCAAGATCAGCATATCTATTATAATCATTTTGAGGAGAATCGACAAGGCTATCACTTTGATAATATTTTATTAAATTTACACTTGTGTCAAATGACCAAACATATTTAGTTGGTATACCATCACCACCTGAAGATGTCTCTATAGTTTCGGTAAATGATGCAATGTTATTCTTTACTACGACATCACCACGACTTACTGTATCTTGCACTGTGACACTATTTCCATCGTTATCAACTTCATACTCAAATACTATACTTTGATTTATTGTATTATTGAGTTCACTATACCAGTTAGCATTTAAGTTATATCTTACATAAACATATTCTTTAACTTTTATTGTCTCGCCATTATCAATAGTAAATGACGCATTGTTTACAAGAA
>CALWPE010000068.1 GCA_944383345.1 uncultured Clostridia bacterium | reverse complement strand
ATAAGTTCCACATCTGGTTTTTCAGATGTCGTAAATGACTTTACTGTAACATTTACAACTGTAGCATAACTTTTTAAGGAATAGACTAATTATGAAAAAATTTTTTACTTATTTAGCATGTTTGCTTTTATGTGTTAGTTTTCTTCTCACCGGTTGTGGCACAAAACTCAATGTGCCAAGCGGTGAGGTTTTAAGTAATGGGGGAAGTGTAGTTGGTATTGGTGACTATGTTTATTTTGCAAATACCTATGTTGACTACTCTACTCTTAGCGGAAATGACAACACCGAAAAGACAACAAAGCACAATGCAATTTTTAGATTACAAACTGATGAAAATGGTTTCACCACAAAAGATGAAGACAATCAAATAGAAAATGTAAATGAAGTGTACGGAAAGATAGCAGGTTTTGACAATGAGAATATGTACATTTTGGGTGAATACCTTTACTTTACATCACCAAACACACAAAAACAAGAAAACGGTGATGACAGGTTTGATTTGACAACTCTTTATCGTGTGCGTCTTGATGGCACATCACTTCAAGAAATTTTTACAACAACACAATCTCGTGGTAAATTTTTCTTTTCAAGTGGTGAAAATGCAGAAGATAACTTCGTTTTGATTTTTGATGATTCAAAGGTCACAAAAATTGGTATTGGTAAAAGAGTGTCAGGCAAAGAAGTTCTTCTAAGTGATGTAAGCGATGTTGTTTTTCCAAGCATACAAGGCAGTATAGATTGTTTCTATTACACAACAGACCTTTCACAAGAAGACCAAGATGCAGGTGAAGAAGGTAACAATATCGGCCGTTATGATATGGCAACAAAGCAAGGCACAATCTTGTCACAAGAGAAATATCCTATAACACTTATTTGTTATAAAAATAATATGCTATATTTTAAGCAAGATGATGGAACATCAATATCAAAATACTATTCAATTTCAAACTACAACTCTTTTGGTAGCGACAAAATTCAGTGGACATTGACAGGACAAGTTGACGATAAAGATAGTATTTCAAACTTCACACCAATAAATGAAAATGTAGTAGTTTATGAGGCAGAATCAAAAATTTTCTTAGGCACAAAAGGTGCAGGAACAATAGCAAATTATTACGAACTTGTAAGCGAAGATGCAACAATCGAGTTGGTAGATGGTGATTATGTTTATTACACAACAGCAAATGGTGTGTATAGAATAAGTTATCGTGACAAAAAAGCACAAACTCTTGCAGAAACAAAGAACATACAACAAGGAGCATGTGACCTTGTTTGTGACGAATATGGTAATCCAGAATATATTTACTTCTATGCAAAACTAGAAACAAATACAACTGAAACATACTATTGCCATAGAGCAAACATTCACACAGCAACATTGACAAACCCACAATTAAGAGTTGAATGTATTGCATCTGTTTTGGAAGAAGATTTAACAGGAACAACAGAAGAATAAAAAATTAAAATTGCACAAGTCTGTGCAATTTTTTTTTGTAATATAAACCCCCCAGATAGTCTGGGGGTTTTATATTATAGTAAAAAAGGTATGTGATTTATTTCACATACTTTTTTTCACAAAAATTTTTTTTTTAGCATTTAATACTTTTGGAGTAGTTATGACAAAAATTGGTATTTTGGGTGCCAGTGGTCTTGTTGGGCGAAAAGTGCTAGATATTTTGGGAGAACAAAATATTGTAGCAGATTTTTTTCTTTTTGCTTCAAAAAGGTCTTCTAGTAAGGTGCTATATATTAAAGATAAAGCATACAAAGTAAATGTTTTAAATGATGATATATTTTCACTTAAACTTGATTATGTGCTTATGTGTGTGCGTGAGAATATTTCAAAAAAATACACACAAAGGCTTACAAGTCAAGGTACAGTGGTGATAGATTTTTCTGCACAGTTTAGAAAAAAATATCCACTTGTTGTACCACAGATAAATGCTGAAGATATTAAAGGTAACATAATTTGCAATCCAAACTGTGCAACGATTGGTGTTGTTATGGCGCTTTATGGTATACAAAAAAATCTAGGCATAAAAAGTGTATATGTGTCCACATATCAATCTTTAAGTGGTGCAGGGAAACTTGCTCTTGATGATAGGTTTGAAACAGATGCGAGCAGATTAAAAAAATTAGATTATGTTATAAACAACAATATTATTCCTTACATAGGTGAAATAGATAAAGATAACTTTTGTGTTGAAGAAAAAAAGATAATGTACGAAACAAAAAAGATACTTCATGATTTTGATATGTCGGTTTTTGCTCAAACAGTGCGTGTGCCTATTGAAGTGTGTCATGGAATAAGTATATTTTTTGAAACAAAAAAACAAGTTGACACCGATGATTTAATTGAATACATAAAGAGTACAAAAAATGTGAAATATGTTGAAAATGCCATGCCGATATTTGTTCGTGATAAAGATGATGTCTATGTTAGCAGACTAAGAAAGTTTGACAAAACGCATTTCGCAATGTTTGTGGTGATAGACAATTTACGCAAAGGTGCTTCACAAAATGGTGTGGAGATTTTACTAAAACTTCTTGGGAGGGAATATGTTTGAAGGAATAATAACTGCACTTGTTACCCCATTTGACGAAAATAAAAATATTGACTATGACACTTTCGCTATGCTTATTGAAAGGCAAATTTTGTTAGGTGTAAAAAATATTTTAATCTTAGGCTCAACAGGTGAATGTGAAAGTATTTCAAAAGTCGAAAAGATAAAACTTATTAAACTTGCAAAAAAGCATATGTCTCCTTATTCAAAACTTATTGTTGGAACAGGTGCACCAGATACGCAGACTGCTATAAAAAATACAGCACTTGCAAAAAGTTGTGGAGCAGATGCGTGTTTGGTTGTGACGCCTTATTATGCTAAATGCACGCAAGAGGGGATTATTTTACACTATCAACAAATTTTAGATGCAGTTGATATTCCAATTATTATATACAATGTACCATCAAGGACAAATATAAACATTAAGCCAAGCACACTTGTTACACTTTCAAAAAATAAAAATATTGTTGCACTTAAAGAGGCAAGCACAGATATTTCTCACATTATTGAAGTTTTTCATACAAATTGTATGCCTGTTTTTTGTGGGAATGACAACCAAACAAAAAAAAATTATAGTGTAAACGCAAAAGGAATAATAAGTGTAACTTCAAATGTTTTTCCAAGAGCAATGCTAGATTTTCATGAAAATGCAAAAAAACGCAGTGAGATAACAAGCAAACTTTATAACTTTAACAACTTAATGTTTATTGAACCAAACCCAATACCTGTTAAATATGCTTTACATAAATTAGGGCTAATAAAAAACGAGTTACGGCTTCCATTAACTCCACTTAGTAAAAATTATAGTCAACTTTTAGATGACGAGATAGAAAAATTAAAGGAGTATCTATGAAAATTCTTCTTGTTGGTGCAAATGGTAAAATGGGAAGAGAGATGTCAAGATATCTTGAAAAGAAAGAAATTTGTTATTTTAAAATTGACAAAGAAAATAGAGATGACGCAAAAAAATTTGATTATGATATTGTTTTAGATTTTTCAACAAGTGAGTGTCTTTATGAAAATTTGGAACTAGCAAAAAAAAAAGAGATGTCCAATAGTTATTGCTACAACAAATCACACAAAAAACAACTATGAACTTATACAAAAATATTCTAAGATTATTCCAATATTTATGTCGGCGAATTTTTCTATTTTGTTTACCATGTTAAAAAGTATGCTAGACAAAATTAAGAATCAACCCAATTTGCAAACTGTTGTTTGTGAAACACATCACCAGCACAAAAAGGACAAACCAAGTGGCTCAGCAAAACAAATAATCAAAATATTAAATTCAAAAAATATAGTCCCAACAGTGTATGCGCTTAGAGTTGGCGAAGTGGTTGGCGAGCATAAAATAAGTTTTTATATGCCTGATGAAGAACTTGAAATAGTGCATACTGCTTTTTCAAAGAGAGTTTTTTGTAATGGTGCGTATATGGCTTGTAAATTTATCAGTAGCAAACAAAATGGTGTTTATGATATGGAGGACTTGTTTTGATTGTGTGTAAATTTGGTGGAACTACCACAACACAAAGTTCTTGCCTTAAAAGTATTAAAAATATTATTAAATTAGATGACAGAAAAGTCTTTGTGTTTTCTGCGATTGGAAAAATAAATAAAAATGATGAAAAATTAACAGATATTTTAATATCTTATACAAAAACAAAAAATAAAAATTTAATAATAAAAATAAAACAAAAATTAAATTATTTATGTAATTTAACTGGTGAAAAAATAAATATAAATTATTACATAAATAAATATATAAAAAAATTTAATAATGACAATGATAGTGAATATTTTATTTCTCGTGGTGAATATTTAACTGCTTTAATTATGTCGAAATATTTAAATATTAAATTTATTCCAGCAGAAAAACTTATTTATTTAAACAATGGAGATATTTGCTATAAAAAAATAAAAAACAAACTAAATTATTATTTAAAAAAGTATAAAAAGATAGTCACCTGTGGTTTTTATGGAATAGATAACAAAAAAATCAAACTATTTGAAAGGGGTGGTGGCGACATAAGTGGAGCAATTATTGCACATAGTGTAAATGCAGTGTGCTATGAAAATTATACTGACCAAAATGGAATAAAAGAAGTTAATCCACAAATTGTTAAAAATGCAAAGACAATAAAATATATTAGTTTTTCTGATTGCAGTGTGTTTTTGTCTTGTGATGCGAATGTTTTGCATAAAGAAGTGTGTAATATATTAAAAGACGGCGATACAATAATTAAAGTAAAAAATATCTTATCACCAAATAAAAATTTTACGACTATTGACAAACGAAGTCATAACTGTATTTTTGTTTGTTTTAAAAGACTAAACGACTATTGTCAAATAGTTGTTAAAACAAATAGTATAGATAAACTAAGATGTTTTTATGATAGCATAAATTATATATCCAAAAAATATGTGTACATCTGTACAGATGTTGTCCATGTAAACAAGATGATTAAACAAATATATTTTAATATTGTCAAATAGTTTAATTTATGATAACATAAACATGGAGAAACTTATGAGAGGAAAAGTTTTAGTAGTTCATGATGATGTCCTTAGTGAAGAGGCATTTAAAGACCAAAATAGATTATTTGTTGATGCGGCAAAGCGAATGAATATAACTTTGGATTTTGTTTCAAATGTTCAGTTGTATACATACATTGACAACAATATTGTTAAATGTCATGAAACATTTGGTACATACGATTATGCAATATTTTTTGACAAAGATTTTCATCTTGCAAGAAATCTTGAAATGCTTGGGGTAAAAGTTGTCAACAGTGCATCGGCTATTGATATTTGTGAAAACAAAGCAAATATGTATCAAACTTTAGCGAAGTACAATATAAACATTCCAAAAACTGTTATATTTCCTATGATGACGCAATTTAACAGAAATAAAGCAATACTATTTTTAAATAATGCAATAGAAGACCTTGGTATGCCAATGATAGTTAAGGGATGGTTTGGTGACTATGGTAAAAATGTTTATCTATGTAATACAAAAGAAGAACTTTATAATTTGGTTGAAAAATTAAATGGTAATATGCTATTGCTCCAAGAATTTATTGTTGAAGCAAGTGGAAGCGATATAAGACTTTTTGTTATCAAAAACAAAGTCGTCGCAGCATACAGGCGTAGAAACAGTGGTGGCGAATTTAGGTCTAACATAGCACTTGGTGCAAGTATGGACAAGTATATTCCTACATATCTTGACGAACAGTTAGCAATAGGCGCAACAAAAGCCGTTGGCTGTGACTTTTCTATTGTCGATATATTAAAAAGTATAAATGGGCCTGTTGTGTGTGAAGTAAACACAAGTGCAAGCGTAAACCACTTTTATGAAACATGTGGGGTAGATATTCCACAACTTTTGTTTAAGTCAATAAAATAATTTTGTTTAATGTATAAATTTTCTCACAGTGTCAATAAATGCTGTGG
>CALWPE010000067.1 GCA_944383345.1 uncultured Clostridia bacterium | reverse complement strand
TACAAGAGGTGCATTTATTACATATGTTATATTTCCGCCAATTGAATATTCAACGCGTGTGGCAGAATACACGCCAAAACACATAACTCCCAAGCACAATAATAATGTTGTGATTGAAAGTGCAAGTTTGCTTCTTTTGATATTCATATTCTCTCTCCTTTTTTACCGCATTTTTTGGTGTATCTAATTGTATATTAGGTGTACTTTTTCTAAAAAAATTATTAAATTTACTTTGCAAACAGTTCAAAAGGTGATATTATTTAAGTGATTAGACAAAATATATACATAATATGTACAAAAATGGTATACCTAATATGTAATTAGATGTACCGTTTTTTGTTTAAAAGAAACAATAAAAATGTCACCCTGAGCGAAGCGAAGGGTCTCATCCGGATAAGAGATTCTTCGCCTTCGCTCAGAATGACACACTCTAGTGTCCCTCTGAAAACTGCTTCCTTTAAAATCACTTACAAATATTAGCAAAACTTTTTTTTTTTTTTTTTGCGCCACCTACCAATAGTCCGTTTATGCCTTTTATTTTAACAAATTGACCAAAATTGCTTTCTGTTATACTTCCACCATACAAAATATTTATTTTTTCACTGGAACGAACGGTGAAATTCTCAGCAATTATGCTCCTTATATCACAAACAGTATTTTCTATTTCCTTGGCTGTTGGAGTCTTCCCTGTACCTATTGCCCACACAGGTTCATATGCTATTATAATATTTTTTAATTCGTTTTCATAAAGACCTTTTAGGGCTGTATCTAATTGGCGTTTAAGTACCAATTTTGTTTTTTTGGTGGAACGCTCATATTTTGTTTCACCAATGCATAGTATTACTTTTAAATTGACTGCTAACGCTCTTATGATTTTTTGATTTATGCTTTCTGGAGTTTCTTTTAATCTCTTTCTTAATTCGCTATGTCCAATCAGTGTGCCGTATGCACCACAATCTTTTACCATAACATTTGATATCTCTCCAGTAAATGCGCCCTTTTCTTCACTTGATATGTTTTGTGCAAGAAATTTTATATTGGTTGCCTCAAGTCTTGATTTGGCAACACAAAAATGTGTCGCTGGAAGACAAAACATTATGTTTGCTTTACAATCTTTTATCCTTGGTAAAAACTCATCTAAATAAACATTAAACTCACTTGGAGTGGTGTTCATTTTGAAATTACCAACAACAAACTTTTTCATTTTTACTCCTCAACATCACTAATAACTTCAACACCGGGTAGACTTTCACCAGCAATTAGTTTTAAACTTGCTCCACCACCAGTCGATATATGATAAATATCTCTATCAAGTTTAAGTGCATGAAGTGCGGCTATGCTATCTCCACCACCAACAATTGTTTTTCCTCTGTTTTTTGCAACTGCTTTGGCAATCTTTTTTGTACCATTTTTAAATGCGTCGTATTCAAAAACCCCCATAGGACCATTCCAAATGATTGTCTTTGCTTGTTTTATCTTTTTGACAAAAAGTTTTATTGTCTTTTTACCAATATCAAGACCAACTAGTGAATCTGGTATCTTTTTTGTTGGTATTTTTATTACTGTTGCGTTTGGACTAAGTATTGTAGATGCTAAGTGGTCGACAGGCAAAATTATTTCCTTACCATTTTTTTGTGCTTCCAAAAGAATTTGTTTAGCATCTTCAAGACATTCTTCCTCATAAAGCGACTTGCCTATTGAAACACCTTGTGCCTTCAAAAATGTGTACGCCATTCCACCACCAATAAGCACTGTGTCACAAATTTTGATGAGATTATGCACTACTGCTAATTTGTCACTGACCTTTGCCCCACCAAGTATTGCAACAAATGGGTGTTCTGGATTTTCCAAAACTTCAGAGATTGTATTTATCTCGTTGCCCATCAAAAAGCCAACAGCATTTGGAAGTAGTCTTGCAACACCGTATATTGATGCGTGTTTTCTATGTGCAGTACCGAAAGCATCATTGACATATATATCTGCAAGTTGTGCTAGTTTACTTGCAAATATTGGTGAATTTTCTTCTTCTTCCTTATAAAACCTTATGTTCTCCAAAACCAAAATTTCGCCGTCTTGAAGTTCTTCGGTCATCTTCTTTACTTCGTCACCTATTGCATACGGTGAAAATTTAATTTTGCAATGCAAAACACCAATCAAATATTTAGCAATAACTATTGTGGAAAGTCTTGGGTTTGGCTCGCCTTTTGGTCTTCCTAAATGTGTACAAATAATAAGTCTTGCCCCCTGAGATAGAAGATATTTTATTGTAGGCAACTCCTTAATTATTCTACTAGCATCAGTTATGTTACCACTATCATCAAGTGGAACATTAAAATCAACTCTTAAAAAAACCCTTTTACCCTTTACATCAATGTCTTTGATTGTTCTTTTCATTTCTTCCCTCGCTTTACTATATTTTATATTATGCTACAAAAATAACCAAACAATTTTTAAACAAAAAATTTTTTGTGTGTTTAATAAAAAAACACCTTTTTTATAGGCGCTATTTTAAAATGTGTATGTATCTTGTGAATGGGCTAGAGTTATTCCCAACTTATTTTCGGCAAAATATATTTTGTTTGTGCAATGAATACCATAAAACTTTTTGTCTTTGTATAACTTAACATATTCAATGAACTTGTCGTATCCTAAATGTCTTGTGTCTGTTTTCATATCACAACACTCCAAAAACAACACATCGCAATACTTTACGAATTTATCCAAAGTTTCGGTGTATGTACAATCTCCAGAAAAGCCAACTTTTGTGGTGTTATCATCAAATACATACGCAATATCTTTAACTACTCCATGTTTTAATTGAAAACATTTTACCTTTAAATTTCCAACTTTAATTTCACTATCAAAATCTGTAATTTCATGAAAATTGATAAAACTACATAAATCCAAATTTTTATAATCAGGCAATAATGTATCAATTAACTTTTTAAAATACAAGACAATGCCTTTTAAGCCATAGATATTTAATTTTTTTATATGGTCTTGTTGATAATGCCATAGTGCATTGTAGATATAGTCTACAACTGCTAATGTGTGGTCGGTGTGCATATGTGTTATGAATATATGTTCAATTTTATCAATATCAATTTTACACTTATCATAATTTTTTATTGTGCCTTCACCAGCATCTACTAGTATATTATCATTTATACAGTACGAACTTGTTGGCCTATCTGTCCATGTCGTGCTACAACCTATAACAGTAATCTTCATCTGTCCTCCAAAACAATTTTATTGTTTTTTATCTTCTTCAAAAATTTGTTTTAATAAATTTAAAGACTCATCAAGGTTCTCTGTTGTTGCAAGTTTTAATCTAAATTTTGATGCACCACTTACATCTCGAACATACCAAAGAAAATGTTTTCGTAGTGTCACACAAAGTTCTTCATCGGTGTAATATTTTCTCAATGTGTCAACATGATTTTTAATGGCTTCAAACTTATCTATAACACCTTTTTTGTTTTTTAACTCAGAAAATATCCAAGGGCGACCAAGTGCACCTCTTCCAATCATGACACCATCAACCCCCGTTTCAAGCATCTTGTTTAAACTTTTTTCATCAACAACATCACCATTGCCAATAACTGGTATTTTTACACTTTGTTTGACTTTTTTTATGGTGTCGTAGTCCACGCTGCCACTGTACATTTGCTCACGAGTTCTTCCATGAACTGTTATTGCAGATATGCCGTTTGCTTCACAAATTTTTGCAACATCGACTGCGACATTATCATTTTTATTAAATCCAATTCTTATTTTAGCAGTTACTGGTTTGTTTGTTGCACTTGTACAACTTTTACAAATTTTCCCCAACAACTCTAAATTTTTCAGTAAAGCACTACCATCTCCATTCTTGACAATTTTTTGTGCTGGACAACCAAAATTTATATCTATAATATCAAATTTTTCAAGAAGTGGACTTTTTACTGCCTGTGCCATAAGTTCGGGATCGTGACCAAATATTTGTACAACTTTTATATCTTCGTTATCGGCTGTTTCAAGAAGTTTTTTTGTATGCTCATTATTGTGTAATAGTGCATTGCAATTTATCATCTCCACATATGTAAGGTCTGCACCATAACTTTTACAGACCTTTCTAAATCCAATATCGCTAACCCCAGCCATAGGTGCTAAAAATAATTTTCCAACCTCAATATCTTTTATTTTCATACTTGTGTATTTTACTATTATTTTAACTTTAAATCAATCTTTTACTGCATTTAAAAACAATAACTTTTTTAGGAGGAAGATATGTGCGTAGATTTGTTCTAGGATTATAAAACAAACGCTCTTTGTATTGTTTAAAGTAAAAACTTCCAAAATTTTTAATTTTTATACATTCGCCTTTAAATAAAATCTCTTTTAAAAGTTCTATCGTGATATCAAGATTATTTTCTATTACATCTTTTGGCATATTTAATCTATTTTTTAATTCTGTAATTAGTTGTTTTTTATTCATATTTTATTTTATTGACTTTTTTATTTTTTATAAACATATTTTTAATATCATTTATTGAAATTATTTTAAAAATAAAACATATTGAAAAATATATTAAAAATGCTATAAATACCAAAATTACCAATTTAAAATATTCATTTATTAAAATGTATTTATTCAAAAAATAAATACCAAAAAACATTAAAATAGAAGCAAATAATGGGACAAATATTTGTTTTATTTTTAAACTTATTTGAATATATTTTCTTGTTAAAAATAATGAAATGACGCATATGATAGCATCTGCAAAAGTTGATGCAATAGCAAGTGATAATATATCAAGATTTGTTGTGTAAATTAAAACAATAAATAATATCGTCTTTATAGCAAAACCAACACTTTGAGAAATTAGTGGCATATAAAATTTACCAAGACTATTTAATATACTATGTGAAATTTGTGCTATTGAAAGATATATTACATTAAATGCACAAATTCTAAGATAAAGTACAGATAAATTGTAGTACATTGTTTCTATCGCAGGGAAAAATAAATCTATTATATTTGGTGCAATAGCGACAAAACCAAACGCACATGGAAGGCACAACAACCAAACAAAAAAATAAGTACCAAACACAACGCCGTCTGTGCTTTTATGTTTTTCAAGCATATACACAAGTGTAGGCAAAAATGCAGTACAAATGGTACCAAAAAGTAAAACTGGAAAGTTTATAAAAGGCGCAACCATGCCTGTTGCAATTCCATAAAGTGATGTTGAAGTTGTAACTTCTAGCCCTTTTTGTGTCAATAAATTTATAACCAAAAAACTATCAACTGCTGTTGATAATGGCAATATTATAGAAGTTAAACTTAAAGGAAAAAAGTTTTTAAATACGTCTTTTAAATCGCTTAGTTTTATATATGCTTTATAACTATCTTTTTTTGTCTTGTAAAATACTTCTAGCATAAAACATAATGTTATAAGTTCGCTAATTAAAATTCCTAAGAAAGCACCACTTACTGCAAAAATTATACCAAATTTAGAAAACAACAAGGCAAAAGAAAGCCCAAACAAAAGTTTAACAAACTGTTCAAGTATTGTAGCCGTTGCGTTATACCCCATTGTTTCAAGACCTTGAAAATAGCCTTTATATACACAAGTGATGCTTGAAAAAATTATACTTATTGCAACTGTTATGTATCCAAGATAGGCAGACTCATTGCCCTGTAAATTTGATATGTATTTTGAAAAGATAACCAAGATTAAACAAAATACCACAGCAATAAGAACACTTAAAAATATGGAATTTTTTAACAACTTTGTTATGCTTTGATTGTCGCCTTTTGCACGAAGCAACGAAACTTTTTGTGCAACATAAGTTGGCATACCACCAGTTATTGCAACCAAAAACAATGAATAGATTGGAAAAACCATTTGATAAAGCCCTATGCCCTCTGTTCCTAAAATGTTGCTTAAAGGAATACGATAAAGTGCTCCTAACATTTTTGATAACAACATACATATACTTAATATCAATGTATTTTTAACATATGTCTTCATACATATATTTTTTGAAAATCAGTTACGATTATACAAAAAATTTTTTCAATTGCCTATTTACAAAACAAAAAAAATGTGCTATACATAATGTAGATTGAAATAATATTTTAATGGAGGAACAATAAGTTATGGCACCACAAGAACATAAAAAAGTGATTAGCATTTATTCATCTTTGTCAATTATCAATGCTGATATGTCCGGAGAAGAATATCTTGTTCTCAATGAAAAAATAACAAATATAATTACAGATGTTTTAAAACAAGGACGCTTGTCAAAAATGACTGCTGGTGAAATAAGTATTTTAGATGACAATAATCCTAAAAAAGCATATTTAACAAATATAGCCAACATAATGCTTACAATGAATAAAATTACTGACCCAGAAGAAAGGAAAAAGGTAAAGGTTAACATAGCAAGGTTTTTACAACTTTATTATGAACACCCAAGTATTCAAAAACAAGCATATGTTGAACACAGAATGATGAACTGGGCAGATTTATTACAACAAATGATGAATCCTAAATTTGCTTTTGAAGAATCTGATTTATCAACTCTTTTACTCTCAGAGGCAAAGCGTACAGCAAAATTACAAGAACAACCTTTAACACTATAAATACAATAAAAAAATCCCACAGTTGTGGGATTTTTTTATGTAATGTTTATAATGAAAAATCAATACCTTCATCTTTGATTTTGCTTGCCCTTGCATTTTGTTTAACACTTTCCATTACTTTTTCATTATTGTCTCGTATTACTCCACGAGAATATGCAGTTTTTGTTTCATCTACAATATCCTGTATTGTTTCGTATGTGTTTTGAGATAACACATCAGCCAATTTATCTTTGACCGATTTAGCAAAACTTTCACGCATATCTGGTGCTACTCTTGTTTGTTTTTTAACTTCTTTTTGCTCTATGTTTAATTTTTCATCAACTTTGGTTTCTTTTTCTTTATGCTCACGAGATGTCGCCGTGGATACATTTTCTAAATCAAATTTCCACGAAGAAAGTACAAATGGCTTGTATTGGGATTTGCTTTCCTTTTTCTTGGCTTTGCCTGCTTTCCCGCCTTTTTTCTTTGAAGCGTCACTTGTAGCAGTATTTGCACTTTGTGATTTTTCGGCCACAGTTTTGTATTTTTGCATATAGTCTTTGTTTATGTTATCTAGCAAACTCTTTGTGTACTCAGTAAACTCAGGATAATGTTGCATAACCAAACTATCAAGAATTTTTTTGACTTCGTTGAAATATTTTGCTGTGTTTTTGTCTGTCTTTAAAAGTGAAATCTTTTCTTTAAATACTTTGTAAAGTACATCAAATTGCGATGTACCCCTTAAAACTTTTAGCACACTATTTACATATTTTCTGTTTTCGTTGCCCATTTCAAGAACCATAACTTGAGAAATCTTTTTGTTTCCGTTTAAGATACTTTCCAAAATTTCATTCTCATCTTTTATAGACTTACCATCGCCCAAGTCTTCAACAGTGTATAAATTAAAAGCCTTTTTTAAACTATCTAAGAAAGTAACATCGTTTAAATGAGAAAAACTAGCAACAAATGTTACAAGTTCAATTTTTTTATCAAAACTTGTGTAGTATTCTTTTATGTATAGTGAGGCATATCGTTTGTTATCAAAAGTGTCATCAATGTATTTTATTTGAAAGTTTATTTTAAATTCACCAATTTCTGCATGGCAAGATATATCTTTTTGTGTGTAATTAGTAATAAGTTTTTTAATTTTCAAAAGTTCGCTTAAAACATTGGGCGCAATAACATACTTGTCATCTTCGTTGAAACTTCCAAGTAGTGCGCCTTCTTTAAGATAATTTTCTCTTAAAAACTTTTGATAACTTGACATCTCTCCTCCTTAATTTATTTTAATGATAAATTTTCCAATTTTTTCTGTTGGTCATATTTTTGCAACTGCTCAACCATTTCTTCAATGTCGCCGTCTAAAAATGCAGTCATATTAAACAATGAATAGTTTATTCTATGGTCTGTGATTCTTCCCTGTGGGAAATTGTATGTGCGAATACGCTCACTCCTATCACCTGTACCAACTTGATTTTTTCTATCTTGACTGTATTTTGTATCTATCTGTGTTTTATAGTAGTCATAAAGTTTTGACTTTAAAATGTTCATTGCTTTTTCACGGTTTTTTATTTGAGAACGCTCATCTTGACAAGCAACAACAATTCCTGTTGGCAAGTGTGTTATTCTTATTGCACTTTCTGTTTTGTTGACATGTTGCCCACCTGCACCACTACTTCTATATGTGTCTATTCTTAAATCTTTATCTAGTATTTCAAAATCAACTTCTTCCATCTCAGGAAGCACAGCAACAGTAACAGTTGAAGTATGTACACGACCTTGGCTTTCAGTTTCAGGTACACGCTGTACACGATGTACACCACTTTCATACTTTAATTTACTGTAAACATCTGTACCTTTAATGGTTAAACTACATTCTTTTACCCCACCGAGTTCGGTTTCTTCAAGTTCATTTACTTCAACTTGCCAACCATTGCGTTCTGCATAGCGAATATACATATTCATAAGTTCGTGTGCAAAAAGTGAAGACTCTTCACCACCTGCGGCTGGACGAATTTCCAAAATTACATTTTTATCATCATTTTCATCTTTTGGTAGCAAAAGTATTTGAAGTTTCTCATTTAATTCATTTATCTTTTTTTGGGTATTTGAAATATCTTCCTTGAAAACTTCTATCATCTCATGGTCGGTTTCATTTTCTAAAACATGTTTGCTATCGTTTAAGTTTTTTTCAAGTTTTACAAGTTCATCGTGACAATTTGCTATTTCCTCAATACTACTACGCTCTTTTACTAATTTTTGCCAACGCTTGTTATCTGCAATAACTTCTGGGTCAATAACAAGTTTTGTCAACTCATCATATCTTTGCTTTATCTTAGTTGTCTGCTCTAACATATTTTAATTCCTTTTACTTTTTTTAGTGGCATACACCACTCTATTTATTTTATTGTAATCTTTTATTACCTTGATATTTTCAAAATCTTTTTCAAGTAATTTAACAACATCTACGCTTTGACCTTTACCTACTTCAAAAAAGATTTTTCCACCCTTATTTAAGTGCAATGGTGCTTCTAAAATGATTTGTTCATAAAACCTAAGCCCATCATCACCACCATCTAAAGAGATTAACGGATCATAATCTTTCACCTCAACATCTAGGCCTAAGATCTCATTTGATGGTATATATGGAGGATTACTAACTATTATATCAAACTTTTTAATGCTTTTCAAGTTTAAAAACAAATCAGATTTTTTAAAAATAATTTTTACATTGTTTTTTTCTGCATTTTTTTGTGCAACATCTAACGCCTTAAAAGATATATCCGAAGCAACAACTGTGGCTTGTGATTTTTTTGCAACACATATAGCAATAACTCCACTTCCTGTGCAAAGGTCCAAAACTCGCATTTTCCCCTTTATATTTTTTAGTACTGTTTCAACTAAAATTTCTGTTTCTTGACGAGGAGATAACACATCTTTTGTAACTATGAAATCATAGCCATAAAAATTTGTGTGACCAAAAATTTTTGTTATAGGCTCTCCATTTATCCTACGCTTTATTGCGTCATCAATCTGTTTCTTTTGACTTTGTTTTATTTTTGTGATTAGTCGTAGTTTGCCTCGTTTGACATTTAAAACTTCGCATAACAAAAAGTCTAATTCACTTGGCTCGCTAATACCTGCATCTTTTAATTTTAATTTACATTCAGCATAAACTGAGGAGAAACTAACTTCACCTTCTTTAAACTCTTTTGTACTAACTTCTTCTCTTTTCTTTGTGTTCATAAATTTCAATTCACTAAATGCCGATAAAGCAATATAAATTTCGGTGTTTGTAGGCTTTTCATTGACTAAAAACGATGTTATTATACAACTTTTCCTTAACCACGAAAATTTGCTTTTTTCAAGCAATAACAATATCTCGTAACTAATTGTAAAACAAAACAAACAAATTAGCAAGTTTATAATAGGTTTTAAAATATTGTTGGCTGTAAGCCCCACAAACGACACCACAATATTTGTCAAACAAAACGCAAAAACAATATAGTTTAAAAAGTTTGTAGGTCTATGACAACTATCAAAAGTTATCACATTGCCACAAGAATTGAATCTATAAAATTGTCGAAAACAAGTTAAATACTTTACGCTAATTAGTAAAATATATAAAAAGACAATTTTTATAATTGCAATAATAAATCTCGTAAAAAAAGCATTTTGGCTATAATTTGTTATTGCAACAGATATTTTAATTGGCAAATAACCAAAGATAAATAGTGCAAAAATTGCAGAAATAACTACGAAAAAAGCCAACAAAACATATTTTAAAGAGATGTTTAGCGATTTTGATGCCGATTTGACTACCCCACTATCTTTAAATTCAAAAGGCATTTTTATCAAGTTTTTGATAAAAAAATACATTCCAAATATTAAATATTCAAAACCACGCAAAAAAACAAAATCGTGATATATTAGTTTAATTTTATTTTTTTTTGAAACTATGTGTGAGTTGCCAAAACCATCAACATAACTAATTGCACAATTTTTATTATTATAAAAGCCAACACCATATAGGCAAGGTAAACTAAAAAGATTTTTCATACCTATATTATGGTCGTCTAAAATATTTTTAAAACAAAAAAACACGACCTAAAAGGCCGTGCCACAAATTAAATGTTGTGTGTTTTTTTGAATTTCTCCACTCTTCCGCCAACATCGACAATCTTTTGTTTGCCAGAAAAGAATGGATGACATTTGTTGTAAATATCAACTTTAATTGTGTCACCTTTAACGCTTGAACCTGTCTTGAATGTGTTTCCACATGCACAGGTAACTGTTACTTCATGATAATTTGGATGTATGTCTTGTTTCATAATGTTTCATCTTCTTAAATAATTGCGCTGATATATAGTAGCATATTAA
>CALWPE010000066.1 GCA_944383345.1 uncultured Clostridia bacterium | reverse complement strand
ATTTAGGTCATTTATGCAATCTAGTACCCATTCTTTAATCGTGTTGTAACCTAATAGTTTTAGATTATCAATTTTAAGGCACTTGCAACTTGCTCTGTTGAGCCTAACACTAAGGCGATAATAAAATATATTATCTATGTTTTTACTCGCCTTCTTGGTGCCTAAAATGAGGTCAATTTCCTTTTTGTTGTAAATATCTAAGATATTACAATCTAAATACTCGCAAATTGCCTTTGCTTGTGTAGGTAATGGCAAGCATCTATAATTGCAAATTTTACTTATGTATGAGTTATCTACATTCAAGTACTTTGCTAGGTCATTATGTTTTTTCTTCTGACTTGCCAACATCTCTTTTAACAACATCTTGTTTACTCCTTTCGTTTAAATTTTGTAAGTAGCGTTTAAAATCTTCGGTAAAAACTTTTACTATGTAATCTTCCATAAATAGTCCCCTTTGTTTCGTTTAGGAAACTTACTTTGCAAAAAAAATATCAAGCACTTTCTCTTTGCCAATTATGTTGCCTATCTGCTGAATTTCATCTAATGAAAATTCGCTCTTCGAATTAAGTTTTTTGCTTAATGTTGCTTTGCTTATATTAAGCATTTTTGCAAGTTGTGTAGCATTTAATTGTTTTAAAACTAA
Source organism: uncultured Clostridia bacterium (assembly GCA_944383345.1). Lineage (GTDB taxonomy): Bacteria > Bacillota > Clostridia > Christensenellales > UBA1242 > UBA5893. The sequence goes on along the minus strand of CALWPE010000066.1, from coordinate 4,631 downwards.
TTCTGACATCAACAAACTTTTATTAAACATATTACACCTCCTAATTAAAATTGTTTCGTTTAGGAAACTTTACTGTATTATATGTTACATAAAACCAAAAGTAAAGCATTTTAAGAAACTTTTTTTATTTTTTTATAAAAAAGTTGCAAAAAGGGAAAAATTGATGTAGTATTTGTATAGGAGTAATAAATGAATATAAAAGACAAAATCAAAACAAGACGCTTGCAACTTGGTTTAACTTTGGAAGATGTAGCAAACAAAGTGGGTGTAGCAAAGTCTACCGTAAAAAAATGGGAAAGTGGACAAATTGAAAGTATGAGGCAATCAAAAATTTTAGCCTTAGCAAAAGCACTTAATGTAAACCCAACATATTTGATATTTGAAGACGAAACACACGAACAAAAGGAAAATGAACCGCCTAAAAAACTCAATGACCTTAGCCCAATGGACAATGTAATATTGTCAATTTATCAAAACTTAAATGATAAAAATAAAACAAAGGTAATAAAATTTGCGACTAAACTAATAGCCGAACAGAACACAAAGGAGTAGATAATGAAAAATGCCGTTATATACGCTCGTTATTCGTCAAGTGCACAAACAGAACAAAGCATAGAAGGACAACTCAGAGTGTGCAAAGAGTTTGCACAAAAAAACGGTTATAATGTGATATATGAATATATTGACCGTGCTTTGTCTGGAACATCAGCAAAAAGACCTGCCTTTATGCAAATGATTAAAGATAGTGAGCGAAAAGAGTTTCAATATATACTTTGCTATAAACTAGATAGGTTTAGCCGTAATCAATACGATAGTGTAGTTTACAAACACAAACTTGCCGAAAACGGCATAAAGGTTGTTTCTGCTACCGAAAGTATAGGAGATAACACAGAGGGTAAACTTGTTGAGTGTGTGCTAGAAGTTATGGCGGAACTGTATTCAATAGACCTTAGCCAAAAAGTTAAAAGAGGCATAAAAGAAAACATTTTAAAAGGTCATACCTTTGGCGGTTTTGCACCACTAGGTTATAAGCAAGTTGACAAAAAGTTATATATAGACGAAGATAAAGCACCTATAATACAATATCTTTTCAAAGAGTATGCAAACGGTAAGACATTGAAACAAATTACAAAAGAGTTAAACGATATGCACTACACTGGAAACAATGGGAAACCGCTCAAAATATATGGTTTGTGTAAAGCACTGAGTAATAAAAAATACATAGGTGTATATGAGTATGAAGATGTTATAAAAACTGATTTTTGCCCACCGATAATAGACAAAAAATTATTCGACATAGTGCAAAAAAGGCTTGCACAGAACAAAAAGACGCCGGCAAAAGCAAAGGCAAAAACCGATTATATTTTAACTGGTAAGATTTTTTGCGGACTTTGTGGCGAGAGTATGTACGGAGTATCTGGCACAAGCAAACAAAAGACAAAGCATTATTACTATTACTGCAAGAAAAGATATAAATTTCACGAGTGTAGCAAAAGAAACGAGTTAAAAGATGTGTTGGAACAGGAAGTAGTAAACGCCGTGCTTGAATATATACTCACGCCAAAACGCATTGAACAAATTATAGATAATGTTTTGAAAGAGTATGAAACGAACATAAACACAGTGCATATAAAAGAGATTGAAAAACGAATAAAAAAAGTTGACGATGATTTGGAAAAATGTTTTAGAATGGCGTTAAACTATACAAGCAAAGATATGATAGCAAAAGCCGACCAATACGCAAAAGACCTTGAATTGCAAAAAAAAGATTTACAAGACGACTTGCGTAAGCTTAAGCTTGCGAACGGTGTAAAACACACAAAAGAAGATTTGTTAAAATTCTTTGAGATGTTTATCAATCAAAACAAAGAAGATAAAGAATATCAAAGAAAAATCATATCATTGTTTTTAAACAAAGTATATGTATTTGACGACAAGTTTTTAATTTACTGTAATACAGATTTTGACGGAGCAAACATCACCTTTGAACAAATGAAAAAGGATGTTGCCGAGAACAACATCCAATTTCATAACTTGCCTAAAAGTTCTAATATTAAATACTCTGGTGCACCAAAAAACCACCAAAAAGCTACGAAATACTTTGTTTCTGGTGTGCCAAGCCACACAGTCATTTAGGCAACTAAACTCCTGCGTGGACTTGACACACCGAGCCTCGTCTTTCTTGCTTTTTGGTGGTTTTTATATTTTTTATATTTAGAGACCGAAAGGGCTTTTTTATGGTGCTTGTTTTTTCTCTTTTTTTGCGACCAAACGAAAATGCTAGAAGCATTTTGTCGCAACTTTAAAGAAGGAATTTCGTACATTCCTTAAATTTAAAATATTGGTAAATATTACATCTGTTTAGATTAAGGTATTTCAAAAAATGTGATTGTTATGTAGAATTTATGGTTAATTAGGACATAGCGTATTCTAATTTAGTTTTTTTATCTATAATTTTCTTCATATTGTATTATCAAAATTATGTTTATGAAAAAACTATGTTCTTGGGGTTTTTTGTGCTTTTTACTAAACAAAATATTATTGTAACCTGTCAAAATTTCGTTGTGTGCTTGTTTTTTCTCTTTTTCTGCAACCAAACAAAAATGCTTAAAACATTTGTTAAAGGTTTGTGGAAGATATATAAATTCTTTAAATATAATGCTACCTAGCTTATATTGTAATAAGTTTAAAACATATCTTAAAAACATCATATAAAAATTTAATTATAAGTTTTGTATATAAACTTATTTATTTTTTATAAGTCTTATTTTTTAATTTAGTGTACTGGATTATATACCAACAAGATTTTTTAAAACATTATTTTTTTTATGCGATTAAATTTTTAAATATTTAAAATTTTATTGAGATATACTATTTCGAATAGAAATAAAAAACTCGCAATTTTTCTTGCGAGTTTTTGTTATGCACCTTCGCCTTCAATTATCATTTTGTCAGCGACAAGTGCTATAAATTCACCGTTTGTTGGCTTATCGTTTGATGTGTAAACTTTTAAACCAAAGATTGAATTTATATTCTCTATTTTTCCCCTATTCCATGCGACTTCAATAGCGTGTCTTATTGCTCTTTCAACTTTGCTTGCACTTGTCCCAAATTTTTGTGCAATTGCCGGATATAGTTTTTTGGTGATTGAATTTATTATTTCCGGTTGGTCTATTGCCATTTTTATTGCTTCACGCAAAAATTGGTAGCCTTTTATATGTGCTGGGATTCCAACTGTTATGAATATATTTGATATCTTTTCTTCAAGTGCACGGTTTCTAGGTTTTACTTTAGTAATTTGTGCAGAATTTTCCAAACCAAAAACATCATTTATTCTACTCTCAACGATATCAAGTCCTATTGGCTTACACAAGAAGTACGATGCGCCTTGACTCATTGCTTTGGCTATAAAGCCTTCATGAGAGAGCGATGAAACAATTATGATTTTTGGTTTATTTATTCCCATTTTTTCGGTGAGTTTGTCCATTATTACAAAGCCGTCAAGGTTTGGCAAAACACATTCCAACAGAACTACATCTGGTTTAAGTGCGCATATGTCAAGTAAGGCTTTTTGTCCATCATCTGTATTTCCTACAATTTCGAAGTTATCTTTTGCATTAAAATATGATATAACCTTTTCTCTAAAATCGGTGTTGTCAGCAACATAGATTCTAATTTTTCTTTTGCCTTGACTGTTTGATGTTTCCATTTATGCTCCTTTTTTATCACCACAATAATGATATCACACGATAAAACATGAAAAAAGAAAAATTTAACAAGAATTGAAACTAATTTTATAAGAAAATTTAGATAATTAACTCATTTTGTCGATTTTTAGCAAAACATTTTATTTACTCCTAAATTTTTAAATTTTTTGAATTATTTTGACGCTAAAAGAATATATATTTTGTAGGTGATTTATGATTTATGATGACGAAAAATTATCGCCAAGTGCCTTTGAGCAGATGGCGAAAGAATATTTAAAAAACAAGAAAAAATATGACGACAACCTGTTGTCAATTTTTAATAAAATCGTCAACATAAAAAACAGTCTTAAAAGTTTTAAATTAAATAAAGAATATGCAAAAAAATTGGAAGAAATATCTATAGATATGAAGTCTATCGAAGATGTATTAAAAAGTAAAAATACCGACACTTTTACAAAAAAAATAAATTGCAATTATTGTGCTATGCTTGTAATGCTTATAACATCGTGCGTTGATGCAAGAGGACTACTTGACAAACAAGACAATAATATAAATTTTGAAATAAAAGATGCCCTTGACAATATTGTAAGGACATCTGCATCAATGTTTGGAGTTTGTAGATATAGAAAACTTGTATAATCAAAACAGATTGCGTTTTATTGCTTCGAGTGCATTTTTTTCGAGCCTTGACACCTGTGCTTGACTTATACCAACTTCTTGACTAACTTCCATCTGTGTTTTTCCAATAAAATATCTCATCAGCAATATCTCTTTTTCTTTTGGGTTTAGTTTACCAACAGCATCTCGAATTGCAATTTTTTCAGTCATTGACTCTTCACTGTTTTTATCGTCACTTACTTGGTCCATAATTCTTACTGCATCGTTTCCATCGCTGTAAACGGGCTCGCTTAGTGATACCGTTTC
>CALWPE010000065.1 GCA_944383345.1 uncultured Clostridia bacterium | reverse complement strand
ATTTAGGTCATTTATGCAATCTAGTACCCATTCTTTAATCGTGTTGTAACCTAATAGTTTTAGATTATCAATTTTAAGGCACTTGCAACTTGCTCTGTTGAGCCTAACACTAAGGCGATAATAAAATGTACTATCCGTGTTGTTACTCGCTTTCTTAGTGCCTAAAATAAGGTCAATTTCTCTTTTGTTGTAAATATCTAAGATATTACAATTTAGATACTCGCATATTGCCTTTGCTTGTGTAGGTAATGGCAAGCATCTATAATTGCAAATTTTACTTATGTATGAGTTATCTACATTCAAGTACTTTGCTAGGTCATTTTGTTGTTTGTTCTGACTTGCCAACATCTCTTTTAATAGCATCTTGTTTACTCCTTTCGTTTAAATTTTGTAAGCCTAAATTTGTTAAGTATGTAGTTGCTTTGTGTTTTAATTCTTCCTCATTCTCGCATAGTGATAAGGTACAAATAACTTTTTTCTCTTTGCGTGAAAATATGTATCCTATAACTTGTTTCATACTTCATCCATTTTGCAAATTTCGTCTAATGTTTTGTCTGGGAAGAATTTATCACGAATAGTACAAATTTCATTAACATAAAATTTTGCTTTGCCTTTTATTTTGTCTGATACTGTGTTTCTATCAATGTTTAATATTTTGCTAACATCCGCAATAGAAACTCCTCGAACAAACATCAATGCTCTTAATTTCGTATAAATCATATACAATATCTCCTTTTACTTAAAATTTACGCAAATGCGTATCTTGATTTTAAAATATACTCAATTTCGTATATTTGTCAACTAAAAATACGCATTTGCAAAAAAAATTTTTCAAATTAAATAAATATATTGCAAAATTATGCAAAATAAGGTAATATTTAATAAAGAGGTGATATAATGGATGTTTACGATAGAATAAATGGACTTTTGGCAGAAAAACGAATACGCAAAAGAAAATTATGTATTGATTTAGACATACCTTATACAACATTGGCGAGTATGTTTCAAAGACGGTCAAAAAGTGTAGATATAGAAACATTAAAAAAAATTGCGTCTTACTTAGACACAACTCTTGAATATTTAGTAACAGGAAATGAAAAGTATAAACATACTGCACTTGCTCCCGCAAATACTGTTACAATTGTTACATCTGATAATCAAACATATGTGTATAAATTGGCAAATGATAAACTCAATGCCATTATGACTATTTTAAACAATATGGAGCAACAATAATGATAGCGGTAATATATGCTCGATATTCTTCATCTGCACAGAGTGAGCAAAGCATAGAGGGACAACTCAGAGTATGCAAAGAATATGCGGAAAAGAACGGAATAACTATTATTGACGAATATATCGATAGGGCAATGACAGGTACAAACGATAATAGACCTGCTTTTTTGCAAATGATTGAAGATAGTAAAAAACATCAATTTGATAAAATTTTAGTATATAAATTAGATAGGTTTAGCCGTAACAGATATGACAATGCTATTTACAAACATATTTTACAACAAAACGGGGTCAGGGTAATATCTGCAACGGAAGTTATAAGCGATACAGCTGAAGGCATTATAATGGAAAGTTTACTTGAAATGTTTGCCGAACTTTACTCAAAAGACCTTAGTCAAAAAGTAAAAAGGGGGATGCGTGAAAGCATAATTAAAGGAAATTGGGTAGGTGGAAACATTTTGTATGGTTACAAAGTCGTTAATAAAAAAATAGAAATAAACGAGGAGCAAGCACCTGCGGTCAGACTAATGTTTGAAGAATACGCCAACGGTGTTGGCAAGGTTGAGATTGTACAACATCTCAACGAACTTGGATATAGAACAAACAATAACAAAATGTTTACTTTGCCTAGTATTCAAAATGCACTACATAATAAAAAATATATAGGATTGTACAAAAATGATTTTGTTGAAAACAATAACTATTATCCTGCAATAGTTGATAAAGAAACTTTTGACAGAGTACAAGAGAGATTAAAACAAAACCAAAGGTTTGGCGGAAAATCTAAAATAAACTTTATATTATCAGGCAAATTATTTTGCGGACATTGTGGGGCGTCAATGGTTGGTACATCTGGAACAAGTCATACAGGAGCCACACACGCATATTACACTTGTTTAGAACGAAGCAAACGGCACAATTGCAATAAAAAAAATGAAAACAAACAAAAGTTAGAAGATGAAGTAATACAAGTTTTAAAAGAAAGAATACTACAACAAGAAAATATTGAAGAAATAGCAACGAATATTATAAAAGAGTATGATAACAATTTGAACATCCTGAAAATTAAAGAATATGAACGCAAAATAAAAGAAATAGACAAAAAACTTGATAATATAACAAGCCAATTTATAGCAACAAAAAATAAAAACATACTTGATAGACTAAATAAACAGGCGGATGACCTCACAGAACTACAAGACAATTATAAAATGCAAGTCAAAAAAATAAGACTTGCAACAAGCATAAAACATAATAAAGAAGATATTGTAAACTACCTAAAAGCATTTATTTATAGCAATGAAGATAAAACAGAAGACCGTCAAAGGTTGATAGATACTTTTGTAAATTCAATTTATGTATTTGACGATTATTTCACAATCTACATTGATGTTTTAGATAAGCAAGAAACAATTACATTTAAAGAGGCTCAGGAGCATTTAAGTTTTGCAAAAGATAAGTTCTTACAGCAAACTAATTGCTCCACAAATGTAATAATTTAAAAAAGGACACTGGTTCTTTTTTTTATGCCTGATTAAGAGTCAGGACTCTTAATATTTAAAAAATATAACTTCGCTTCGTAGTCACAAACTCGCAAGCGGTTTGCTTCCCCTCAGCTTGTTATCAGGGGGTCCAGGGTTCGAACCCCTGGTGATCCACCATAAAACCCTTTGTAAAGGTTTTTTTTATTTTATATTTATTTCCTGTTAAGGATTTGTTATTACATTTTACAAATTTTTCTTTTTATAAAAAACCCCTTACTT
>CALWPE010000064.1 GCA_944383345.1 uncultured Clostridia bacterium | reverse complement strand
GCATAAGGGTGTCAACAGGTTCAAACTTTAAAAAACTCTGTAGGTTTGAAATGTTTATTGAACTTGTGCTTGTGTTTTTAAAGTATATATCAACTGGCACTGCCTTAGGCTGTTCGCCTTCTGGAGTCCTTGGCAAGTACACACTTGAATTTACGAGTTGGAAGTTTGTTGATGAAGGCAACTTAAAGTAACTTATCCTTACCCTAAGGTATGGCGAAGAAGATAGTGAGTACATATAAAGTGTGACTTTGGTTATGTTGTAATCTGCGGTTGTTGATGCCCTACCTGCAAGCGTGTCACCTATGTTTATTGACTGAACATCAACACTATTTGCAGGGGTGAATGTGCCGTTTTGAAGTTCGTCATCTATCCACATCTGTGTTATGTAGGCTTGTGGTACATTTGACGAGTCATTGACTATATCAATTTGGCCAAACTCTGGCTCTGGTTCTTGTTGCAAATCGCCTTTTGACACCGTTACGGTAAAGTCGATATCTCCTGTTGATGTACTCATAAAATCACGAAGAGTTAAGCCCAAAACTATTGTTTTGCTATAAAAGATTTTTGAAGGTGTCCTACCTGAAATCCCTACATTGCCTGAGTGCAATGAAAAGGTGTTTACAAAAGTTGAAGCATTTGACACCGATGCGTGTATTGGTTGATTGCCGTAATTTGTTATTGTTATAAGCAAGTAGTATGCATAAGAATTTGAGTTTTGACCTTGTGCAGAGTTATACTTGCCGTATGTCAAGTCAACACCACTTTGTTTTGTAAGGGTTTCACCCAATTTCTCCAAGGCTTGTTCGGTATCTGGGTCATAAGTTATGATTGGAGTTAAATTTTCTGTGCCTTCACCTGTGTGAAGTTCAACACCTTGTGGTATTTCGCCATCGGCAAAAGTGACTATGTTTTCACGAAGTTGTTTTTCTGTTGTGAGTTCTGTGCTTGTGGAGTGGTAGATTTGTGTTTCTACCTTTGTAAAGACATCATTTACTTCATAGTTTATGGAGCCTGATGTTTTGTACTCTATCTGTACAGCGCTGTAAACACCAAAGGCAAGTCCACCCAAACAAAAGACAAAGGCGACAAAACTTAGTAATAATTTTAATCTTTTCATAACATCTCCTTATCAAAAGTTTATCTAGTTTATTTTCTCACACCCCCCACCCTTAAGTCAAGCAATTTTAATATATAAATTACTCTTACTTAATTTGTGCGTTTTTTGTAAATAATAAACACAAAATATATTTTAAATTTTTTTACTTAGATTTTAATGTATTGTTTTTCTCTATTTCAAAACACACCCCACTTTTTTCAAAAAAACGCACCCTTAATACTTTAGGTGCGTTAAAAGTCAAGAAACTTTTAAAAATGCTACTGCTGTGAAACATATTCTTCATAGGTACACATTTTGTCTTTTATTGTCTTTTCGTCAATTAAATCAATTACACGATTTGCAACAGTTTCGACTATTTCTTGGTCGTGTGTTGTAAAGAGCATACAGCCTTTAAAGTTTATCATACCTTTGTTGAGTGCTGTGATTGATTCAAGGTCTAGGTGGTTTGTTGGTTCGTCCATAATAATAAAGTTGCCACTTTCAAGCATCATTTTTGCGAACATACATCTTACCTTTTCGCCACCTGATAGTACATTGACTGGTTTTAATGCCTCTTCGCCTGAAAATAACATTCTGCCTAGCCAACTGCGAATAAATGTTTCGTCTTGTTCTTTTGAAAATTGTCTTAGCCAATCGACAAGACTTAAACTATTGCCTTCAAAGTATTCTCTATTGTCTTGTGGAAGGTATGTTACCTTGATTGTTTTGCCCCAATTTACAGTGCCACTATCTGCACTTTCTTTACCCACTAATATGTCAAATAGTTTTGTAATTGCAAGGCTATTATTTGCCAAAAACACTATTTTGTCGCCGTGTCTAACAGAAAAACTTAAATTTTCAAAAAAGCCTTTTTTGGTCAAGTTTTTAACAACTAAAATTTCCCTGCCTATCTCTTGGTCAAACCTAAAATCTATATATGGGTATCTTCTTGATGAGATTTTAAAATCTTCAATGGTGAGTTTTTCAAGTTCTTTCTTTCTGCTTGTTGCCTGCTTTGCTTTTGATGCGTTTGCACTAAAACGAGCAATAAAGTCTTTTAGTTCTTTTGCACGCTGTTCTGCTTTTTTGTTTTGGTCTTTTGCCTGCTTTTGCAAAAGTTGGTTTGTTTCATACCAAAAGTCGTAGTTTCCAAGCATCATATTTATTTGACCATAGTCAACATCGCATATATGTGTACATACTTTATTTAAAAAGTGTCTGTTGTGCGAAACAATGATAACTGTGTTTTCAAAGTTTAAAAGATATTCTTCAAGCCACCTTGTTGTTTTAAAGTCAAGGTTATTTGTTGGCTCATCTAATATTAAAATATCTGGGTTTAAAAACAAAGCCTGTGCAAGAAGGACTTTGACTTTTTGTTTTGAATCCATCTCACTCATTTTTTTATCAAAACAACTTTCGTCTATCCCTATATTTTTTAAAAGGGTTTTTGCTTCACTGTCGGCTTCCCAACCACCAAGTTCGGCATATTCGGTTTCAAGTTCGCCTGCAAGCATACCATCTGCTTCTGTAAAATCAGGTTTTGCATACAATTCTTCTTTTTTCTTTGCAATCTCCATAAGTCTTTTGTGACCAAGAAGCACAGTTTCAAGTACTGTGTGGTCATCATAGGCGTTTTGGTTTTGCATAAGCACACTCATACGCTCTTTGTCGTCACGCAAAACTTCGCCTTTGTTTGGTTCTAGTTCGCCAGTGAGTATTTTTAAGAAAGTGGACTTGCCTGCACCATTTGCACCGATAATTCCATAGCAGTTGCCCTTAGTGAATTTTAAATTGACATCTTTAAATAGTACTCTACCCCCAAATTGAAGTGTAACATTTACAACTTGTAACATTTTTTCTCCTTAAAACAACATTAACTAAGCGAGTATAACATATCTATATTTTGTTTGCAACAAACTATCTTTAAATGTTTTATATTCCTTAATTTACTTTATATTATTATATAAAAACCCACATTGCCTTTTTTTGATTTAACACAAAACAGTACTGTTTCATATAGAGTATGTGTTTTAAAATTTAGTGTTTTTGTAATATCATAATTTTTCACATACCATTTTTTTGTAGCATAGAAATTAGTTATACATATAACTTTATGGGTAATTTTTTATCTAATCTGTGCATTATATCTATTTGCCCACACTAGCGTCTTAGCAGTGCATAAATTTAGCAGTGTTTGACATATGCGCAAAAATATGTTATATTGTCGTTTGTTAAACTTAAAAAAGGAGAAATTTTATGATCCATTCGCTGGAAAAATGTATCAGCGACATAAAAAATAGTAATAAAATCGCAATTATTTGCCACACAGTACCCGACGCAGATGCTCTTGCTTCTATGGTGGCACTTAAAAAGATTATAAAACAAAATTTCACAGACGAAAACAACACAAAGCAAATTGACTTGTTTGTTGATGCAGATGAAATAAATGATGTAAACAGTGCAATCATCAATGGTGTTGAACTAAACAACTTAAAGTCAACCGATTATGATTTAGCAATAAGTCTTGACTGTGCATCGTTTTCAAGGCTTGGAAAGTATGGTGAACTTTTTAAAAGTGCTAAAAACACAATCAATATTGACCACCATGTTACAAATGAAAAGTTTGCAGAAAATAACTTGATATTCGCAACATCATCAACTTGTGAAGCATTGTACAGAATAGCAAAAATTTATAACATGGAAATAAGTGACGAAGTTTGCAAACTTGTTTACAGTGGAATAATTACAGACACAAACAACCTTACACAAGGCACAATTACGGTTAATACACATAAAATCATCACCGAAATGGTACAAAGAAGAATCAGTCTTGATGCACTAAATGAGCATTTCTTTAAAAACAATACAAAAAGTAAAGCATATTTATTAAAACAAGCACTTGATTCTTTGACTTTTTATGCTGGTGACAGAATTGCTTTTATGAAACTTACAAAGCAAGACATCGCTGATTGCAATGCAACAGTTGAAGATACCTATGGTATTGTAAACCATGGCACAGAAATTAAAGGTGTTGAGATTGCAGTTCTTGCAATAAAACAAGAGGACAATTCCTATCAAGTAAGTTTAAGAAGTAAAGGCGATGTGATAGTAAGTCAAATAGCCGTTGCAATGGGTGGTGGTGGACATGACCAAGTTGCAGCTTTTCACTATGAAGGGCTTTTGTCGGATATGAAAGAAAAACTTATTGCACTTTGCCGTGAAGAACTTGCAAAGCACCCAGAAAAAGATAAAGAAGTTCTTTTTGACAACAGTGATGTTGAAGAAACAAACGAAAAATAATAAAGTCTTTATTAGGAGAAAAAATGGAAGATATAACAAAACTTACAATGGACAAACTTGTTGCCCTTTGCAAAAACAGAGGAATAATATTTCAAGGAAGTGAAATATATGGTGGAATGGGCAACACATGGGACTATGGTCCTGTTGGCGTTGAAATAAAAAACAACATAAAAAAAACATGGTGGAAGCGCTTTGTCCAAGAAAGTGACAACTCTTTTGGTGTTGATGCTGCAATACTTATGAACCCTCGTGTTTGGGAAGCAAGTGGACACACAACATCTTTTGCAGATCCAAAAATGGATTGTCGTGAGTGCAAAACAAGACATCGTGCTGATAACCTTATAGAAAATTATTGTGCTCATCATCACATTGAAAATGTTATTCCTGACAAGATGACCAACGAAGAAATGGAAAACTTCATTGAAGAACACAAAATCGCCTGCCCTGTTTGTGGCAAACATAACTTTACACCAATTAGACAATTTAAACTTATGTTTGAAACAAGGCGTGGTGTTACAGAAGATGACACAGACAAAATTTATCTTCGTCCAGAGACTGCACAAGGAGAATTTGTAAACTTTTTAAATGTACAACGCAGTATGCGTGCAAAAGTTCCTTTTGGTATAGCACAGATAGGCAAAGCATTTAGAAACGAAATAACTCCGGGAAACTTTATATTTAGAACAATTGAATTTGAACAAATGGAACATCAACTTTTTTGTAAAGAAAGTGATGATGACAAGTTTTATAACGAATACAAACAAAAAGCATGGGATTATCTTTTGTCAATAGGTATTGATGAGAAAAAACTGAGATTCAAAGACCATGACAAACTTGCACACTATGCAAAAAATGCTTGCGATATTCAATATCTATTCCCTTTTGGTTTTAGTGAATTAAACGGAATACACAACAGAACAAATTACGATTTAAGTCGTCATCAAGAATTTTCTGGCAAGAATATGCAATATTTGGACCCAATAACAAACGAAAAATATATTCCTTATGTTGTTGAATATTCTATTGGTTGTGATAGGCTTATGCTTTGCGTGCTTTGCAATGCATATCGTGAAGAAAAGTTAGATGATGGAGAAACTCGTGTTGTACTTGCCTTATCACCTGTTCTTGCTCCATACAAAGCCTGCGTATTACCACTTGTTAAAAAGACACATTCTGAAATGGCACAAAAATTACATCGTGAACTTTCAAAATATTTTATGTGTGATTATGATGAAAGTGGTAGCATTGGAAAAAGATATCGCCGTGAAGATGAAATTGGTACACCTTTTGCAATAACTGTTGATGACGAAACTTTAAATAATGGAACAGTTACTATTCGTGACCGTGACACAATGGAGCAAATGACATTAAAAATAGAAGAAGTAAAAGATTATATCTTAGATAAATGCAAATATTAAAATAAAACAAAAAATGTGGAATAAATACAAATTATTCCACATTTTTTTTATTTATTATTAAATATTACATTATTTTTTATTTTATTTTTTAAATATAACAATATTATTTATAAATTATTATAAATATTTTTGTATTTTTTTGTAATAATTTTTTTATTATATTTTTTAATTTAAAAATTAAATTAAAATATTTATTTAAAAATAATAACTAATTATTTTCTTTGGTATTTTCAATTTTATTTTGTTTTGATAAAATCACTTTAAATACAACAAGTGCAACAATGTTTGCAAAAAGTGCAATACCCCAGCCAAGCACTGTCCAAGGGAATCCACCTTCGTTTAAATTTTGTGCAAACGACAATGAGAATATCATTGTTATAAGTCCAATCAGTCGGCAAACAAAGTTTACCAACATAAAAAATCCAAAGTTCATCTTTACCCCACCTGCAACAATACAAAGCAAATCATCTGGAAAGATTGGCAAAAGCACAGTCAAGGCATAATACCACTTGCCTTTGTTTTTAAAAACATTTACCCATTTTGCATACTCTTCATCACTGCCTGCACACCACTTTACTGCCCGGCTTCCAAGTTTGTAGCCCATAAAGTATGCAATCATAACACCGGTCATGTATGCAAGCATGGTAACTGCAATGAATATCCAACCATCAGTGGTTTTTAAAGATAAGTTTATGCTTTCAATAAGTATACAAGCATTTACTACCACATACACAGGAACAGGAATCAAACACACTTGAATTACCATAATTAGATAAATTATTAAATATAATAATATTCCCTGCATACTGGCAATATAAGAAGATATTGCATCTGTAACTTCGTCAAAACTAAATAGCAGTTCAAATCCAAACATGAATATAACTGCTATCAAACTTACTTTTAATATATTATATATTTGTTTTTTAGTCATACTTTTTCTTTATGAATCAATCTATTTTTTTGTCATCAAATGCTGTCGCTAATTCATCAAAATCAAAATCTTTTATATTATCTTCATCGTTCTCTGGTTCGCCACCATAGGCATTGTCAGGAACAACTTTAACTGCATCACCATAGTCACGCTTTTCAACACGAGCATCAGGGTCAACAAAAAGTGTATACTCTGGTACCCAACGCATTTTAATATTTCCAGTTTCACCATTTCTATGCTTTGCAACAACGAGTTCGCAAATTCCCGGTTCGTTTTGATTTACCACATCGTTATATTTATCTGGATTGTCTATAAACAAAACAATATCTGCATCTTGTTCTATCGCCCCTGATTCACGAAGGTCACTTAGCATTGGCTTATGGTCTTTTCTTTGCTCAATAGCACGACTTAATTGTGACAAAAGTATTATTGGAACATTTAACTCTTTTGCAGTGATTTTTAAATATCTAGTGATTTCACTAATCTCTTGCTGACGGTTATCGGTCTTTGTCATACCCGTCATAAGTTGAAGGTAGTCAATAACAACTATGTCAAGACCTTTTTCTCTTTTTAGTCTACGGCATTTATCTAGTATGTCGTTTGGTCTATTCATTGATGAATCATCAATATAAATTTTTGCTTCGCTTAGGCGTTTATTGGCTGTCCAGATATACTTCCAATCTTCTGTTGAAAGTGTACCCTTTTTGGCTTTGCTCATACTAACCTTTGCTACACTGCATATTGCACGCTGTGCAAGTTGTACTCTTGGCATTTCCAAAGAGAAAATAGCACAAGTTTTATTTTGGTTTAAACACGCATTTATTGCAATATTTAAAGCAAACGAAGTTTTACCAACACCGGGACGGGCGGCAAGCAAAATAAGGTCACTGTTTTGAAGTCCGTTTGTAAGTTGGTCAAACTCTTTTATCCCTGTTGAAATACCTTTAATCTTACCACCATTTTTTGCAATTTCGTCCATGTTTGAAATCGCTTCGCTAAGCGCTGGCAAGATATGTTCAAGGTCGCTTTGCTGTTGCTTTTCAGCAAGACTATAAATAAGACCTTCGGCATACTCTAGGGCTTTTTGACCATCGTCAGAGTTATATGCCATCTCTGCGATTTGGTTTGATACATTGATTAGCGCTCTACACAAACTGTCACGCTTTACCATATCAACATACACAGAAAAATTTGAAGCACTTGGAAGTGCGTTCGCTAGTGTGTTTATATATTCAGCACCACCAACGGCATTTAGTGTGTTGTTTTTGTCAAGTTTGTCTACAACAGTCACAAACTCAATAGGTTGGTTTGTGGTGTTTAGTTCAAGCATTGACTCATAAATGGTTTTGTGTGCCTCACTATAAAAATCAGAAGGCAAAAGCCTTGCTGTGATTTTTGTAACAACATTGTTGTCAATAAGCATACAGCCTAGTACTGACTGCTCGGCCTCAATACTGTGAGGCATGGTTTTGACATTTGTTAAAGCCATATTCTCCCCTTTTAATCTGCAAACGGATCATCGTCCGAATCCAGTAGTTCTTTTGTTTTTCTATTTTGTTCTATTTTATCAGAAATAATATATACAAGTAAACAAATTAACCCACCTATTATAACATTTAAAAGCATTATTAGCCAAACTGGCAACGGAACAAGCGCAAAAACATATGTCAAAAGTATAAACACAGGCACCAAGATTGCTACACATATCCATATGCGCCTAATGTTTACTTTCATTGCATGTCTTTTTTGCCTTTTTATGTCCTGTTCGGTTAATTTTTTACTCATTTTCTCCCCTTAAAATTTTACCACGCTCACGAAGTCGCATATTGTGGTCAAGAATTATTTTTCTTATTCTAATACTTTTTGGTGTAACTTCCAAATATTCGTCATCGGCCAAAAATTCAAGACAATCTTCTAGGCTCATAACAACTGGAGTTTCTAGTCTTAAAGCGTCATCTGATGCACTTGAACGGCAGTTTGAAAGGTGTTTTCTCTTGCAAACATTTACAACCAAATCATCACCTTTTGGATTTCTTCCAACAACCATACCACCATAAACTTTTGTGCCCGGTGTTATGAAAAGTTCGCCTCTTTCTTGTGCATTGTACAAACCATATACAATGGCTTCGCCACTTTCGTATGCAATAAGTGAACCATATACACGCCTATCTATTTCGCCACGATATGGCTCGTAGTCATAAAATGTTGATGCCATTATTCCTTCACCTTTGGTATCGGTTAAAAGTTCGCTTCTGTAACCAAAAAGTCCACGCTCTGGAATGTAAAACTCCATCTTCATTCTTGAGCCTTTTGGTGTCATCTTTATTAAATCACCTTTTCTTATTGCCATTTTGTTCATGACTGTTCCCACGCTGTCTTGTGGAACATCTAAGGTAACAATGTCTATTGGTTCGCATTTTTTACCGTCTATTTCTTTAAACCTTACCCTTGGCATACTAACTTGAAATTCATAGCCATCTCTACGCATATTTTCAATAAGTATACTAAGGTGCATCTCTCCACGACCACAAACTGTAAAGGCTTCGGCACTTTGAGTATCGCTAACTCTTAGTGAAAGGTCTTTTACTGCTTCTTTGTATAGTCTTTCACGAAGGTGTCTACTTGTGACAAACTTGCCTTCTTTTCCTGCAAAAGGACTGTTGTTGACCAAGAATGTCATTTCAACACTTGGCTCAGCAATTTTAACAAATTTAAGTGGTTCTACTTTTTCTGGAGCACAGATTGTATCACCTATTTGTACATCTTCAAGACCTGCAATACAAACTATATCACCCATTTGTGCATCTGGTATTTGCTCACGCTTTAAGCCTTTATATGTGAAAAGTGAAACAATTTTTCCTCTTGAATTTTTTGTACTGTCGTGGTAGTTACATAAAACAATGTTGTCACCAACTTTAACACTTCCACTTTCTATTTTACCAATAGCAAGTTTACCTACATAGTCATTGTGTTCGCAAGATGAAACAAGCATTCTAAATGGAGCAGTAGCATCGCCTTGTGGTGCTGGAATATGTGAAAGTATTGTTTCAAAAAGTGGAACAAAGTTTTCGCCTTCCTTATCCATATCCAAACTAGCCTTACCTGTTCTTGCTGATGCAAAGACAAAAGGTGAATCAAGTTGTTCGTCACTTGCATTTAGGTCCATAAACAACTCCAAAACTTCATCTACAACTTCGCTTATTCTTGCATCTGGTCTATCAATTTTGTTTATAACAACAACTACTTTTAAATTAAGTTTAAGTGCATGTTCAAGAACAAATCTTGTTTGAGGCATAGGACCTTCAAACGCATCGACAACCAACAAGACACCATCTACCATTTTAAGTACACGCTCTACTTCGCCTCCAAAGTCAGCATGTCCCGGAGTGTCTACAATGTTTATCTTTACGCCTTTATACAAACAACTACAGTTTTTTGAAAGTATTGTTATTCCTCTTTCACGCTCAAGTGCATTTGAATCCATTACTCTATCAACAACAACTTGATTGTCACGAAATACATTTCCTTGTTTTAACATCTCATTTACAAGCGATGTTTTGCCATGGTCAACATGGGCTATTATCGCTACATTTCTTATATTCTCGTTTTTCATAAAGTACTCCTTGAAATTAAACGGTTAGATTATATCACATTTGTTTACATAAATTCAAGTCATTATTCGACTTGGTTTTTATCATGCATATATTTTTTTAAAATTATATGGAGAAAAGTTTTTGTAACTATCAACAAACTCAAACTTTTCTAATTCTCCATCTTTTATTTTTTGCTTTAATTTTGCATGATAATTATAATATTCCATAAAATTAGTATGTGTAAAATCAGCAAAATTACTTAATTTTTGAATTTAAAAATTGGTCAACGGTTTTTATATAATCATCTCCTGCCTTAGCAAGACTTTCTGCATGTCCTGCACCTTTAACAACATATTTTTCACAAAGGTTTTTGGGGGCGTTGTTGTAAAGTATGTCTT
>CALWPE010000063.1 GCA_944383345.1 uncultured Clostridia bacterium | reverse complement strand
TTACCCATAGTGGAATAGTTATTCAAATCGCTAATTTTAACAACATCTTGTGGAAGTGGCTTACTTTCGCTTAAACTATTTTGTAATTGATACATTTTTGAATTTGCAAATACTTCACTTTTCTCTAATGGTAAATTTAGTGCATAAAGTGATGTTGTTACATCTGTGTAAAGTGTATTTACTTCATAGTTTATTGTACCAGAGAGTGAAGAACTTATTTGTCTTGCGCTGTATACTCCAAAAACAAGTAGTGCCGTTGAAATACAACATATCAATACTGCTATTAAATATTTTATCGGTTTTTTCATAACACACTTCCTTTGTTATAATTGTCAAACATTTTTTAATATTTTTTTAAAATTTATGCTTAAAACTTCTATTTTTTTAAGCATTTAAGAGGGATAGAGTACTCTACCTTTAGTATCTACGAAAAATACTCGTAAAATCAATTTTTTAAAGTAAATTTTCTATAAAAAAAGATGTTTAACTGATGTTAAACACCTTTTTTAGTAAAACTAATTACTAACCACGAGAAGACTTATTGGCTTTATTGGACTTTGACGCCCTTGAGTTTTTTCTACCCATTTCTGAGCCTGCTTCTACATTTGTGTTTGTTTTACTTGAACAATCTCTAGTTTTAGATGCTCCTTGGCTAGATTTGTTTCTTCCAAACATATAGTTTTACCTCCTCTGCAAAGCATTTGTGCTTTGACAGATTTAGTATGTTTCATAAATAAAATTTCATACATAAAAAATGTGATATGTTTTAAATAATATCACATTTTTTTAAATTCATTTATTTTCTGCCTTATCAAGAAGTTTATAGTACTCATCAAAAACCATAATTGCTGTTGGCTCATCAGTTTCAATCTCAAGTGTTGCATCACCATCACCGTCATCATTGACATAAAATACTATTGCTTCATCATCAGCAACCCCTTCCATTGGGTCAATTGGTTTTAAGATTGCATATAGTTTGTTGTCAATAGGTATTATTGCAACTTGGTCAAACCTTACTGCCTTGTCATTTTCATCATATAGTGTTATTGGATCTTCATTGTCTTCATCTAGTAAAATATCCATGATTCCCAATTCTTTTTTTTCTTCCATTTTTTATTCTCCTTTCATTTTTTTAGATATGCTTCAAGAATAACTGCAGCAGACAACATATCAATATATTTTTTTCGCTTTAGTGGTGCAATTTTTTTCTTGCGAAGCATCTCTTCGGCTTCATAAGAGGACAACCTCTCATCTTCATACTCTACGCAAATTTTTGATACTTCTTGCAATTTTTTACCAAATGATTTTGTTATTTCTGTCCGTTCATTCTCTGAGCCATCAAGTGAGTATGGCATACCTACAACAATTAAATCGACATCATTTTTTTTTGCCAAACTTGATAGGTATTCAATATCTTGGTCTATTCCCTTAGTTTTGTAAACTTCATAAGGAGTTGCTGTCAACCTTAAAAGGTCTGAAAAAGCAATCCCTATTCTTGCATCACCATAGTCTAGACACATAATTCTTCGATATTGCATAACTTAACTCATTAGTAGTATACTTTAACTTCCTATAATTAGTCAAATATTTTACAAAAATAAATAACACACCATATCGGTGTGTTATTTGGTCAGCCTATTTAGATGTTTTAGTTTGTTTTTTGGGTTGTTCGCTTTTCATGTTCTCCACTTCTTTTTTGACTACTTCCTCAGTTTTATTTACAATTTCTTTAGCCTGAGGGTTGTATTTATAAAGAAGTGCACCAGCAATCATACCAATAACAATACCACAAATTATGCCATCTTTCATAAAAACCTCCCGCTTTATTATTTGCAAAAAAGGTTTTTATATACTATCACTATTTATTTGCGGCTTCTTCTTTTTCTTTGCGTTTGTAATAATCAGTAATTGCATCTTTAAATGCTTGGAATACAGTATATAATACTCCAACTTTTTCATCTGGTAACTGTCCTGTTATTTCAACTATATCTTCAACAGTTACTGCACTTGCTTCTTCAAGAGTTTTTCCTTTTATTAAATCACAAAGAATATTGCAAGCAACAATAGTAACAACGCCACCCATTGCTTTGAATCTTGCATTTTCAATTACTTGATTTTCGTCAACTTTAAGGTAAATTCTTACAACATCGCCATATTTTTCACTTGCGACCTTTGCAACGCCATTGGCGCCTTGCAAACCACCTGCATTTAGTGGATTTTTAAAGATTTCTAAAACTTTTTGGTTGTACATTATTTTGCCCTCCCTGTTTTTGTAACAGCAGATATCGACCTAAGTTTTGCAACAACTTTTACCAATGTATCAACTGTGTAGTCTATATCTTCTTTTGTTGTGGATTTACTAAACGAGAATCTTATTGAACTTCTTGCTTCGCTATCTGTTAAACCCATAGCCAAAAGGACATGTGAAGGTTCTACACTTCCACTTTCGCAAGCAGAGCCTGTTGAAACTGCGATACCTTCCATATCGAGCATCATTAGTATTGCTTCACCTTCTACCAAATCAAATGAGAAATTGACAACGCTATTTATTTTTTGATAAGGGTGACCATTATACTTAACATAGTCTATTTTTTCTAAAACTGCCCTTACAAAGTAGTCTCTTATTGTTTTTAATTTTTGATTGACTGCAACTAAGTCTCTTGTTGCAATTTCAACTGCCTTACCAAAGCCAACAATATTTGGAACATTTAGTGTTCCACCTCTCTTGCCGTCTTCTTGATTTCCACCAACGATTAAAGGTTCGATTTTTACACCTTTTCTTACATACAGTGCACCAATACCTTTTGGTCCATGAATTTTATGAGCATTTATTGTCATTGCATCAATATCCATATCCTGAACATCTAATTTTAAATGACCTAGAGCCTGAACTGCATCAGTGTGGAAAATTGCACCATTATCATGTACGATAGATGCTATTGCTTTGATATTTTGAATTGTACCAACTTCGTTGTTTGCTGCCATTACAGATACCAAAATTGTATCTTTTCTTATGTAATGTAAAAGTTCGGTTAATTTAACCAAGCCTTCGCTATCAACATTAAGATAGGTAACTTCAAATCCTTCTTTTTCAAGTTCTTTACAACTTTGCAAAATTGATTCATGTTCAATTTTTGAAACTATGATGTGTTTACCTTTGTCCTTGTTTGCGTGAGCAATACCTTTTATTGCCCAGTTGTTTGCCTCTGTTCCACCAGAAGTGAAATATAGTTCAGTGGAGTTTGCATTTATTGCCTTAGCAATTTTATCCCTTGCCCTATCAACCATGGCTTGTGCATCTCTACCAAATGAGTGCAAACTGCTTGCATTACCATATATGGTGTTAAAACAAGGCATCATCTCATTTAATACCTCACTTGAAATGTATGTTGTTGAGGCATTATCCAAATAAACTTTTCTATCCATACAAAAATCCTTTTATCGTTAAGTAGTATAACACCATAAGGAGCAAAAATCAATAGCATTTTTTTTGATTATACTGCAAATTATTATAGGTATTGGTTGATTTTATCTAAAATTGCTTGTTTTGGCATGTAGCCACTAAATTTTTCTGCCTGCTTGCCGTCTTTAAATATTATCATTGTAGGAACTACCATAATTCCATATTCTCTTGCTAAATCGCCACTTTCATCAATATCAACTTTATAAATTTTTGCTGATGTCTCTGTGCTTGCGTCCTCCAAAACAGGAGTTAGCATTTTACAAGGTCCACACCATGTAGCAAAAAAATCTCCTAAGACAACTCCATCATTTTTTAATACCTTTTCTTCAAAGTTGTTTTTGTTTAAAATTTCCATGAAACATCTCCTTTTAAATTATATATTTTTTCAAATCACTGTTTTTATTATGTTTTCCAAAAATATTTTGTACATAAACTCTATCAATTGTAACCTTACTTAAAGGATACTCACCACTTGCATTGAATGAAACATCTTCAAGTAATTTTTCCATTATCGTATGCAATCTTCTTGCGCCTAGGTTCTCCATATTCTCATTTTGATACTCAGCAACAATTGCTATTTCATCAAGCGCATCATCTGTAAATTCTAGGTCTATATTATCAACCTTTAAAAGACTAGCATATTGCAAAGTTATTGCATTTTTTGGAGTTGATAAGATTTTAACAAAATCATCTTTGGTAAGACTATTTAATTCAACCCTAATAGGAAACCTTCCCTGCAATTCTGGAATCATGTCCTCTATTTTTGAAACATGAAAGGCTCCTGCTGCGATGAATAGTATGAAATCGGTTTTAACATTGCCGTATTTTGTACTAACAGTTGAACCTTCAACTATTGGCAAAATATCCCTCTGGACACCTTCTCGTGAGACATCAGGGCCAGTTTGGCTACCTTTACCAATAATTTTATCCATCTCATCAATAAATATAATACCTTCTTCTTCTGCTCTGCGTATTGCTTCTTGGTAAACGCTCTCGTTATCAATAAGTTTATCAGATTCATCTTCAAGTAAAGTTTCTTTAGCATGAAGAACAGACATTTTTCTAGTTTTTCTCCTAGGTGGGAATATACCACCTATCATGGTTGAAATATTCATATCCGATAACTCGGGCATAAAATCAAATTGTTGGGTTTTTTCAACAACATTGACTTCAATGTTCATATCGTCATATTTACCACTTTTATAGTTTTCTTCTATTTCAACAAGAGGCACATTGTTTCCTTGCTTTAAAAGTTCGTCACTGATAATTTTTATCAATTTGTCATCAACTGCCTTTTGGGCACGCTTTTCAACTTCGTGTAGTTTTTCATCTTTTACAAGTCTTACAGAAACAGAAACCAAATCTCTTACCATGCTTTCGACATCTCGACCGACATAGCCTACCTCTGTGTATTTTGTTGCTTCAATTTTTATAAATGGTGCACCAACAAGTTTTGCAAGTCTTCGTGCTATTTCTGTTTTTCCAACGCCTGTTGGACCTTTCATGATGATGTTTTTAGGAGTAATTTCATCTCTTAACTCCTTTGGCAATCTACTTCTTCTATATCTATTTCTAAGTGCTATTGCAACAGCCTTTTTTGCTTCGTCTTGACCAATAATGTACTTGTCAAGTTCGGTGACAATCTCTCTTGGCGTCATGCTCATAATATATATCCTCCTATACTTCTTCAACAATTATATTTGAGTTTGTAAAAACACAAATTTGACTTGCTATTAAAAGTGATTTTGTAGCAATGGCTCTTGCAGTAAGTTTTGTATTTTGAAGTAATGCTTTTGCTGCTGCGAAAGCATAGTTCCCACCACTACCTATTGCACATACTCCATCTTCTGGCTCCATCACTTCACCAGAACCTGAAAGAAGTAGCATTGTATCTTTGTCTGCAACTATCATCATAGCATTTAATTGCTTTGCAACTTTATCATCTCTCCATAGTCCAGCAAGTTCAACTGCACTTTTTAAAAGATTACCAGAATATTTATTTAACATTTCTTCAAACTTGTCGCAAAGACTTATTGCATCTACAACAGAGCCTGCAAAGCCAACGACAACTTTACCATTGTATATTCTTCTAACTTTTTTTGCAGTACTTTTAAAAATAACACTTTGTGACATAGTAACTTGACCATCACCACAAATAGCAGTTTTACCATTTCTTTTTACTGCGCATATTGTAGTCGCTCTAAATTCACTGTCCATTTATCTCCTCCTTGAATTGTTCTATCTGTTTTTTTGATATATCTAATATATTTTGTTTCTTTTGAACTTTATCGGGCATATTGTTATCACATTCAATAATACCATAGTTTGCATTCATTGGTTGAAAATTATTTGCATCTGCACTAACTAAATAATGCATAAGTGCACCAATCATAGTGGTCTTTGGCAAACTATGTAATGGTTTACCCTGTAAATATAATAACATATTTATTGCAGAATACAAACCACTTGCAATACTTTCTACATAACCTTCAACTCCAGAGATTTGCCCGGCTATGAATACATTAGGATAATTTTTTAATTGAGAATAAATATTTAAACATCTTGGTGCACATACATAACTATTTCTATGCATACTGCCATATCTAATGAACTCGGCTTGCTTTAAAGCAGGAATCAACCTAAAAACTCGTTTTTGTTCTGGGTATGTCAAATTGGTTTGAAAGCCAACCATATTTAAACAACTCCCTTCAACATTTTCCTTTCTAAGTTGAACTATTGCATATGGTTTCTCGCCTTCAACTTTTTTTGAAAGTCCAACAGGTTTAAGTGGTCCAAATCTTAAAGCCCTTTCACCCCTGCTTGCTAAAATTTCGATTGGCATACAACCTTCAAAAACTTTGATTTTTTCAAAGGTATGCAGTTTTACTCTCTCTGCACTTAAAAGTGCATCGACAAAAGTTTCATACTCATCTTTGTACATATAACAATTTAAGTAGTCCTTGGTTTCACCTTGGTCATACCTATTTGCCCAAAATGCACGACTATAATCAATACTATCAGCACTTACAATAGGTGCAATAGCATCATAAAAATAGCAATTTTCATCTCCGACCAATTTTGAAATGTATTCAAAAAGAGTATTATCGCACAAAGGTCCAGTAGCAATAATTGTGGGTATATTTACATCAAAATCATTGACAACTTTGTCAATAATTTCAATGTTTTTATGATTTTTTAATTGTTTTGTAACGAGTGACGAAAATTTTTCTCTATCTACACTTAAAGAGTTTCCAGAAGGAACTCTTGAGGCATATGCACACTTTAACAAAAAACAATCAAGCAGTTTTAACTCTTCTTTTAAAAGTCCACTAGCAGAAAGTGGTTGGTCATTTTTTAAACTGTTTGAACAAACAAGTTCTGCAAAATTATCACTTGTTTGTGCAGGAGTCTTTTTTATGCTTTTCATTTCGTAAAGTTTTACTTTAATTCCATGTTGCGCCAAAAAATATGCTGCTTCACTACCAGCCAAACCTGCACCTATTACATTAACAAAATTATTCTTTAACATAGTTACAACTTTTTGAGGAACAAACTACTTTTTTGCCTTTTATTACGAGTGGAGAATTACACTTAGGACACTTTTCTCCAGTAGGAATATCCCAACTCATAAATGTGCAATCAGGGTAACCTGTGCAAGCATAAAATATTTTTCCTTTTTTTGATTTTCTTTGAACAACTTCTTTACCACACTCAGGGCATACGCCTTTAACCGTATTTTCATCTTCGTATGGCATAACATTTTTGCAATTAGGATAGTTTGAACAACCTAAAAACTTTCCAAACTTTCCTTCCCTAATCACCATAAAACTTCCACATTTATCACATACAATATCAGTTTTTACTGGCTCTTTTTTAGGACTAACATATGCATTGAAATTTGCATTGTCCAAAAGTTCTTTAAAACTTTTCCAAAAACTTTCTATAACACTTTGCCAAGTGCATTTATCTTCTGCAATCTCATCAAGTTTTGTTTCCATGTATGCAGTAAATTTAACATTTATCATCTTATTAAAGTACTTTTCCAAAAAACCTGTTACAGACTCACCAATCTCAGTTGGTACGATATATTTTCCATCTTTTTTGGTGTACTCCCTTGATGCTATTATAGTTACAGTTGGAGCATATGTTGATGGTCTACCTATACCTTTTTCTTCCATAGCCTTAACAAGTGTTGCTTCAGTGTATCTCGAAGGTGGCTTTGTAAACTTTTGTTCTGGTAGTAATTTATCAAGATTTAATATTTCATCTTGTTCCAATTTTGGAAGTTTGCCTTCTTCAATTTGCTCTTGATTATCTTTATCTTTAACTTCGCTTTTATATACTGCAGTGTATCCCGCAAAATCAAGTGTTTTACCCACTGCTTTAAATGTACAATCATTTGCAACTATTGTTGCTGTGACATTATCATAAACTGCCTCAGCCATTTGGCATGCAACAAATCTTTCATAAATTAGTTTATACAATTTGTAAACATCACTTGGCGCTACATCTTTAATACTATCCGGAGTGCGTTGAAGCGAAATTGGTCTAATTGCTTCATGGGCATCTTGTGCATTAGACTTAACTGCAAAGACATTTGGCTTTGCTGGCAAATATTTATCACCATAAACATTTTTTATGTGTTCTCTTGCCATTTTTACAGCATCTTCGCTAATTCTGACACTATCTGTTCTTATATATGTTATAAATGCAACTTTTCCTTCATTTGGAATATCAATTCCTTCATACAACTGCTGGGCAGCACTTGTTGTGCGTTTTAAAGTCATATTTAATTTATTTAATGCCTCTTGTTGCATAGTTGAAGTTGT
>CALWPE010000062.1 GCA_944383345.1 uncultured Clostridia bacterium | reverse complement strand
TGGTGCCGGGAACCGGACTTGAACCGGTACGGAGTTTCCCCCGAGGGATTTTAAGTCCCTTGCGTCTGCCTATTCCGCCATCTCGGCGTATGGAGGTGCCACCCAGATTTGAACTGGGGAATAAAGGTTTTGCAGACCTTGGCCTTACCACTTGGCGATGGCACCACTTAAAAAAATGGAGCGGAAGACGAGATTCGAACTCGCGACATTTGCCTTGGCAAGGCAACGCTCTACCACTGAGCCACTCCCGCATAGTATATTTAATTTTGTGTGCTTGAACTATTAAAGTATGGTGGGAGTTATAGGACTCGAACCTATGACCCTCTGCTTGTAAGGCAGATGCTCTAGCCAACTGAGCTAAACTCCCAAATCATCAAGCCTTTTAAATATAACAAATTTAATATATATATGTCAACACATTTTTTTAAGTTTTTTAAATTTTTTGATGACAATATTATTATTTTAATGTATTATACCATAGAGGTGTCTCGTGACTGATATAGAAATAGCACATAGTTTTAAATTAAAGAAGATATCAAAAATCGCCAAAAAACTTAAATACAAAGGCGATATTATATTGTATGGCGATTACAAAGCAAAGTTGCCAATTAAATATGGTAAAAATGACGGAAAGGTTATTCTTGTTACTGCAATAAACCCAACAAAACTTGGAATTGGTAAAACAACCGTTTCAATTGGGCTTGCTGATGCACTAAAAAAAATGGGGAAAAAAGTCTGTTTGGCTTTGAGAGAACCTTCACTTGGTCCTGTTTTTGGTATTAAAGGTGGGGCAACCGGTGGCGGATATAGTCAAATAGCACCTATGGAAGATATAAATTTGCACTTTAATGGAGATTTTCATACAGTTACATCTGCAAATAATCTTTTGTGTAGTTTAATTGATAACCATATTTATCAAGGTAATGAACTTGAAATTGACCCAAACAAAGTATTGTTCCATCGTTGCTTAGACTTGAATGATAGAGCATTAAGAAATGTTACAATAGGAAAAATGGTAATGAATGGCACAGTTAGAGATGAAGAGTTTACAATAACTGCTGCTAGCGAAATCATGGCAATTATGTGTCTTGCAAAAGATTTTGATGATTTAAAAAATCGTATTGGAAATATAATAGTAGCAATAAACAAGAACAATAAACCAGTATATGCAAGACAACTTAAGGCACAAGAGAGCATGGCTATACTTTTAAAAGATGCTTTGTTACCAAATTTGGTTCAAACATTAGAGCATACACCTGCGTTGGTTCATATGGGGCCATTTGCAAACATTGCACATGGTTGCAATAGCATAATTGCTACAAAAATGGCAAAATCCTATGCTGATTATGTTGTAACAGAAGCAGGTTTTGGTGCAGACCTTGGTGCTGAAAAGTTTTTTGATGTTAAGTGCAGGGTGGGTGGAATAAAGGCTAGTGCTGTGGTAGTTGTTGTTACAGTTGGTGCTTTAAAACTTCATGCTGGCGTTCCTTTTGAAAAATTAAAAGAACCTAATTCAGACGCTGTAAAGATTGGTTTAGGAAATTTATATGCACATATAAATACAATTTTTAATGAATTTAAACTTCCACTTGTTGTTGCAATAAATAGATATCAAACTGATACTTTTGATGAAATTCAAACTATTGTATCAGAACTTGATAAATCTGATGTTGACTGCGTTGTATGTGATGTCTATGGAAAAGACAAAATAGGTACTTATGACTTAGCAAAAAATGTACTTGATTTATGCAACAAATACAACAACAATTTTGATTTTTTGTATGATACCAATGAGACAATTAAGTCAAAAATAAAGAAAATTGCAACTCGTGTTTATGGTGCAAAAGGTGTTAAATATACAGAAAAAGCCAATGAGCAAATTGAATATTTAACAAGGCATCATCTTGATAGATTGCCTATTGTCATCGCAAAAACCCAGTATAGTTTAAGTGATAATGCGAAGTTACTAAATAGACCTAAAGACTTCTATATTACTATAAGTGATGTACAAATAAAGTCAGGGGCAGGATTTATTGTGGCAATTGCGGGGAATATGTTACTTATGCCGGGGCTTGGTAAAATTCCTAATGCTGTAAATATGCACATAGATAGTAATTACAACATTGAAGGGCTATTTTAAAAAATTTTTTGCTATTGACTTTTGTATTAAAAAATATTAAAATTTAAACGAGAGGCAATTATGAGAAAATGTGTTAATTTATATTTTTCGTATGGTATAGACTCAAAGGAAAAAATTGATAATATAAAAAAATTAGGATATGACGATTTTTTCACAGGTATGTATGATGCAAAAGAAACTATGACTTGGAAAGAACAAATTGAATATGCAAAGAGCATAGGCCTTGGTTGTTCAATGATTCACTGTTCTTATGTAGAACCAAAACTCAATAATTTTTGGCTTGACAATGAAGTTGGTGATGAAGTTTGCAATTCTTACATTGACCAAATTGAGAAATGTCATGCATACACAAAAAATTTTGTTGTACATCTAAATGGAAGTAAGGAAAGTATTGTTTCAGAGATAGGGCTAGAAAGGTTAAAAAGAATTTTAAAGGTTTGTGAAAAATACGATGTAAATCTTTGTGTTGAAAATTTGTATTCAGACCAAGAGATTCCATACATCTTTAAAAACATACATCACAAAAATTTAAAAATATGTTTGGACTATGGTCACAAAAACTTTTTAACAAAAGATTTTGATATTATGAAAGACTACGGCAAGTATGTTACTGTATTACATATCCATGACAATAATGGTGAAAAAGATGAACACAAAATTATTGGTCATGGTAATATTGATTGGGACTATGTTGCAAAAGGACTTTCTGACAAACAAGACATTATTTTAAGTAGTGAAATAAAATTACCAGACACAAAAACTTATGTTAAAGACTTAAAAGAAAACTTGCAAATGTTGAATAAGTTAGATAGTTTAGTAAAATCTAAAGGTGAAACTTATGAGAAATAAAAAATTTTTTGTCAAACATACATTTGAAGAAAACAATCTGCAAGGGATTCATTTGATAACCAAAACTGATGGTGAAGAAATTGGTTTTATAAATTTTAAGTTTACAAATAATGATTCCGTTTGGCTTAATTTAATTAAAGTTCATGAAAAATTTCAATCACAAGGGTATGGTGATATTCTAATTGAACTTTTTGAAGATTATTGTAGAAAAAATAGAAAGTATATTGTTGAAGGTAAGTATTACCCAGAAAATAACAATGCAGTAAACTTCTACAAGAAACATGAATACCAGATAGACAAAGAATATTATGACCAATACATTTTTAAAATCATAAAAGAAAAAACTGCAGAAAACACAAATACTAAAACAGAAGACTTATCAAAATAATCTTTAAAGCAAATAACTAAAAAAAGATAGTGAAATTTAATCACTATCTTTTTTGTATTTATAACTAACTAAAAATTGTTTATACCGTTTGAGTTTGTTCTTCTTCTACTGGAACTGAAAATGTTTCAAAATCAATACTTATAGTCGCAGTTCCTTGTATTCCATTAGGTAAGTTCAAATTCAACTCTCCGGTTGAAAGTGAATTGAGTTTAAATTCAAGGGCAGTAGTTGAAGTTGTTTCAAGTTCTGTTGCTTCATTTTCTATTATTGTTTCGTAGGTGAACTTCAAAGTTACTTCGCAATACATTGTATTATTTTTATTTAATGCCATAACAGGCTCGGTTACTGAAAACTGATTGTTTTGAACTGCGTCAGCATTTACCAATTCATGAAGTGAAGAGAAACTGCTTCCCATTTTTAATGTTAGGTTTATTGAGTTTATTGTAAAGTCGCTTGTTGTTCCGTTATTTAATGTAACTGTCTTTGGTGTTACAAGTTCCATGTTTGGTAGTGTAAATATCGCTGTGTAAACGCCTCTTGTTTTGTTTGTTACAGTGAAAGAGTAGGTTGGCTCATATGAAACTATTACATCATCATGCATCCATGCCATAAATTTAGAGTCTTGTTTTTCGGTTGCATAAATTGTGCAAGTGGTATTTTCTTCAAATGTACCTCCGCCATATGCAGTACCATAGTTAAAGTACCAAACATTTACTGATACATCAAAATATTGTGGTTCTTCATTACAAGCGAACAAAAAAGCCGACATCATAATACAAAATACAGCACAACAAATATATAAAAATTTTGATTTCATATTACCCTCAATAAAACTTTATCAAAATGTGTTATTCATGTCAAATAAATGTTGGCACAAAAAACTTAGAATATTACAAATTTGGCAAAATTATTTATGAGTAAAAATATTATTGTTGCATAAAATACAAACGACAAAGGGATAAAAAATGTGGGAATTTTGTATTAGCATAAACAATAAACAACAATCAATTATAAATTTTATTATAGGGAAATTAAACAATGAAGTGCGTGATTGCAACGGTGTTATGACTCACTTAAATAAGGGAATTTATACTGATATAATGATTGCGTGTAATCATTATGAAAAAAATCGTCTTATAATTGCATTGCAAGATGTTATTTCACAAGTAATTTGTTTTTTTTATAAAAAAAATTTTTTAATGCAAAATTTGAAAATAAATATTGTTGATAATGTATCAAGAGAAGCATATATATCTGCTTTGCTTTATTTTGATATTGAAACAGATAATTATATTGTAAGTAAATATCTTGAAATAGATAAAAAAATAAATATTGAAAGTTTTTTTAATTTTAGGCTACAACCATTAAAACAAAAATGGCAAGAATTGGTTGAAATATCAAATCAAAATGAAATATATTTATATAAAGATGATACTTTTTTGGAACTAATTAAATTTTTAATTGATAATATAGAAGTAAAAAACGATGCAGTAAATATAATGCCGTTAGATAAATCTTATGGAATATTTGATTCAAAATTGAATATAATTGAGCCATCAAACGATATGAGCGAAGAAAAACTTGTAACAGATTTAATTGCGCTTAGTCCCAAAAGTATAAATATATATTGCAGTGAAATTTTATCTAATAAAATTAAAACTCTTATATGTAAATTGTTTGAAAAAAGAGTTAAATTTGTCAATGAATTGTAATGTTTTAAACATATATATTTCTTAAATAAACATATAAATAAACATAAAATATTATATAAAGTTTTGTAAAATAGTATATTGACTTTTTTACAATGTTTTGATATTATAATTACGATAATCTACTATGGGGTGGTTTTATGAGAAATATATATAAAGATGAGTTGGAAGTTTTACTTGCAAATTATGATGAAATTCTTGATAACTTACTAAAGAGTGAGGGGTTGGTTTCTTTACTCAAAAAAAGTAATCATGAACTTCGTGACGACTTTGCACTTAAATACAAAACTGTGCATATGCAGGTTAAGGAAAGATATTCATACAAGCCAAGAAATGAATTGAAATACAATCTTCTTAAATTGCGTCGTATTTTTGCTTTGTGGAGCAATACAAATATAGTTTTTATTGAGGGTGGCCTTAGGTATGCCGATACAGACACATATCATCAATTTCCTAAATACAATAGGCAAAACCCAACAATTTGGCCAACAGATAAAACTTTGAATCGTATAAGAGTTAAAGCACTTGGCTTATACATACAAGACAAAAAGATAAAAGATTTAAGGTCACTAAGGGGAACACTTATTAGAAAGTTTGGCTTAGATAATGGAACAGCAAACTTTTATGTTGATGTCTTTAGGCGTATGCATTCAAAGAAGGTAATGAACAACTTCTCATTAGTTGTTGATTCACAAGATATTGATGATTATAATGTTGAAGTTTTTCAATAAAAATTTGCAAAAAACTGTTGACATGAATTAAATTTTATGATATCTTGTTTTTCGTAAAGTAGAGATTTTCTCTCACCATCCAAGTTCGTCTTAGGTTGTGTATAAAACAAAATGAATATTATCCTGATTTTTTCTATTGTTTTATGGTGAGTGAAAATTCTATTTCACTCATTTTTTATTGTAGGAGGATATAACTATTTTTAAAGAACTTCTGATCAACGACCAGATATCAACCAATGAAGTCAGGCTAATAGGTCAAAATGGCGAACAATATGGCATTGTAAGTATGCCAAAAGCAAGAGAGATTGCAGAAAAAGCAGGTTTAGACCTTGTTCTAATGTCATCTTCATCAACTCCATATGTTTGTAAGATTATGGATTATGGCAAGTATAAATTTGATGCCGTAAAGAAAGAAAAGGAACTTAAAAAGAACCAAAAGGTTAGCACTTTGAAAGAAATTCAGTTGTCTATGACAATTGACACTCATGACAAAGAGGTAAAAGCAAAACATGGTGTTCGCTTTTTAAAAGATGGTGACAAAGTTAAAGTTGTACTTAGAATGAAAGGTAGACAACAAGCATATGTAAAAAATGCTATTGAAGTTGTTAAGTCATTCTATGAAATGCTTTCTCAGTATGGGTCATATGACAAAGAACCTGAGGTAGTTGGAAAAAATATTATAATGATTATATCACCAAAAAAGAACTAAAAGGAGATTATTATGCCAAAACTAAAATCACACAGTGGTGCAAAGAAAAGATTTAAAGTTAACAAATCAGGCACTGTAAAGTATGCAAAGCCAAATAGGGGTCATTTTTTGGCTAAAAAAGCACAATCAAGAAAAAGAAAATTAAGAAAAGGTGGTTATCTTTCAGGAAAACAATCAAAGAATGTTAGAAAGATGATTAACGCTTAAGGAGGCTAAAAGTGAGAATTAAAAGATCAGTAAACGCATTAAAAAAGAGAAGATCAATATTAAAACAAGCCAAAGGTTATCGTGGAGCAAAATCTAAACTTTATAGAGTTGCTCGTCAAGCAGTTATGAAGAGTGGTCAATATGCTTACATTGGTAGAAAACAAAAGAAAAGAAATTTCCGTGCTCTTTGGATAACAAGAATCAATGCTGCTTGCAGACTTAACAACATTTCATATAGTCGTTTTATGCACGGCCTTAAAGTTTCAGGAATTGATTTAAATAGAAAAGTTCTTGCTGACATGGCTGTAAATGATGCTGAAGGCTTTGCTTCACTTGTTGTTGTAGCAAACAAAGCAAACTAATTGAATTAAAAAAAAACAAATCGGATTGATTTGTTTTTTTGTGTATAATTGAATTGATTTTAAATGTCAATTTATGTATAATAAACTTATGTTAACTTCTGTTCATAATGAAAAAATAGTTAATTTAATAAAACTTTCAAAACAAAAAGGTGTTTTGTGTTTAGATAATCCCAAGTTGATTTGTGAAGCAATAGCAAATAAATGGGATATTTTGGCAGTTATAAAAACTATTTCGAACAACTTTACAAGTAATGATATTTTAGTTTCCGAAAATGTTTTAAAAAAGTTCACAAATACCAAAACAACACAAGGAGTTATTGCATTAGTTAAATTAAAACATTATGAATTAAAGCCACCAAATAACAACTTTTTAATTCTTGATAATATTCAAGACCCGGGAAATGTTGGAACACTTATTCGTAGTGCAGTGGGCGCAGATTTTTTAGATATATACTTATATAAATGTGCAAGTTTGTCGCTTGATAAAACCATTAGGAGCACAATGGGTGCAATATTTAGATGTAGATTCTATGAAGTCGGTGAAGATTTTGTTGATATTGCAAAAGGCTGGAACAAAACAATTTTGACAGCAGATATGAACGGGGAAAATATATTCTCGGTAAAAATAAGTGGAAGTGTTGGGCTAATTGTTGGAAATGAAGGGCACGGAGTAAGTGAAAGTTTTAGAGGCCTTTCAAACAAAGTGATATCCATCCCAATGCGAAATGGACTTGAAAGTTTAAATGCAGGAGTTAGTGGAAGTATTTTAATGTATCAATTGACATATGG
>CALWPE010000061.1 GCA_944383345.1 uncultured Clostridia bacterium | reverse complement strand
TGATACACTCCAACTACTAAATGTATAGCCTGCTCTACTTGGGTTTGTAAGTGTCCTTGTTTGTTGTCCTGTAGATGTGTTGTATGCTCCGTTATTTACAGAACCACCACTTCCACCATTTGCATTTATTGAAATACTATATGAGTTTGCACCCCAATTTGCAGTAACTGTTATATTACCATAGCAGTTTGCTGGAATTGTGCGTGTTGTTCCACTTACTGTTGGTAATGTTCCTGAATGTGTTGAGTCACTCCATGATACACTCCAACTACTAAATGTATAGCCTGCTCTACTTGGGTTTGTAAGTGTTCTTAATTGTTGTGATGGGGATATATTGTAAGTATTTGCATTTACAGAACCACCACTTCCACCGTTTGAGTTTATTGTTATTGCATACTTGATAGCATTCCATTTAGCATAATATGTAACAGATGAACTTACTGTTGTAGGCATTGTTACTACATTACCTGTCGATGAAGTTGCCCAACCTGCCATTGTGTAACCAGTCCTACTTGGGTTTGCTGGTGCAGAATATGTTGTATTTGCAACATAGTATTGTCTTGCATGGACTGCACTTGTACCATAGTTTGTCATAAATACAAGTCTATACAAGTTTCCAGATGCTCCTGAGACAGCACTACTATTATGGTTAGCATCTCCTATTGCTTGGACTGTGAATGTAAATGTACCAATGCTAAGATTGTTAAATTCTGTGGTATCAAATGTATACTTTGTATTTGTTATATTCGATTTAGTTAATTTTGAAGAACCGTTGACCAAAACTGTTAGGGTGTAAGATGTTCTACCAGAAACAGCATTCCAATTTGCAGTAACTGTTGATTTGTCAGAAGATACTGTCCAACTTAATCCATTTGGAGTTGAAAGGCTTAGTTTTGTTATTGTCCAAGTTATGCTTACAACTCTTGTTGTACCATCTTTCCACTGATTGTTATTTGTGTCATTTATTGTAGCAGTAATTGTGTATGTATTTGCGTTTACACCACTTGTACTTCCACCAATTGTTATATATGCAGAATCTGGATTTGTTATTGTTGGAGTAATTGTTGCTCCTGTATATGCATAACTAGTTTGTCCTAATGTTGGGATTGTTAGTTGTCGTTTGTTGATTGTCCAGTTGTATGTAACATATGTTGTAGTTCCGTCTGACCATGTGTAATTTGATTTATCTTTTAATGCTATTCGTGCAGTATAAGAGCCTGCGTTTGTTGCACTGTAATTTGACCTAGTCATTGTCTTAGCATCAAAACCAGAAATAGTTATTGTCTTAGCAGTTCCGTCGTATGTGAATGGTCCACCTGACATTGTTGGCTTGTCTAGAAGTTTTGCAGTAATATTCCAGCCAAGTGATACTGCTTGTGTAGTGTTATCACTCCATATATAGTTTGTTGTATCTTTGATAGAAACACTTGCAGTGTAAGAACCAACATTTGTTGCAGTATTTCCGCTTATATTCATTGTTGACGAACTATAATTATTTGGTGTGTATGTGATTAGACTTCCTGTATATACAAAACTATTTGTGCCTGTTGTAGGTTTCGTCAATTTCGCCTTTGAAATACTCCAATTATATGTTTGTGCAGTAGTTGCTCCACCTGCCCAAGCATAATTTGAAGTGTCTTTAAGTGATATTGTTGCTTGATAGTTTCCAGCATTAGTTGCCGTTTGTGTTCCACCTAGTGTCATAGTACTTGAATTATAACCAGTGAAACTTATAGTATGAGCACTTCCATTGTATGTGAAGTTAGCGCTATCAAGTGTTGGAATTGAAAGTTGTTTCTTTGTAATATTCCAACTTATGTTCTTTGTAGTATTGCTACCATCACTCCAAGTGTAGTTGTTTGTATCTTTAAGTGTTGCTGTCGCTGTATAAGAGCCAACATCTGTTCCACTCAAATCTCCACCTAGTGTTATGTAACTAGAATTTGGGTTTGTTAATGTTAAGTTGATTGCTTTACCATCATTATATGTATAACTTGCTGGATTTGCAGTTGGAATTGTTACCTCAAGTTTGTTAATTGTCCAGTTGTATGTAACATCTGTTGTTGTTCCGTCTGACCATGTGTAATTTGCCTTATCTTTTAATGATACAACTGCTTGATAAGAACCTGCGTTTGTTGCAGTGTAGCCTGTTCTATTCATTGTACCACTATCAAAACCAGAAATAGTTATTGTCTTAGCGTCGCCGTCATATGTGAATGGTCCACCTGACATTGTTGGTTTATTTAGTGTTTTTGGTGTAATCTTCCATGAAAGGCTATATGTGCTTGTTGAATTATCCGACCAAACATAGTTTTTGGTATTTTTTAAAGTCAAAGTAACACTGTAATTTCCAACATTAGTTGCTGATTGTGTTCCTGTTACTGTTGTTGATGTGCTATCAACTGCAGGATTAAATGCAATAGCCTGATTTGAGCCATTGTATACAAACGAATTATTAACCAACTGTGGTTTTTGTATTGTCTTTGGTGTGATTTGCCATGAATATTTCTTAGATTCTCTATTATAAGTATCTGCCCAACAATATTGGTCACCATTTAGCCCTACAGTAACGCTATAACTACCTGCATCTGTCGCAGAGTTAGTTCCATAAACCGTCATCTTTGAACTATCTATACCAGTTAAATGAGTGATTACATTACCAGTATATACATAAGGAGATTGCCCAGCAGTTGGTGCTGAGACTAAAGTTCCAATGCAAAGTGTTGTTCCACGCAAGAACAAACCATACTGATGAGTGAAATGTTTGCTAAAATTATTTGCCATTGTTGCATCTTTATAAACAGCAATCATTCTTCCACCAATATGAGTATCATTTAATAAAAGTGTAATTGCATCTTGTGTTGAAAAGTTTGTACCTATTTCTATAATAGGGGCTGAAGTTGTTGAATAATCCAAGGCATCAACTTCAATTCCACCAATTATGTTTAAAGCACCATTAAGTATAACTTTTTCACCACTACCTAAGACAACGGATATGGCTTTTTCTGTAGCATTTATAGTTGTTGTACCTAGTACTTCAAGTGTAGCAGTGTTTAGTGTTACCCCCTCTTTAACACCTGTTATATTAGCATTTTCAAGTGTCAAAACTGAGCCTTTTCCGCCTAGTGATATTGCAGAATCTGAATCGAATGTAACATTGTTACCAATAATGGTTATATCTCCCAACAATGAACCTATAGCAGAAACATAAGAACCATCAACTACCCTTGGCATTACAAACTTAGCATCTCCAGTTGCTGTAAAGTCGGCAGAAATAAGAAATACAGAGCCATTAAATGTTCCACTAGAGACTGTTACTGAAACATTGGATTCACCACTAACAGAAATAGAATATGTTTCGCCACTTATAGTACCACAATCTTGAATATTTAAAGTACCACTTGGGGTGTTATAAAATACTCCAATACCACTAAATGAGTTTTCTTCATCGCTATATGCCGTAATGTTTAGATTTGGGTTATTTAAATATACATTTGCAGTCGTTTCAAGAATGGCTATACCTGTACCTCCGTCGATGCTTACAGGCGAATTGCCAGTTACATCAACATTACCCCCAGAAGAAGCCAAACCATATAAAGCATCCGAAATATCTACTTTACCTTTAGCGTCTATAACTATACCACAGTTTCCAATCGTCATTATGCCCGATTGTATGCCATTATCTATACCTTTAATTGTACCGGCGTTTAATGTTACACCATCGCTAGAACTTGACGAACTAAAAATACCTGCAAGTGAACATGATAAATTCGCTTGTGCATTGTTGACAATAATTTTACCACTAGGAGCATTAGTATCTGTCATTGAAAGCAATGAATCAAGAATGTTTGAACTTGTTGCAATACCTACATCACCACTTATTTCAACATTATTGCTTCCACTTACAGTTATATTCCCAGAGCCTTCGTTTAGTACGGCAACTCCAATTTTTTCTTCGAGATTATTCCCACTTTCTACAGAAATGTTACCCCCTGTAATACTAACATTACCACTGCCAATATTTTTTACTGCACTATAAACTTGACCTGTTAGTGCTTTATTTATTGTTCCGCCATTTATAATTAAGTTACCTTGATTTTGTAAAGTCGTGGCTCTTGATGATTTTAGCACAACCCCATTGTTTACAACTAAACTTGATGTATTGTTTATCAAAGCATTTTGTGTTGTGTCTGAACTTTCAATTGTTAAAACTGGGCTTGTAGATGTGTATGTGCTGTCGCCAAGTGTTAATGAACCACCCTCACCAACACTTATGTTATATGTACCTAAATCTAATGTTACTGCATTTTGCACTGCTTTAACTGAGATGTTTTTTGTTATGTTTAAGTCTTCATTAAATGCACTTGTAGTAAAAACACAAATAGTGTCACCATCGGTGGCACTAGAATATGCTTTTTGTATAGTAGAGTAAAACTCTTTTATTGTTCCATCGCTAGACTGCAAATAGCATGTCTTATCAATGTATCCAAATTGTCCTGTAGTTTTATTTTGTATAGTTATTGCAGAAAAAACGCCAAACACTGACAACGACAGTGCTAGGCACAATAAACTAAATACGGTGGCTATTTTAGTTTTTAAAGACTTCATCTCCCAGTTCTCCCATTAACTTTTAAAGTTAAAATTTAATCGTTTGTTTAAAATCTATTTGCAGGTTTAACTTTTAAACACTTTGAAGTGTCACATTTACAAGTGACCCAGTATTTGTTGCAGGCAGTTTTTTTACATTAGCAAGTGTTGAACTAAATTTTATGTATATAGTTGTACCAGTATCTTGATGACCTCCAACAACTATGTTGGCATCAGAACCCCAATTGCTTTGGTCTGTACTTACTTGACAAGTAATTAGTCCATTGTACTGCCCACCCGAAGCGAATGCTTCACCCGGTGTAACTGTTACACGAACACTATAAACTAGTGTGTGCGTGACATTTAATGCGATAATTATGTCATTAACATTGCTTGGTGATGAATTTGTAAAGTATAATGTTTTATTTAGTGCAAGGTTGCCTGTTCCAGTAACTTGAGTAGCAGATTCATCAAGTAATGGCGCGCCTTCTGCAAGTGGTTGTTCATTTTCATCTTCTGCCCCAGAGATATGATTGAAATTAAAAGTTGCTTCAAACTCTCCGGCATCGTATGAAATTGAGCCTTGTAGCGTGTAATTAACTTGGCTTGCACTGTATACGCCATATATGCTAACAGCAAGCAACATACAAATCGCAACACCAAGAATTATGTACCTTGTAACTTTGCTCACAAACTCATCCTCCTTTATCTACAATATTTCAGTTAGAGTATATATCAACCCAAGTTAATTTGGCAAGCAATTTGGTATAACTCTTATTTTTTACTTGTTACTATATACATTATATAGTGTTTTAAAAATAAAAAAATATTTAAGAATAACAAAATGGTATATTTACATTTCAATATCTTTATTTAACTTACAATACAGAATGACAAATAAAGATAAACAGGAATAATTAAAATTTATAAAAAAAATAATGTTTATTTTTTATCAAAATGAAGTTTCATTGAGGCATCATATATCAAAATTGTAGCAGAAACTCCAACATTTAATGAATCACACTTGCCAAGCATTGGTATTGATATCATTTCAACTGGATATGAATACCATTCACGAGATATTCCATGTCTTTCATTTCCCATTACAAAAGCAGTATGAGATGGATATTTTTGGCTAAAATATGTATTTTTTGCACGAGTATCTGCTAAAAATATTGTGTAACCATTATTTTTTAAAAATTGATAGCATGAATCAACATCACTAAACTCAAACATTGGAATAGTAAGAACAGCACCCATACTACCCTTAATAAGTTTAGGGTGTGTAAGTCTAGCCCTTCGGTTACATATAAATACTGCGTCAACCCCTGCGCCATCGCAAGCACGAAGCATTGTACCAATATTGCCGGGTATTTCTATTCCATCAAGGACAAGTATTACGCTTTTTTCTCTTGGCTTAAAATCTTTTATGTCAGGCATAGGCAATTTTGCTATACTCATAAGCCCATCTGGTTTATCTCTTTCAGCAATTTTTTCATATGTTTTTTGAGAAACTATATACAAATTCTTAGTTTTTTCTGCTAATTTTTCAATAATTGCTACTGCTTCATTGGTATATACACAATCAGGACATATAATTAGTGAATCAATCTGTGTATTTGTTTCCAAAATTCTATTCTGTGCCCATATTCCATCTGCAACAAAAAATTTTTCAGGGTTTGGCTTTTGATTTGAAATTATATTTTTAATTCGTTTAATTACCGAATTATGCTCGCCAATTTCTAAAAAATTATGATTTTTCAATATGTTTCTGAATTTTTTTTTGTAATTTTCGTTTATATTATCCATATTTTTTATTATACATTTTTTACTTTTATTTGGCAAATAATATCTAATATAATAATTTTAAGACTTTAAAATAATTAAGACTTTAAAATAATGTAGTTATAAAATAAAAACAAATTCTAAAAATCGTTTGACACAAACTTATATATTATTGTATCATTTTTATATTAGAACAAACTTAATTAAATTTTTTATTAGAGGATATTATGAAAACACAAACACCCCTTTCGCCTGCTAAAAATGACTTTTTAAACTTTTTGGTAAGGCTAGGAAAAATATTTTCAAATATTTCTATTGTATCTCTTATTTTGTGTCTATGTGGAGTACTTTCTTTTGTTGCGTTAGCATTTATCTTTGTCACCGCTTTTTGCGTTATAATTTTAACACTTGGCACAATATTTATAATTGTTCCAAACTTCTTTGACATTGTAACATCTTCGGCAACAATTTCTGCAGAGATAGCATCGTTCTTTTTAGAGAACTTTTATATATTTACATCTATAACTATTTTATGCGCAATAATTTCTCTTGTCCTTTTACTTCTTGATAAAACAAATAAGCATACGGCAAGAATAGTCATTTCTTCTATTGTTATCGCCATCGCTGTATTATTTATAGTAGTAGCACTAACGGGGGTGATAAAATGAAAAATGTTAAAATAAAAATGGTTGGACTACCTAACAAAGTTGTACCAAATGTATTTGTTGATGGTGAATTTATAAATTGCAAGAAAAATAACTTCGGTTCATATGAAGCAGAGATTCAAACCGAAAAAGACGATATTGAAATAACCATTTCAAGATATTTTGAATTAAAAAGCAAATTGTGGTGGCTTTATGCTTTAATATCTTTCATTGTAAGCATATTCGGTATTTTAGAGCCACCTTATGACAAAAAGTGCATATCAATAAATTGTTTATTTAAAGTAAAACTAAATGACGATAATAATCAAATAACAATTCAATTCAATACATTAAAACCAAACGGAAAAGCAGCCATTTTAACACCAAATAATCAGTTTGAAGAGATAAAAAATGAATATTTCGTTGACAAGACTGTAAAAGTTCGAAAAATAATACTTTTAGTTATTAAACTTTTGGTTTGGATAGGTATAGCAATATTAGTTGGATATTTTATTTCAAAATTATTTTAATTTAAGGAGAATATTATGAAAGTTTATATAAAAAACAAATTTTGGTCACTTGGTGGTGGTTCTTCTGTTGTAGACGAAAATAAACAACCCATCTACAATGTTAAAGGTAGATTTTTTAGTCCTACCCGTGTGAAGTGGTTATGTGATTTAAACGGAAACAAACTATACAAAATAAGAAACAAATGGCTTAACTTTTTCGTGCACAAAGCATACATTTATGACGCAAATAAAACAAAAATTGCAACAGTTAAAGATAAATGGTTCAATGTCAACCAAGAATATTTTATATTAGGCTACAAAGATGAAATAAAAGTTGAAGGCAAATTCTTTGGTCTTAATTGCCAAATACTTAAAAATGGTGAAGTGATAGGTACAATAAGAAGAGAAATTACAATAATAAATGATTCTTTTGAACTTGATGCCAATATAGAAGATTTACCACTTTTAATTTCTTTGGTAATTGCTATTGACAACATAACTGATAAAAAATATAAATAAAGGAGATTTTATGCAACCTTTACTTTCAAAAAATAAAATTTTTAGTTTAATTTTTGCTTTTGCATTGATTATCCCTGCTTTGTTTTTGTTTTCTGCCTGTGGCGAAAAGAATTATTATTATGATATAACAACGCCAAATCATTGTACTTTTAGTGTCTTCTCTTTTGCAACTGATAAAGACGGAAAAACATTTATAAATAGCAAAAGAACTTTTGAAGGTGCTGTTACAATCGACCCGGGTTATGAAGTGCAAGGAGAACTTACCATAAAGATAAACGGAGAACTTGTTCAATGGACAAACATAGATAATGTAACATATTATTACACCTTTACCCCAACACAAGACTTTAATATAGTTGTTGAAGGCACAATTGTTGAATCCATCTATCAAGTTTCATTCACCAAATCATCGTGGGCTGAAGATACTGATTTAACAAATGTGTTTATTCGTTTTGAAAATGAAGATGAACTTTCTCTTTTGGATTTTTTAAATAGCGATAGTGCAACAAAGTATATGAAATTCAACCAAAATATAAAATTTTGGGTTTACACTAAAAATTACGAGCAAGAACCACTAATTGTTGAAACAAATTCATTATTAAATAAAATATTTTATGCAAACGAAACAGAAAACGAATATGGCTATTTATACTCAGGGAAGATTGAAATAGATTGCAACTATGAATTTAGTGGGACATACTATGTACAAGCCTATGTAAAAACTTCCTCCGACGGATCAAGCACATTCATCTCATATGGTTCCCCTTACAGCAACGAAAATCTTTCAATACAAATTGATGAAACGCTAACTACTTTAATTATAGAATTTAACAACAATATGACTAATGAAATGATATCTCAATTAACATTAAAAATAAATGGAGAAATTCAAAGTAACTTGACGACTGGAAAAAATATAATAACACTAAAAAGAGCATATGAGTACAACAATGCAGAAAGACCATATCAATATGAAATTGACTTAGACTTTTACAATTTTTAAATTTTACATAAAAAAACACGATAAGGTCAAATCATTTTGAAACTAGCAGAATAAACAAGAAAAAAGGAGTTCTACTTTTAAAGTAAAACTCTTTTTTATAATTAGTTTCAAAAATTATAGACAGATTAAATACTTTTGAAACAGATAA
>CALWPE010000060.1 GCA_944383345.1 uncultured Clostridia bacterium | reverse complement strand
CCTTTATTGCCTTGTGAGCAAGTTCGTCTGTAACTACCTTTTGAAAACTTGCAGCGATGTCTTGCTGATTGATTTCTTGTTTGTTTTGTTCAAGTTTGTGGACATAATTTATT
The DNA here is from genome assembly GCA_944383345.1 of uncultured Clostridia bacterium. Classification (GTDB taxonomy): domain Bacteria; phylum Bacillota; class Clostridia; order Christensenellales; family UBA1242; genus UBA5893. The sequence continues at coordinate 5,235 of CALWPE010000060.1, read as the reverse complement.
ACAGCAGTTTTTATTCCACTGAAACTAAAATTGTATGAATTTTCAAGAGTGTATTTATGTCTAAACTCAATGTTTGGCTTACCAAGTTTTGCCATTTTATCTATTTTTGGTCCACCCGGATAACCTAGCTTAATTACTCTTGCTATTTTATCAAAAGCCTCACCAACAGCATCATCTATTGTTGTTCCAATAAGTTTTGTATGTGTGTAGTCTGTGACATCAAGAATTGCAGTGTGTCCACCACTTACAAGCAAGCACAAAAAAGGTGGCTCAAGGTCTATATGTGACGCATAGTTTGCTGCAATATGTCCCTTTATGTGACTTACTGCAATTAGTGGTTTGTGTGACATATATGCAAGACCTTTTGCAAAACTTATTCCTACCAAAAGTGCGCCTAAAAGTCCTGCACCATAAGTTACTGCAATTGCATCAATATCATCAAGAGTGCAGTTTGCTTTCTCAAGTGCCTCACGAGTGACATTTGATATAGCAGTTATGTGATTTCTTGATGCTATTTCTGGAACAACTCCACCAAATCGTGTGTGAATGTCTATTTGTGATGCTATTATGTTTGAAAGAACATTTCTTCCATTTTCAACAACAGCAACACTTGTCTCGTCACAACTTGATTCTATGGCTAAAATTTTAACACTTTTTTTGTTTTTTAATTTTTCAAAAAGTTCACTACTTATTTGCATAATTCTTCCTTTAATTACTTTTAATTAGATAATCGTTTATAAATGGTTGAATATTACCATTCATTACATCTTCAATGTTTGAAGTTTCGTAACCTGTTCTGTGGTCTTTTACAAGAGTGTATGGACAAAATACATAACTTCGTATTTGACTTCCCCACTCTATCTTTTTTATCTCGCCTTTTATTGAGGAAAGTTTTTCCATTTCTTCTGCTTCTTGCTTTTCAACAAGTTTACTATAAAGCATTTTCATTGCCGTTTCACGATTTTGAATTTGACTTCGTTCGGTTTGGCAACTAACAACAATTCCTGTTGGAATATGTGTTATTCGTATGGCACTTTCTGTCTTGTTTATGTGCTGACCACCAGCACCACTTGACCTATATGTGTCCACTTTTAAATCTTCGGGTTTTATTTCGATTTCGGGTGCGTCTTCTATCTCTGGCATAACTTCAACACTTGCAAAACTTGTATGGCGTCTTGCACCTGCATCAAATGGTGAAATTCTTACAAGCCTATGCACACCTTTTTCACACTTTAAATAACCATAGGCATTTTCGCCACTAACTAAAAATGTTATGCTTTTTATTCCTGCTTCGTCCCCTGCTAGTTCGTCAAGAACAGTCACATCATAACCTTTTTTTTCTTCTTACATTGTATACATTCTAAATAACATCTGCGTCCAATCCTGCGCTTCTGTACCACCTGCACCAGAATGTAAGGTCATAATTGCGTTGTAACTATCATACTTTCCATTAAGTAGAGTGTCTATTTTGAAATCTTCAAGTTTTTGCTCTACTTCATTTAACCTATTCTCTAAATCTTTTTCAAGAGAACTATCTTCTTCAAGTTCCAAAAGTTCGATTACTGTATCAATCTCTGAAAGCGATTTTTCAAGTTGATTAACATTGTCAAGTTTTTCTGTTATGCTTTTCAACTCTTGCCCAATCTTTTTGCTTTTTGCTGGGTCAGAAAAAACACTTGGGTCTTGTTGCTGTGATTCAAGTTCGCCTTTTCGTTTCTCTAGTTTTGGAATGTCAAAGACACTCCTTTATTAAACTTAAATTTTGTTTGTTTTGCTGTTGTTTTTCTTTGACATTTTGAATTATTAGCATATCTATCTCCTAGAGTAGAAGTTTAGCATTATTAAGTATATTCGTCAAATATCTAAAATAAAAAACACTACAATTAAATTTGCCTTGCAAAAATAACTTCAATGGTTTACAATATGAGTATGAAAAAAATAGCATTTTTTTGTTTATTTTGTATGATTGCAGTTTTGGCACTTTGCCCACAGATTAAACTAGTTAGTTTTGCTGACGAAAATGATATCGAAAGCGTAACAGTTTTAACTCCAACTGCAATTTATAAAGAAGCAAGTTTAAAAAGTGAAATATATATTGACAATGTCGCCGCTAACACAATTTTGAAGTTGGACAATTCTTCACCACAAACAGATGAAATGTTTTATAAAGTGTTTGTTTTTGGTGTGGTTGAAAATACAACCCAAAGTGACACCGGCTATGTTTTAAAAGCCCATACACTAGATAGCACAATAACTTCACCATCTCGTACACTTGACGAAAATGGCAAGATAAAAAATGATGACACACCTGTTTATGAAAAAATACTTGTGCAATCAACAAATGAATATGTCTATCAAAAAGTTGATAACATCTTGTTAAAAAAAGACACTCCAATTAGTGTTTTAGACGGATACGAAAAGTCAAGACCATACACATACATTGCATTTTATGGCGAAAATGGTGACATTGTTAGATACTATGTAGAAACAAAAAATTTAAGTGTACCCGGAATAAATTGGTCAATAATAGTTGCTATTTCAACACTTGTTACTTGCCTTACCATACTATCAATAATATTTGGTATTAAAGGAAGAAAAAAGAAAAAAGCCAATGCTTAAAAATAAAGAAAAAACCAAGAGTATAATGCTCTTGGGTTTTTTATGTATTAGTTGAAATTTGATTTGCTTATAGTTTTTTGGCACTTATAAAGATAAAGTAAGGTCTGTCATTTTGATATTTATACTTAGGCTCTTTTTTTATTACTTCACTATCTGCATAACTTTCTGTGACATTTGTAATCATAAAACCATGTCTTATTAGTGTGTTTATTATATCACTGAAATTTCGGTGATATTTTTCTACACCTGTAACATTCCAAGTGACTATTCGTATGCCCAAATTGTTGTAATCACTAAGCAGATAATATCTTTTACCATGGATATCAATTTTGTTGTCAAGTTTTTGTCCTTTTGGTGGAATAAACGCAGTTGCAACTGGGTGCTCTTGTGAAAAGATAAGTTCCCCACCCGGTTTTATAAGGTTGCTAATATCATAAATTAGTTTATCAAAGTCTTTAACATAATGAAACGCAAGAGAACTTGTTATTACATCAAATTTATCGTTTAGTTTACTTAAATTTTCCATTGGCAAATTAAGATATGTTATGTCGTCTTTATAACTTTTGGCAACTTCAAGCATATTCTTTGAGCAGTCTATTCCCATAACAAAACTCGCTCCCTCATTTTTTGCAGTCCTACAAAATCCACCAGTCCCACAACCAATATCTAAAACTTTTTTGTCTTTTAAACTAGGAAGTAAAGAATAAAAAATTGGTTGTTCGATAAGATTATTTGCATTTATGTCTTTTTCTCGCATTTTTTCATATTCTTCAAAAAAAGCATTATTGTCATAAATGTTTTGCATAGATATCCTCCTTAAAATCAGTAAAAATATACCATAAATCTTTTAATACTTCAATAAAAATATAAACTCTCCTATATCTAAGTTCTTAATCATCTAATAAAGAATAAGATGACAAAAAAACAAGACACAAAAAAGTATATTTCATGTGGTATAACTGTCAAAAGGTTCGCCACCTTGTAGGCAATTATATATACAAAAATTTTCATAAAGGAGAGTAATATGAAAAGAAAATTTAGATTATTTGCAACAGTAGCATCACTTTGCCTTTCTGTTGCACTTATGGCTTTCGGTGTATATGCAGCAACAGAAGTAACATACACCGTTACAGGTAGTGTTACTTTTACAAATGTTGAAGTTGCATCTACTTGGACAACAGGAGCATACAAAGCAGATGGTACAACATTATGGGATGACAAAACCAGTGAAGGTGGCTCAACATACTATAAAACATTTGCTACAACAGCAGCAAGTGATACAAACAAGAATGCATCATTTGCAATACCTACTGTAGCATTTAGCACAACTCAAAATAAAGTTATTTACAAAATAAAAGTTGCTAACGATGGAAGCCAAGCATTTTATGTACATATTGAGGATGCTGCTAATAAGTTGGTAGATGTTGCAGACCAATTATCAGTATCTGTTAGGGCTGGAAAAACTGGTGCTTTGGCAGAGGTAACAAATGATATTGCTGGTTTAACAACTGCAAATGTTGATGCTGGCACATCTTATGAGTGGGAAATAACTGTTACTCTTGATGACTTTACAAAGACTCTTCCAGAGACTGCTTTGTCATTAGTATTTACAGCAAATTACACAGCATAATTTAAGAAAATTTAAAAAAACAAGGATTGGCGAACCTTGTTTTTTTTATGCAATTTTTTGACTTAATTTTTACAAAAAATATATAAAAATTAAAAAAAGTATTTATTTTTTTAAAAAATAAAAAAATAGGCAATAGCTTATAAATAAAGGTATTAAAATGTATTAAAATAAAATATAATATATTTTTTTGTTAATTTTATAATTATTTTAAATATAATTTAAATCAAATATTTTTGAGAATAAAATAATTTATTATATAAGTACTTTTTATTATAATTAGTGTTTTAAATTTTATCTTATTTATTTAATTTTTTGCATAAAAAAACATGGCTCGCCAATCCTGGTTTTTTTAATATAACTGTCTTGCCAATTATGCAGCAATTGGTGTTGCTGTAAATACAAGGTCAAGAGCAGTTGTTGGTAATGCTTTAAGTACATCTGTTAATGTAACAGTAATTTCAACAACATATGTTTGTCCTGTTGTTAAACCTTCTTTACCAAGAGCAGAAACCTCTGATGCTGCATCTGATGCAGTTTCAACACCATGTTTCATTGTTACTGTCAATTGGCCAGCAACTGCTGCAATTCCAGCGCCTGTAACATCAATATCAATAGCACCAGTACCATTGTTTGTACATTTAATTTCAAATACGGCAACTTTATCTGTTGTTGTAAATACAACTGCAGGTGACCATGTATTTGATCCTGTTGGTTCTCCTGTTGCTGTTGTTTCGTATGAGCCTGCAGCACCCCATTCGTTTGTTTTTGCAGCCTCTTTATACACATGGGCTTCCCATTTTGTAGCAACTTGTACATCGTTAAATGTAACACTACCACTTACAGTGTATGTAACAGTGCTTGCTGCATATACACCGAAAGCCATAAGTGCAACAGAAAGGCAAAGTGATGCTACTGTTGCAAATAATTTGAATTTTCTTTTCATATTACTCTCCTTTATGAAAATTTTTGTATATATAATTGCCTAC
>CALWPE010000059.1 GCA_944383345.1 uncultured Clostridia bacterium | reverse complement strand
AAACTGGAAATAGTATATAGCAATTTGCCCAAAATGTTTGGTTTTACGATAGATTTTGTATATACTAAAAATAAACTTAGGAGAAAGGGTATGAATAGAAAGTCAAAACTATTATTAAGTCTTATTTCATTGTGTTTTAGTGTGGCTATGCTTTGCTTTGGTGTATATAGTGCAATGAGTGTATCTTTTACAATAAGTGGCGATATTACTTATCAGGTTGATAATGCATTTGCAGAAATTACTACAAAAGTTTATGCACAAGATGAGTTGATGAATGAAGCACAGTTAAGAAATATGGTTACCGAAAACAGATTGGAAGATTTAGATTTTGCAAGTATAGATAATATACTGAGTGAACCTGTACAAAATTTTGATACATATAATAGTTTGACAAATACAGGTAGCAATCATATTAGTGGAGTCAACATTGATTACGATAAACATTATTCTTATTTTGTAATCATAAATATTAAAAATCTAAGTCAAGACAATTTTTTAAATGTAACTTTGGAAAACAATGTTACAGGAGACGAAATAAATAGTTATGTTTTTCAATCTGACAATGTTGTTGATATTGTATTAGATTCTAATTCTCAAAATGGTCGTAATATGATTTTTGGGTATTCTTTAAAAGATCCAACAATTGATATTGATGAAAATATTGATATCATAGTAAATGTCGTACCATCGTTGACATCTTCCATGCCTACTACGGCGCAAGATGATAAATTTATTTATACTGCAATACCGTTTTCAACTAATTACGAAGTCGCTTTGCGTCCAGATATTTCAAGAGATTTTACAGGGCAAACAGTAGAAATACCTTCTAAGTACAATAATGTAACAGTTACAAAAATTGCAAATGGGATTGCACCTCTTGAACTTATCTATGGTACAAAGATTAGTAATAGTGAATTGGTATTGTTTAATTATATTATTAGTTTGTATGGTTCTGCACAGGCATTTATTGAATTACTCTTGCAAATGGGGGTACCTTATCAAATTGATATGCAGTCATTTTGGGATATTAAAGCAGATACAATTATTATTCCAGACTCTGTCACAACAATAGGTACATATTCTTTTGTAGGTTCGTCTTTCAACAATATTTCATTTGGAAAAAATGTTAAATATATCGATTATGATGCTTTTGTGCATACATGTTGGGGAAGTAGCGACGGACAATACCAAGTTTTACATTTAACTTTACCAGACAGCATTATATCGATAGGGGAAAATGCATTTGTTTTAAAATCATATTTTGATGTCGAAATAGGAGAAAACATTCAATTGTTCTATCCAACAAGTTTCATGATGAGTGAAACAATTATTGATAGAGGTGCTGTTTTTGGTATAAATCAGTCTTTTGCAATTCCACTTGATATAACTGTTAGCCCAAATAATAAATTTTACACTTCAAGATTAAACAATAAAGAAACGCATTTTGTCTTAGAGAAATCCGATTTATCAACAATTTACTCTGGATCATTGGCTATTGGTAATACAATAGAACAAAATATTGATACGATAGGAGAAAATGCTTTGGCAGGTTTTGGATTCACTCCAAATCAATTTGTTAGTGGACTAACACAACAAAATTTTCCAACTAGTTTTTACATTCCTGATAATACGATAGTACAAAATGGTGCTTTTGGTACAAGTACTAACGCATCATATTTTGAACTACTAAGCATAGGCAACAATGTTTCATTTTATGGTGATGAAGGTGAAATTAGGTCTGGTGGAATGTATATTGAAAAATTATTGATAAGTGGTGTTGCAAAATTCAAAACATTCACTATAGGAGACGGAAATGATTTTGATGAAATGACAATAAAATCAGTTGAAGTTAGTTCATATAGTGGTAATGAAGAAATAATAGATTATCTTATTACACATGTATTTTCTTTAGGTCAAACAAACTACTCATTAGAAACTGTGATTGTTCCAAGTCAAGAAGTCGCAACACTACAAGCGAAATATGAGAGTTTGTTTGAAAGTAGTGACTACTATGGTTCAACCCCACAATTTATTGGATATTAAAATTTTTTAATAGATTGCATCGGGGGTTGAATACTCTTCCAAAATAAATGTTCCCGGGCCATCGGCGACCATTTCAATATCCATATGTGTGCGAAAAACACCACTTTGGGTGGGTATGTATTTTTGAAGTTCGCTTAGCAAACTATTGTAAATTTTTTCAGCGAGTTCTGGCTTTGCTGAGTGTGTAAAGTCAGGACGATTTGCGCCTTTTGTGCGTCCATATAAGGTGAAGTTGCTAACAAGCATAATTTCACCTTTTATTTTTTGAATATCTAAATTCATCTTGTCGTTATCGTCACGAAAAACACGAAGTTTCAAAATTTTTTGCGCAAAGTGTGGGACCATTTCAAGTGTGTCGGTTTCATGCACTCCAAAAAGTACCAAAAAGCCATAGTCAATGTGGCTATGTTTTTTGCCTTCACTGTAAAGAGTACAATTTTTCACTTTTTCAACTACTGCTCTCATTTTATGTCTCCTTTGTTAAAGCCATTTTGCAATAACTTTTGTAAGGTAAAAATTTTGTAATTTTTTTCGTCTTTTGCAACAATTATTTTTATATCTTTATTAAATTCACTAATAAATTGTCTGCAAATTCCACATGGAAAAGTATAGTCATCTCCACTTGACACAATGGCGATTGCTTCAAACTCTCTTTCTCCATCTGTTACGGCACAGCAAATGGCACTTCTTTCTGCACAAACTGTTGCACCAAAACTTGAATTTTCAACATTTGTACCTAAATAATATTTACCACTTTTAGTTAGCACACAAGCACCTACTTTAAAGTTAGAGTAGGGCGAGTATGAATTTTTCATTGCATTTTTTGCTAAAATTATCATTTTTGTGTAATCAATCATGTTTTTATTGTACACCAGTTTAATGTTTTTAACAACAGTTTTGCTTGACAATTTTTTTGGTGTATTATAGTATGTTTTTGCGAGATTTAAAAAGACAAATTGTTTTTAAAAACACTTTTTTAGTCTTTGTTATGTTTTAAGTTTAGGAGCAGTTATGGTAGACACAAATTTGTACAACACTTTAAAAAAGCGTGGATTATTATATCAGTGCACAGATGAAGAGGCACTTAAAAAGTTGCTTGAAAGTGGTAAGCCTGTAACACTTTATGAGGGAACAGACCCAACGGCAGATAGTTTGCATATAGGGCATTGTGTGCCTTATTGCATTTTAAGGCGTTTTCAAAAGGCCGGGCATAAGGTTATTTTGCTTATGGGTGGCGCTACTGCACAGATTGGCGACCCAAGTGGCAAAAGCGAACTTAGAAAAGTTATGGACAGTGAAACAATCAATAAAAACATTGAGAAGATAAAAAATTCACTGAAAATTTTTCTTGATTTTGACGGCGAAAATCCTGCAATAATAGTAAACAATGCCGAGTGGTTTAAAAACATTAGTTACATTGACTTTATGCGTGAAGTTGGTATCAATTTTAATGTGAACAAAATGCTTTCAAGTGAGATTTATGACAACAGGTTAAGTCAAGGTGGACTTACATTTTTTGAAATGGGCTACATGCCTATGCAGGCGTATGATTTTGTTGAACTAAACAAAAAATATGGTTGTACTCTCCAATATGGTGGTGGTGACCAGTGGGCAAATATTGTTGCAGGAGTTGAACTTCAAAGAAAGTTGAACTTTGCAAACGGCACTGATGTTAATTTGATTGGTGCAACTAATCCATTGCTTTTAACCCCAGACGGCAAAAAAATGGGCAAGACAGAAAAAGGTGCTATTTGGATAGACAAAGATAAAATTTCGGCATACGATTTTTATCAAGGCGTTTACCAAACTCCAGATGAATGTACTCGTATGATGTTTGCACTCTTTACCGATGTTGACATGGACGAAGTTGACAAACTTATTGCCGAAGATATTGTTAATGCAAAAAAGGTTATGGCATATGAAATAACAAAATTTGTCAGAGGCGAAGAAGATGCAATTTTGGCACAAAAGGCAACAAAGGCTTTGTTTGAAGGTGGTGCAAACCTTGACGATGTTCCAACATATCAAATTAAAAAAAGTGACCTAATGCAAGGAATAGATGTTGCGACACTATTTACAATGTGTAACCTTTGCAATTCAAAAAGTGAAGTAAGAAGGCTTTGTCCACAGTGTGGAATAATTGTTGGTGACAAAAAAGTGCTTGATGCTAGCACAATAATTACATTAAAAGATTTATCTGATAAAGGTTATTTGTTACTTAGAAAAGGTAAGAAAAACTTTATGAAAATTGAAGTATTATGAAAATTTTAGAAATTGAAAAGTCAAAATTTATAGGATACGCCAAAATTGTTGAAAGCACGCAAGATGTTGAACAATTTTTGGCTATTCTTTTAAAAGAGCATAAAAAAGCCACGCATATATGTTTTGCCTACAAAATAACAAAAGGTGTTGAGATAGTAAAATATTCGGACAACGGTGAACCACAAGGCACAGCAGGCAGACCAATTTTGTCGGTTATAGAAAAGAAAAAACTAACTAATGTTTTGGTTTGTGTGGTTAGATATTTTGGTGGGAAAAAACTTGGAGCAGGTGGGCTTGTTAGGGCATACACAAAAGTTGCGAGTTTGGCACTTGGAGAATTAGATGAAAATAAGTGAAATGGTTAGGCGTGGAAAAAGCGAAGTATATAAAATTTTTGTAGATGAAAAATTTTATTGTCTTTTAACTGCCGAAGTCATAATAAAAAACAAACTAAAAACAGGGCAAGACATAGACGAACAGACTTTTTTAGAGATGAAAAAGCAAAGCGACAAACTTTTGTCAAGAGATATTGCACTTTCTTATATAGAAAAAGGAATGAAAACGCAAAAGCAAGTTGCTGATAATCTTAGGCAAAAAGGTATAGATGAAAGCGCTATTTTAGATGCTATTAGTTTTTTGAAAAGTTATAACTATATTGATGATAAAACCTATGCAAAGCAGTATGTGCTAACTAAAAAAGGTAAGGGAAAAAGTTATTTAAAAAATGCACTTTTGCAAAAAGGCATAAACAAAAGCATAATCGACGAAGTTTTAGATAGTTATAAAATAGACGAAGATGAACTTTTGCTACTAACAAAAAAATATGTTAAAAATAAGACTATGGACAATAAATTAAAGCAAAAAGCATACAGACATATTTTGTCAAAAGGATATTCATTTGATGAAGCAAAAAAAGCAGTAGAAAAAGTTTTTGGAGAGCAAAATGATTGGGATTGATGTGTTGGAAATAAAGCGAATAAAAAACCTAGCAAAAGATGAAAAAAAATTAAATAAAATATTTACAAAAAATGAAATAGAATATTTTAAAAAATATAAAGATAATGCTGAAAGAGTGTGTGGGTTTTATTGTGCAAAAGAAGCAATAAAAAAAGCACTTTGTTGTCCTAATAATTTAAGTTTTTTAGATATAGAAATTACACACGAGCAAAATGGTAAACCTGTTGTTAATATTGATAAAAAATTATATAATATAAATAATATTGAAATTTCTATTTCACATTCAAAAACAGTTGCTGTTGCGATTTGTTTAGTAAATTAAAGTTATTGCATTTTGCAATAATTTTTTTTAAGAATATATTTTTTTATTTTTCACAATATATGTTTAGAAGTTAAAGTTTTGGAGATAAATTATATGGAAATAAATTACAAAAAAATAAAAAGCGAATTACAAAAAAATATACACAATTTTGAAAAGAAAAACGGCAAGGATTTTTCTTTCGTGCTAAGTCAAAATGATGAAATTGTGCATAGTATGAAAATGAAGGGTATTTTGTTTTCAAAACTTGACCTTGATAGTGAGTTTGAAAACGCCGACCTTTTAGATTATTTAGGGTATGAAAGGATTATATCGTGCAAGAAAGACCACAAATAACAAGAGGAGATATTTATTATGCAGACCTAAGTCCTGTTGTGGGAAGTGAACAGGGTGGACAAAGGCCTGTTTTGGTTATACAAAACAATGTGGGCAATAAGTACTCTCCAACAATAATTGTGGCAGCAATTACAAGTCAACTTTCAAAAGCGAAATTACCAACGCATATAGAACTTTCATCAAATAAATATAATTTACCCAAAGATAGCGTAATTCTTTTAGAGCAAATTCGCACCATTGATAAACGAAGGCTTGGGAGCAGAGTTTGCAAACTTGATATGATTAAAATGAAAGAAGTAGATAAAGCAATTCTTGTTTCGCTTGGGTTTTATGAATAAAAAAACAAAGATAGCATTTTTGCTATTTTTTTTGAGTATAGCAAATTAAAAAACTTTTAAGCATTAAATATTGGACAATCAATGTTTAAGTTAAGTTGACAAAATCTTGCATTTGTGTGATACTTTGGGCGTGGATAAAAAACAGATAATTGTAGACTATTTAACACAACTTTTTCCTGATGCAAGGTGTGAACTTAACGGAGAAACACCTTTTGAATTTTTGGTATCAGTTATTCTTTCTGCACAGTGCACCGACAAGAGAGTTAATATGACTACGCCAACTCTTTTTGCTAAATATAACAAGCCACAAGATTTTGTAAAAGCAGATATTTTAGATATAGAAAACATAATTCGTCCATGCGGATTTTATCACAACAAGGCAAGAAATATTGTGCTATTAAGTCATGCACTTTTGGATAAGTTTGACGGAGTTGTACCAAACACTCTTGACGAACTTATGTCTTTGCCCGGGGTTGGTATGAAAACAGCAAAAGTTGTTTTGGGATTTGTTTTTAATCAAAATGTTATGGCTGTTGACACCCATGTTTTAAGAGTTTCAAACAGGCTAGGGATAGTCGATGAGAAAAACGCAGATAAGTGTTCAATAAAACTTGAAAAATATTTTAAAACAGATGTGCAAAAACTACATCATAGATTTGTACTATTTGGTAGATATTATTGCAAAGCAATTTCTCCAAAATGTGAGATGTGCCAGTTAAAAAGTATATGCAAATATTATAAAGAGGTGAAAAATGTATCTTGATAGAGTAAAAATAACAATAAAAGCCGGCAATGGTGGAAATGGTGCTATATCATTTTATCGTAGCAAACTTACAATGAATGGTGGTCCAGACGGTGGTGACGGCGGAAAAGGTGGAGATGTTGTTTTTGTTGCAGATGAAGGAATAAACACACTTTACGACTTTTCGTTTAAGAAAAAGTTTGTTGCTACAGACGGCGAAAAAGGTGGTAAAAATCGTAGAAAAGGTGCAGACGGGAAAGATGTTATAATCCGTGTACCAGTTGGAACGGTGTTACTTGACGCCGACACAGAAAAAGTTGTTTATGACTTGACACAAAACGGCGAAAGGTTTGTTGCCCTTAAAGGTGGTTATGGTGGGCATGGTAACGACTACTACAAAACTCCTACTCGTCAAGCACCAAAGTTTAGTCAAACAGGTGAAGTAGTTAAAGAAAAGCAAATTGTTTTGGAATTAAAAAGTATTGCAGATGTTGGGCTAGTTGGTTATCCAAATGTTGGGAAAAGCACTTTGCTTTCAGTTATATCTAATGCAAAGGTAAAAATTGGAAATTATCATTTCACAACCATATATCCAAATCTTGGTGTTGTGCCTTACAAAAACACAAGTTTTGTTGTAGCAGATATTCCAGGACTAATTGAAGGTGCAAGTGAAGGTGCAGGGCTTGGGCATTATTTTTTGAAGCACATAGAGCGTGTTCGTGCCATTGTTCACTTGGTGGACATATCAGGAAGTGAAGGTAGAAACCCTTATGATGATTATGTAAGTATAAATACAGAACTTAAAAAGTATAGTGAAAAACTTTCAAAACTAACACAAATTGTTGCGTTGACAAAAATTGACCTTTTAGATAAAGATGTACGAGAAAAAACAATTAAAGATTTTGAAGCAAAAATTGGAAAGAAAGTTTACCCAATTTGTGCAATAACCCATGAAGGACTTGACCAACTTTTAGACGAAGTTTACAGCACAATAAGTAAAATACCAAAGCCAGCACCTTTGGAAAGTGAAGTTTTTGATTTTGACAGTAGAGATAAATCATCTATTGATGTAATTAAACTTGATGACAATACTTTTGAAGTTCAGGGTGGACTTGTAGATAATTTGGTAAGGGGTATTGTGCTTAGCGACCAGGCATCTTTTGCATATTTTCAAAATGCTCTTAAAAAATTTGGAATAATAGATTTACTTTTATCAAAAGGCTTAAAAGACGGCGATACTGTAATTATTAAAGATATAAGTTTTGAGTACAATATGTAAAAACTTAGCATATAATATCTTATGGAAAATTTTAAATTTAAAGATATGAAAATAAATGTGCCATTATCTCAGCACACAACAATGCGTGTTGGAGGGAATGCACATTTTTTTATTGAGCCAAACAGTGTAAAAAAATTTGTTGAAATAATTAAATTTTGTGCAAAAAATAATATAAGATATTTTGTGCTTGGGAATGGTAGCAATGTAATATTTGGCGATGAGGGCTATGACGGAATAATAATATCCACAAAAAAAATAAATAAAATAAAAATACATAAAAATATAGCAGTTATTGATTGTGGAGTAAATTTATTTATTGCAAATAAAATATTTATTAAAAATGCTTTAAGTGGTATGGAATTTACATATGGTATACCGGGTACAATGGGTGGCGCTGTGTATATGAATGCAGGGGCATACAACCATGAAATAAAAGATATTGTGCAAAAAGTTATGTACTATACTGGTAAAAAAATAAAAATAATTAAAAATAAAAATACAATTTTTTCATATAGAGATTCAATATTTAAAAAAAATAATTTTGTAATATTAAAAGTTTGGTTAAAATTAAATAAATCAGAAAAAAAAGAAGTTGAATCAAACTGTTTAAACAACTTAAAAAAACGACAAATATCACAGCCACTTGAATATCCAAATTGTGGAAGCGTATTTAAAAAAGTAAATGGTGTTAGTGCCGGCCAAATAATTGATAATCTCGGCCTTAAAGGTTTAAAGGTTGGTGGGGCTGAAATATCTTGCCTTCATGCAAATTTTATTGTAAACAAAGGGAATGCTAGTGCAAGTGATGTAAAAAATCTTATTCAACAAGTTAAAGCAAAAGTAAAGCAAAAAAGTGATATATCTTTAGAAGAAGAAGTTATTATTCTTTAAAATAGGTTACACATAGTGGCTTGCCATTTAATTTGTTTATAGTTATTCCATTTGCTTCGCAGGTTTGTTCATTCCTAAATAGGCAGTCTGCGACCTTACAGTGTATGCAACCTTTTTTTGATTCTCGATGAGAATGATATTTTGGGGGATTGACTCCAAAAACTTCACGAGATGTATCTTCCAAATTTTTTAGGTCTGGATTTTTTTCGTAATCGGTGCAATTTACCTTATCACCAATTAGAATTTTTCTTTTTGAGCATGAAAAACCTTTGTTGTAAACACAGGTGCGTTCTCTACAAATAATGTCCATATTTTTTCCTTTTCATTAAAAGTTATTGACTAATTACCCAAACTTAAACTAAAATATTGGTGTAAAGGAGCAAAAGATGAGAGTAATTTTGCAAAAAGATGTCAAAGGCACAGGCAAAAAAGGAGATGTTGTTAATGTCGCTGATGGCTATGCAAAAAACTTTTTACTAAAAAATGGTTTTGCACTTCCAGCCAACAATTCAAATCTTAATGACACCCTAAATCAAAAGGTAGCAAAAGATTATCACAAAGAGCAAGAACGACAAAAGGCAAAACAACTCGCTGACCAAATTCAAGGCAAGGTGATTACACTAAAAATAAAAAGTGGTGACAATGGTAAAATATTTGGTTCAATTACTGCAAAAGAAATAGCAGACGAACTTGGAAAATATGGGCTAAGTGTTGATAAAAGAAAAATTGAGATAAAAGAGCCAATAAAGTATACAGGTGATTACAAACTTAAAGTAAGGCTTTATGAAGGCATATTTGCTGAGTTTGTTGTTAAGGTGATGGCATAACATATGAGAGTTTGCAATTTATCTTCTGGTAGTGACGGCAACTGTACATATGTTGAAACTGACAATGTAAAAGTACTGGTAGATATAGGCATTAGTGCAAGCGAAACTGTTAAAAGACTTCGTGTTTTGGGAGTTGACGCAAAAGATATTGATGCAATTTTGATTTCGCACGAACACAGTGACCACATAAAAGGTCTTGATGTTTTTGCGTCTAAGTACAAAACAAAAGTGTATGTACATTCGCAAGGCGTAGGTGCTGTGTATACAAAAATGAAAAAACTTAGTGCAAAGCAGATATATAGTTTCGACGATATGCCGTTTACCATTGGTGACTTAAATGTAGACACTGTTTGTTTGCCACATGATGCAGTACATTGTAGTGGATTTATTTTATCGTGTAATAAAAGAAAAATTAGTATTATAACAGATTTGGGACATACTAATGATGTAATTTTAAATAAGATAAGTGGCAGTTCACTTGTTTATTTGGAAAGCAATCATGATGTAGAGATGTTGAAAAACAACCCAAATTACCCCTATAAACTAAAAATTCGTATACTGGGAAAACTAGGACACCTTTCTAACCTAGACTGTGCAAAGGCTATTGAGTTTTTAGCAAAGACAGGTACAAAGCAAATAATGCTATCGCACATTTCTCGTCACAACAACACACAAAGTTTGGCATACACAAGCGTTTGCAAATATCTTGCTTCTGTTGGTATTGTTGAGGGGAGAGATATCAAGATTTCTACAACAAGCATAAATATGAGTACCATTTTCAAATTAAATTAAATAAACTGCCCAAAAAGGAGAAATTATGAAAAAGGCAGTTTTTTTTATGTGTTTAAGTTGCGTATTTATGCTTTCAGGTTGTGTATTTAACGCAAATGCTATTACATATGATGAAAATATTGATATGACACCACGACAAATTCAAATTGCAGAGCAAACACCACTTACCGAAGTTGTTGCAAGTGTTAAAGGTGCAGTGGTGGGAATAATGGCAGTAACAAGCAATGGCTATAGTATTGGCAGTGGCGTTGCAGTGAGTGACGGCGGATATATTTTGACTAACCACCATGTAATTGAAGGTGGCAACAAAATCACAATTTATCTTGCAGACCAAAGTACGACATCGGGCGAAGTGCTTTACAGTGATAAGGCAATGGATATTGCTGTTGTAAAATCACAAAAAAATTTACCTTATCTTGTTTGTAGCAAAACTCCACTTAGTGTTGGGGAAGATGTTATTGCAATAGGTACACCACTTTCACTTGATTTTAAAAACACCGTTACAAAAGGTATAGTCAGTGCACTCAACAGAACAGTTGGAATTTCTAGTTTGGGTGGGTACACAACATATATGCAAAATCTTATTCAACACGATGCAAGTATAAATTCGGGCAACAGTGGTGGTCCTTTGCTTAGGACAAATGGTGAAGTTGTTGGTATAAATTCATTAAAGGCAAGTGATGCAGAGGGTATTGGCTTTGCTATACCTATAAGTGTTGGACAAACGGTTGTTGAATCTTTGACAGAAAACAAAGACTACTCACAGGGGTATTTGGGAGTATTTGCAGTTGATGTTGAAATGGCTAAGTTTGAAAACAAAGATGTTCTAGAAAAGACAGGAGCATATGTTTATTCTGTTGATGAAAACATATGTTCAAACATAAAAAAAGGTGATATAATTTTGCAAATAAATGACACCAAAATTAAAAATTCGCTTGATTTTAGACTTTGTATTTACAAGTTAAAACCGGGGCAAAAAGCCAATGTTATTGTAAATAGAGACGGCGAAATTATGTTGCTAACTTGCGATATAGTAAATAAAGTGTGAGTTTTGCTTGCACTTTTTTTTATGTTTAGTATAATTACTTTGTTATGGAAAAGAAATTAACTTACAACAAATATGACGCAGGGCAAAGTTTTTTGTTTGCACTTTTTATGCCATTTCTTGTGTCGCTTGTGTATATGTTTGTTGTTTATATTGTTGCCAGAATAGTTGGTGCAAACTTTGACAACATTACCGAAAATAGTGTGTATGTAATTTTTGCGACTTTGGTTAGTCCTATTGCTTTTGTTTTGACTTTTATTTTTGTAAATGAAATTTCAAAAACCAATTTTATAGTTGCACTCGGAATTAAACAAAAATTTAATTTAAAATACTTTTTAATAACCATTGTATTGTCACTAATATGCGTATTTGGAGTGTCAAACTTTGTAAATCTTTTTGATGCAGTTCTTGCAAAAATTGGGTTTAGTGGAAACTATGAAATTCCTATTCCTATGTATAATTTTGGGTATTTGATACTAGACTTAATTATACTTGCAGTTTTGCCAGCAATTTGTGAAGAACTTATATTCCGTGGTATTATATTTTCAGGGCTTAGGCAATATGGCGAGATTAAAGCAGTTTTTCTTTCAGCAACACTTTTTATGCTTATCCATTCAAGTGTTGAACAAACTGTTTATCCATTTTTTGTTGGAGTTGTTCTTGCACTTCTTATGCTTAAAACCAACAATATAATATATCCAATAATTTTGCACTTTTTAAATAATGCTATTGTGGTTGTCGCAAATTATATATCTTATATGAGTTCAAGCGCCAGTGTTTTTACTCTCACTGTATATAATATTTTATTTGCAATAGCACTTTTGATTTTATCTATATTATGCGTTTTAATTGTTTTTAAAATTATTTTAAAATTAAAAATCAAGTCAAAACAAAATGAAGATGTCGATAAAAACAAAGACGATTACCCAAACACATTTTTGTATGTTGGTATAATAGGTGCAGTAATTATTTGGATTTTTGATTTAATTTCAGGATTTATTGCATAAATTACTTAAAAGGAAAAAATATGTATAAAAATAAAGAAGTTTTTAACACTAATTTAGTTTACTTTTTAATTATTTGTTTGTTTATTTGTATAAGAATATTATCATCAACTATATCTATTCCAGCAGTTTGGGGATATGTTTTAAATGGCGTAATACAAATTGGGCTTATGTTGAGTTTGCCATTGTTTTTGTTTAGTTTTCTACAAAGGCAAAAAGTTTCAAAAACAATAAAAGATTATGGCTTTAATAAGATAGGTTTAAAGACAATACTTTTATCTTTTGTTGCAGGTATTATCGTTTATTTAATTACTATATTTGTCGCAACTTTTTTCTCGGCAATTCTTGCACTTTTTGGCTATGAAAATTCATCAAGTGGAGTTATGACAAGTTATCCTTTTTGGCTACTTATATTAGAACTATTCGTTTCGGCCGTTCTTCCAGGAATATGTGAAGAAGTAGCACATAGGGGAATGCTTCTTAATGGCTACAAAAAAACAGGGGTTAAAAGAGCAATTATTTTGTCAGGACTTTTATTTGGACTTATGCACTTAAATATTGAGCAATTTTTCTATGCTACAATAATTGGTATGTTCTTTGGTTTTGTTGCGTACTTTACTGATAGTATTTTTCCAACAATGATTATGCACTTTACAAACAATGCAATAAGCACATTTATGGGCTATGCATCAGTCAATAATCTTCCTATTTATAATAGTTTTAATTCGTTTATCTCAAGTATTTTTGGTGGCAGTGCAATTTTATCAATTTTTATGATGTTTTTGTTTATTTTAATACTTGTTGGAATAATGTATTTAATTGTTATGGCTATGTTTAAAGACACAAGGCTAAAAAGTATGGCTAAGGTCGCAGACCAAGCAGTTAAAGACGAACTTAGAAGAAGACTTATGGAAGGCATAAACGATGCCGAAGATGTAAAAAAATACGACAACATTGATGTTGATTTAAAAACTTTTGGCAACAATAAGATATTTTCAATAGTTTTAAGAACAGGCTATAAAAATGTTTATACTCCAACTTTTCGTGATAACATATTTTTATATGTAAATTTGTTTTTGGGTATTGCAATCACTATTTCAACATTTATTTGGGGTGTTATCTAATGGACTTTATGTCAAAAGCATTGCTTTGTGCAAAAAAAGCAGAAAAAATTGACGAAGTGCCTATTGGTGCAGTAATTGTCAAAGACAACAAGATAATTTCAACTGGGTACAACACTCGTGAAAAATCCCAAAATGCACTTGACCATGCTGAAATAATTGCAATAAATAAAGCATGCAAAAAACTCGGTTCGTGGAGATTGGATGGTTGTGATATTTATGTTACATTAAAGCCTTGTCCAATGTGTGCTGGGGCAATTTTAAATGCAAGAATAAATTGTTGTTATTATGGTGCAGAAAATATAAACGATAGTGATAATTTAATTGAAAATATAATGCAAAATACAAAACTATTTAATCATAAAACAAAACTTGTATATTTACAAAATGACGATTGTAAAGAAATTTTAACTAAGTTTTTTAAACAAAAAAGATAATTTTTTTACTTTTGTTGTAAAAATTATTAAAATAATATATACTAACCACAAATGACGAAAACAAAACGCAAAAATAAAACATTTTTTAATATTTTGGAAATTATTGTGGACATAATTGTATATCCTGTTATTTTGATATCATTTATGTCCAGTTTTTTTATGCTGGTTTCAAAAAGTAAAAATGTAATTACTCCAATTTTTGGTCATACTCTTGTAAGAGTTTTGACAAATTCGATGTCAAAGTATTGCCCAGAGGCAGAAAGAAATTTTGTAAGGGGTGATGTAGTTGTATTAAAAGTACAAAACACTATGTATGAAGTGGGAGATGTAATCGCTTTTTACAATTATTCAGACCAAGTAGATAATCTTGCAAAAATTACTTTAACACAAGTCACAAAAGGCAAAGAACCTGTGTTTAATGAAGACGGTGAACCGGTTTTAGATTCAAGTGGAAATCAAACATACAAAGATAATAGTTATATTCCTGTAAAAGATGAAAATAATGAAGTCATTTTTGACCAAACATTATATCAAAATGTAAAAGACACAAAAGTAGGCGAAACTATTCCCGGAACAAATTTATCAAAAGTAAGTGCACCAGAAGATAGACACGATTTAGATTATGTTCGTGATATGTCAAACATAAAGGTGTATTTTCACCAAATTGTCCAAATAAAAATTGATACATCAGGTACTATCTTTTACATCACAAAAGGTACAGCGAATGCTTCAACAGAAACAGTGCGTGAAGATTTAGTTGCAGGCAAATATGTGCCAACAGGGAAATGGCTTACAAGTCTTGTCAGTTTTTGTGCTTCAACCGAAGGAATGATTGTTCTCGTTGTTGCACCAATATCATTTGTTGTACTTATTGAACTTTTATCAATCTTGGAGCAAGTAAACAACATTTTGTTGGAGAAAAAGGTAGTTGCTCGTGAAATGCCATATGATGGTAAAGACTGCAAAAAAGCAAAAATAGGCATTGAGATGCGTAATGCTGATAAAATATTTTACTATGATGTTATGCCACCGGACTATAAAGATGAGGTTTTTGATTTTCTTTGGGGTGACTTTGAGGAGTCATCAAAAAAGAAAGAACAAAAAATTTACGAAATTGCAAAAGGTGCAGTCGAAGTTTACAATATGAAAGACCCAACCAAATACTACCAATATTGGAAAGATAGCACTTCTAGCAAGAAGGAAAAAGAACAGATTGACCTATCTTTTGAAAGGTCAAAAAATGAAAAATATATTGATGTTGGTTGCTTTGAATATAGGAACAAACGACCAATTACTAAAAAACCAAGAATAAAACGCAAAAAGGTCACAGAGATAAACAAAACACTTGACACAATCAAGGAAATAGAAAATAATATGCCTACAAAAGACAATAAAGACAAAACAAATACAAAGAAGAGTAAATAATGACATCAAAGAAAAAGAAAAATACAATTTATACACTTGCAGGAAAGATTGGAGATATATTCTTTATCCCCATTCTTTTGCTTTCACTTGTTGTAACGCTTGTTATTTTTACTCAAAATCAAAGCAATAAAGTTCCTTCATTTTTTGGATATAGTGTTGTAAAAATTCTATCTGGTTCTATGGAAAAAAGTGGTTTTAGAATAGGTGATAGTGTTATTGTTAAAAAACAAGACACAAATACGCTATGGATTGATGACATTATCGCATTTTATCAATATAGTGACAGTGCAGATATCGGTCTTGAAAAAGTACCACTTAAAAATGTTGATGATAGCGTTGAAGTTACATTAGATGCACCAAGTGAAAGAAGAGATGTTGAAGATATAACTGGTGGTTCTTACAGAGTTGTTTTTCACCAAATAATAGAAGTTCTTCAAGACCACACAGGTGCAAGATATTTTAGAACAAAAGGTTCATCAGTCCCAAGTGCTGATTATGCACTAATTAGAGATGAATTTGTTGTTGGAAAATATCAAAGCACTCCAGTTTGGGTTAGAGATGTTTTGAGATGGATATCAAGTTCTGTTGGTATGATTTGTCTTGTTTGTATACCACTTGGAATAATGATTATATTGCAATCTCTTGCACTTATTGAACAGGTAAACTTTATGTATATCGAGAAAAAACTCATAAATGGAAAAATGAGTTGGCAAGATAGAGATGCACAAAGATTATTAAAAACAGGTGAAATGGAAATTGTTTGTCGTGTTGTAGCCTATGAAAAAGCGCCAGATGACGAAAAAGAAGATGCTTTTTTTGAAATATGGCGTTTTGGAGACAATCCAACACAAAGACAGCAAGAACTTTTAACACTTGCAGAACTTTCACAAAAGTTCTTGGAAAACAAAGACAAAAAATTTTATTATGAGTTTTGGAAACAAAACCTAAAAACTAAGTCTGAAATAAAAATTTTAGATGAGCAAATAACTGATATACCTACTAATTTGGACTAATTAAAACATAAAACTGAATATAAAAAACTAGCAAAAACAAAATGTGTAAAAATTTATTTTTGTCACATACTAACATTGTTGATAACTTTGCTAGTTTTTTTATTAAAGAAAAGGAGAGAAAAGGAGAGTAATATGAAAAGAAAATTTAAGTTATTTGCAACAGTCGCATCGCTTTGCTTGTCGGTGGCATTGATGGCATTTGGTGTATATGCGGCGACTTCGGTTTCATATTCTGTAAATGGTACAGTCTCGTACACAATGACCGATGTTCTTGTTACCGTCACCATGAAAACAGAATATGTTACAGACGAGCACCAAGGTCACGCCGATGGTGCGGTTACAAGGTTGGAGTATGCTAACTCACAAGAGGTAGATAGTTATTCGTCGTATAACAGTTCTACAAATTTACCAGAAGGTAATGGAGTGCATACAGCAGATGCCGACATAAATTTAAACACTTCAAGTGCATGGAAATTAACTATCACAGTTTCGACAATAAATCCAGGTGGGGTAGAAGTTGCACTTGATGACACTACTTTTGGATTGGCTGGTAGTGAAAACTATGCAGTTGTTGGAGATGCTAGCAACTCATACGAAACTGCAATCACAAAAGGCTTGGATGCGCAGTTTGTCTACTATGTGTATCTTAAAGATGCAACAGTAGCAATTCCAAGTACAAACTTCTCAATTGACCTAAATATTACGCAGTATACTGCATAAAACAACTAAAAATGTCAAAAATCAGTCGACAGGCTGATTTTTTTTGTTTTTTTATTGACAAACTATTGTCAATCTAATATACTTTTGCAAGGAATATTATTCGAATAGTGATAGTTGTAGAGATATTCTAACTAAATATTATGAATTTTACAGGCACAATAGCACGGGTAGTTTCGTGTAGATTTTGCTTGTTATTTTCATATCTAGCACATTTTAAGGAGAATTTTATATGCAACACAATATGCCAACACTTAAAAAAATCAAATGCGGAAAAAACGAGCGCTATACTTTTTCAAAACTTGATGATATAGCACCACTTCCAAATCTTTTGGATATCCAAATAGAACCTTACAAGGAATTTTTGGAACATGGCATATATGACATACTTCAAGAATTGTCACCAATAACCGATTACAGTGGAAAAGCCAAACTGTATTTTCTTGATGTTGATATGTCAGAAAAGCCAAAGTATGATATTAAAGAATGCCGTAGGCGTGGGCTTTCTTATTCTTTGCCTTTAAAAGTAAAGGCTAGGTTTGTTGTGGAAGACAGCGGTGAAGCAGTTGACCAAGAAGTTTACCTTGGCGACATTCCACTTATGACAGACCAAGGCTCTTTCATATTCAATGGTATTGAAAGGGTCGTAGTAAGTCAGGTTACTCGTTCTCCAAGTGTATATTTCACTCGTGAGAAAAATGACAATTCTACACTTCGTGGACAAATTTACCCAAGTCATGGTATGTGGCTTGAAATCGAACAGGGTGCAAATGAAACACTTAAAATTGTGCTTGACCGTTCACACAAAATAACACTTGGTTTGTTCTTAAAATGTTTTGGTTACACCAATGAAGAGATTATCAACTTGTTTGGTGGACATAGACTAATCAAACAAATCATAGAAAAAGAACCACAGACAACACAAGAAGATGCACTTATTGAACTTGCAAGAAAAACTCGTCCTGCAGATGTTCCAAATGCAGAGAGTACAAGAAACTATATAAATCTTTTGTTCTTCTCAGATGCATACTACAATGTCACTCGTGTTGGTAGATACAAAATAAACAAAAAATTATCACTTGCAACAAGAATAACAAATCAAATCAGTGCTCAAAACATAGTTATTGATGATGAAGTTGTTGTTAAAAAAGGCGAAAAGATTGGCGCCGAGGTTGCTAGAAGAATTCAAGATAGTGGTATAAACGAAGTTTTCGTTGAACTTAACGGAAGAAACCACTTAATTAGAGGAAATAATCGTGTAAGACTTTCAAAGATTTTTCCTTGCGATGAAAAAGCATTGGGAATTTTGGAAGAAGTCTACTATCCAAAACTTGTCCAAATTCTTAAAGAAAACAAGACAAAAGAAAAACGCATAGAAGCAATTAAAGCAAATGCTAAAGAACTTATGATTACAACTCTTACAATGGACGATATTTTGGCAACAATAAGTTATTACCTTGACCTTATTGAAGGAATAGGTGAAACAGATAACATTGACCACTTGTCAAATAAGCGTGTTGCAACAGTTGGAGAACTTGTTGGAAACGCCTTCCGTGCAGGTGTAAAGAAGTTGGGTGCAAACATAAAAGAAACTTTGCAAGGTAAAGAACTTAGTGAAGTTACACCATCACAAATTGTCAACCCTCGTCCAGTAAACAAAGCACTTAAAGATTTCATTGCTCAATCACAGTTAAGTCAACTTATGGACCAAATCAACTCACTTAGTGGACTTACACAAAAGCGTAAGTTCTCAGCAGTTGGTCCTGGAGGTGTTAAAAAGGAAAGAGCAAGTGCAGAAGTTCGTGATATTCACTACACACACTATGGAAGAATTTGTGCTATTGAAACCCCAGAAGGTCAAAGCATTGGACTTATCAACACCATGGCTTCATATTGTAAGATAAACGAATATGGCTTTATGGAAACTCCATATAGAAAAGTTGATAAACAAACTGGAAAGGTTGAAAAATCATACGAATATTATATGGCTGATGTTGAAGATAATTACTATATAGCAGAAGCCGTTGAACCACTTGACGAAGAACAAAGGTTTGTAAATGACCGTGTACTTTGCAGACACAAAGACGCAATAGTTGAAGTTCCAAAATCTATGGTAGATTTTATGGATGTTTCGCCAAGACAATTCATTTCAGCAGCGACAGCACTTATTCCATTCCTTGGAAACGATGACTCTGCTCGTGCCCTTATGGGTTCTAACATGCAACGACAGGCAGTTCCTATTTTAAGACCAGAAGCACCAATAGTTGGTACTGGTATGGAACGCCCAATCGCAAAAGATTGCGGAGATATGATTGTTGCAAAGAGAGACGGAGTTGTTGATTATGTCAGCGCCGATGTTATAAGAGTTCGTGCTGATGAAGGTGGCGTTGATGAATATAGACTTATAAAATTCCAAAAAACAAACGCAGACACATGTAACAACCAAAAACCAAATTGCCAAAAAGGTCAAAAAGTTAAGAAAGGTGATTTGCTAGCCGATGGTTATGCAACACAAAACGGCGAACTTGCTTTAGGTAAAAATGTTCTTGTTGGTTACATGAACTGGGAAGGATACAACTTCGAGGATGCTATTCTTATCAGTGAAAGAATTGTAAAAGAAGATGTATATACATCTATCACACTTAAAGTTGAAGAAATGCCATGCAGAGCAACAAAACTTGGTGATGAAGAGATTACTCGTGATATTCCAAACCTTAGCGAAGAAGCACTTAAAAGCCTTGATGAAAATGGTATTGTTCGTGTAGGTACAGAAGTTCGTCCGGGAGATATCCTTGTTGGTAAGGTAACTCCAAAAGGCGAAACAGAACTAACCCCTGAAGAAAGATTGCTCCGTGCAATATTTGGAGACAAGGCTCGTGAAGTTCGTGATACATCACTAAGAGTTAAACATGGTCGTGGTGGTGTAGTCGTCAATGTTGAAGTATTTTCAAGAAAGAACAAAGACGAACTAGAACCTGGTGTAAATATGCTTGTAAAAGTATATGTTGCTCAAAGAAGAAAACTTTCAGTCGGTGATAAAATGTCAGGTCGTCACGGAAACAAAGGTGTTGTTTCTCGTGTACTTCCAGAAGCAGATATGCCATTTATGGCAAACGGCCAACCACTTGATATTGTTCTTAACCCACTAGGTATTCCATCTCGTATGAATGTCGGTCAGGTTCTTGAAGTGCATTTGGGATTGGTCGCAGGAACACTTGGTTGGAAAGTTGCAACACCAGTATTTGATGGTGCTGACGCAGACAAAATTCGTGATTTGTTGATAGCAAACAACTTCCCAAGCGATGGTAAAATCCAACTTTATGATGGAAGAACTGGTGAACCATTTGACCACAAAGCAACAGTTGGTTACAAATATATGCTAAAACTTGACCACATGGTAGATAGCAAGATGCACGCAAGGTCAACAGGACCTTACTCACTTGTTACACAACAACCTCTTGGTGGTAAAGCCATGATGGGTGGACAGAGATTTGGTGAAATGGAAGTTTGGGCACTTGAAGCATATGGTGCTTCTAGCATACTTCAAGAAATTCTTACTGTTAAGTCTGATGATATTGTTGGTAGAACAAAAACTTATGAGGCAATCGTTAAAGGTCAACCAATAGCCGAACCGGGAATCCCAGAGAGTTTCAAAGTTTTGGTTAAAGAACTACAAGCACTTGGACTTGATGTAAAGATTTTGACAGAAGATAACAAAGAAGTTTCAATTCAAGAACTTTCAAATGACGATGACATACCAAGTCTTAGTCATGAAGTAGAAAAAGAACTAAAAGACATAACACTTGATTTTGGTGACGAAAAACCACAAGAAAGTGGAGATGTAATTACAGAAGAAGATTTGAAAAACGGCATAGATGTAGACAATATGTTTGATGAATTTGATGACTTTGAAGAGTAAAAAAAATAGGAGAAAAACTGATGTTTGAACTTAACAATTTTGATTCCATAAAAATAGGTATTGCTTCACCAGAGAAAATCCGTGAATGGTCTCATGGTGAAGTTACAAAACCAGAAACAATCAACTATAGAACACAAAAACCAGAAAAAGATGGACTTTTTTGTGAAAAAATCTTTGGACCAAGAAAAGACTGGGAATGCCATTGTGGAAAGTACAAACGCATTAGATACAAAGGTGTCATTTGTGATAAGTGTGGCGTAGAGGTAACTCGTTCAAAAGTTCGTCGTGAGCGTATGGGACACATTGAACTTGCTGCTCCTGTAACACATATTTGGTTTTTCAGAAATGTACCATCAAGAATAGGTACAATTTTGGACATAACACCAAAAGCACTTGAACAAGTTGTTTATTATGTAAACTGGATTGTTATTGATCCTAAAAACACAAACTTTACCTACAAACAAATTATTTCTGATAGAGAATATCGTGAAGCATTGGACACATTTGGTCCGGGAAGTTTTGTTGCTGGAATGGGTGGCGAGGCTATAAGAACTCTTCTTTCTCAAGTTGACCTTGAAAAAGAAAGTGCAAGTCTTAAAGAAACCTTAAAAACAGCAAAAGGTCAAAAACGCATAAAGGCAATCAAAAAACTTGATATAGTTGAATCATTTATAAAGAGTGGGAACAAGCCAGAATGGATGGTTTTGGAAGTTCTTCCTGTTCTTCCACCAGATTTAAGACCTATGGTACAACTTGACGGTGGTAGATTCGCAACAAGTGACTTAAATGACCTTTATAGGCGTGTTATAAACAGAAACAACCGTCTTAAAAAATTGATGGAACTTGGTGCTCCTGATGTTATTATAAGAAACGAAAAGCGTATGCTTCAAGAAGCAGTTGATGCCCTTATAGATAACGGTAAACATGGAAAAGCAGTCCAAGGTGCAAAGCAAAAAGATTTGAAGTCCTTAACTGCAATCCTTACAGGTAAGCAAGGTCGTTTCCGTCAAAACCTACTTGGAAAGCGTGTCGACTATTCTGGTCGTTCGGTTATTGCAGTTGGTCCAGACCTTAAAATGTATCAATGTGGTCTTCCAAAAGAGATGGCACTTGAATTATTTAAACCATTTATTATAAGAAGATTGGTTGAAATGAATCAATCAAACAACATAAAGAGTGCAAAACGCTTGATTGAGCGTGAAAAGCCAGTTGTTTGGGATGTACTAAGTGAAGTAATTAAAGACCACCCAGTACTTTTAAACCGTGCACCTTCTCTTCACAGACTTAGTATTCAGGCTTTTGAGCCAGTACTTGTTGAAGGTAGAGCAATTAGACTTCACCCATCTGTTTGTACAGGATTTAACGCAGACTTCGATGGTGACCAAATGCCAGTGCATGTTCCACTTTCAATCGATGCAAGAACAGAAGCACGCACACTTATGCTTGCTTCAAACAACATATTAAAACTTAGTGATGGCGCACCTATCGTTACTCCTGGTCTTGATATTGTTATTGGTTGTTATTATTTGACACAATCTAAAAAAGGTGTCAAAGGTGAGGGCAATGTATTCTCAAGTGAAGACGAAGCAATTATGGCTTATCAAACAGGCGCACTTGACATACAGGCAGAAATCACACTTAGAAAAACAGTTACAGTTGATGGCAAAACATATTCAAAGCGTTTTGTTACAACCGTTGGTAGAATCATATTCAATACTGCTGTTCCACAAAATCTTGGTTTTTGCAAGCGTGAAAAACCAGAAGATGTTTGTGACCTTGAGATAAATTACCCAGTAATGAAGAGAGACTTGAAAAAGATAACAATCGCATGCTTTGAAAAATTGGGTACAACAGCATGTTCAAATATGATTGATAAATTCAAGGAACTTGGTTACAAGTACTCAACCATTGCTTCGTTGACAATCAATGTTTATGACATGGAAGAGCCTTCAAAGAAAAAAGAAATTTTGGAAGAGGCACAAAAGAAAGTTATTCAAAATGAAAACTTGCTTGCTATGGGACTTGTTACACAAGACGAAAAACTTACAGCAAATATCAATGTTTGGTTTGATGCAACAAACAAAGTGCAACGGGCAGTTATTGAGCAGCTTGATGACTATAACCCATTACAGATGATGGTTATATCAGAAGCCCGTGGTAACAATGTTCAACTTAATGGTATTTGTGGAATGCGTGGAATTATGGCAAACGCATCTGGACAAAAAGTTGATATTCCTGTTAAATCATCATTTAGAGGCGGACTTACTCCACTTGAATACTTCTTGTCATCTCGTGGTGGTCGTAAAGGTCTTGCAGATACTGCTCTTAAAACAGCAGACTCTGGTTATTTAACTCGTAGGCTTGTAGATATAAGCCAAGATGTAGTTGTAACAGAAGAAGACTGCTTTGCAACACTTGGTGAAAAAGTTAAAGGTTCTTTGGTTAGTGCTCTTGTACAAGATAAAACAGTACTTGAAACACTTGCTGATAGAATTTCAGGAAGATTTGCAGTTGATGATGTCGTTGACCCAAAAACAGGTGAAGTTATCGTTAAAGCAAATACAATGATTTCAAAAGCACAAGCAAAAGCCATCGAAGATGCAGGTATTGAGCAAGTCAATATTCGTACACTTCTTACTTGCCGTTCAAGACATGGTGTATGTGCTAAATGTTATGGAAGAAACATGGCAGGGCTTGATAAAGTCACAGTTGGTGAAGCAGTTGGTATAATTGCTGCACAGTCAATCGGTGAACCTGGAACACAACTTACTATGCGTACATTCCACACCGGAGGTGCCGCAGTTGCTGCCGATATCACAAAAGGTTTGCCTCGTGTTGAAGAAATTTTTGAAGCACGCCGACCAAAAGGTGAAGCAAAACTTAGTGAGATTGCAGGAACAGTTACTGTAAAAGACGAACCAAAACTTTATACAATTACAGTTAAAAACCCAGAAGAAGAAGCCGTTTATGAAATCAAAAAACCTGTATATTTAAAAGTAAAAACTGGAGATAAAATCTTTGCAGGTACACAACTTAGCGAAGGTTCAATAAATCCTACTGATTTGCTTAGAATAAAAGGTTTGAAAGGACTTCAAGATTACCTATTGCGTGAGGTTATATCTGTTTATCGTGCACAGGAAGTTTCAATCAATGATAAACACATAGAGGTTATCATTAGACAGATGCTTAAAAAAGTAAAGATTGAAAATGCAGGAGATACAACTCTTCTTCCTGGCGAAGTTGTTGATGTGTTCACATACGAAGATGAAAACGAAAGAGTTCTTCGTGAAGGTGGTACACCAGCAACAGCAAAGAGAATTTTGCTTGGTTTAACAAAGGCATCTCTTGCAACAGACAGTTTCTTATCTGCTGCATCATTCGAACAAACTTCAAGAGTTCTTACAGATGCTGCACTTAAAGGAAAAGTTGACCACTTGCAAGGACTTAAAGAAAATGTCATTATTGGTAAACTTATTCCAGCAGGAACAGGACTTAAACAATATCGTGAACTTTTCCCTGTTGAAGTAGATATTCATGCTGACGCATCAGACGCACAAAATGCTTAAAAAAAATGAGATTTATATCTCATTTTTTTTAATATAACAATCATTTGTGAAATATATTTATTTATGTTACTATAAAGCTTGAGGTTATTATGAATCAAAATAATATTTTTGACGTTATTCTTGATAGTGATGAATGCATACAAAAGATATATAAACCCAACAAACTAAAAATGTTTATATCAATATTTTTTATGTTTTTTTGGTTGTGGCTGTTTTTATCGCTTAGTTTTGTTTTTATAATTCTTGCAGAGGCTAATGATGTTTATTTATGGCTTGCATTTCTGATATTTTCAGTTGTAAGTTTAATAATATTAGCTCTTTGTGCATGGCTTGTTTTTGCACTTTTATATAAAAACACATATTATGCCTACACAAACAAACGACTAATCATAAGACATGGAATATTTGGAATTGACTTTAAAAGTCTTGATATGAACATGGTCGGAGCGATATCTGTAAATGTTACATTTATTGACAAAATGTTAAAAAGAGGTACTGGAAGTATTTATTTTGGAAGTATGGCTAATCCAATGGTAAACAATACTTCTTTGTTCAGATTTTTACATATAAATAATATCTATGAGGAATACAAGCAGATAAAAGCCACTATTGATGAACTGAAAAATTCAAAGAAAATCTAAAGAAATGCAAATATTTGCATTTTTTTTTGCATATCCATAAAGATTTTACTCAAAATACTATTGGAGGTAAAAAATGGACATTAAAACATGGAGACCTGGTGAAGAAGCACCAGAGAGTGGAAACTATGCTTGCTATGATGACAATGGCAGATGTGGTGGAAGCGTTTACCTTGAAAAAGGTCAAAGATTTCCAGCAACACAACATAGTGGAAGTTATTACAAAGAAGAAAAATAACATAAAGATAACAAAGCACTCGCAAAATATGTTTGCGAGTGTTTTGTTTTGCTTGTTTTGATGAGTGGTTTTATGATATTATATTTTTGAGGTAAGTATGGCTAAGTACAATGAAAAAAACTATAAAACTCAAAATAAAAACGATTATGTTATTGATGACTTTTTAATGAAAGATGAGCAATTACTTTTAAAGTCGAAACCAAATAAAAAGGCTTTCATTGTTTCAAAAATTTTATTTATGTTGCCTTTTGCTTTGATTTGGATATTTTTTGATGCGTTTTTTATTTATATGATGTTTGCAAATAAAATATTTTCTAATTTGCCAGTGTTTATAATAGTATTTTTGGTTGTTTTCTTTTTATTGCATTTAACACCATTTTGGTTTTGGCTTGCCAACACTTTAACTGCATGGGCACAATATAAAAATGTTGAGTATGCATTTACAAACAAAAGAATAATAATCAAAAGTGGTTTGATAACCGACATAAAAAATATATATTATTCAGATGTAGAAAGTGTAAATGTCAAGGTTGGAATAGTAGATAAAATGTTTAAAGTAGGCGATATCTACATAAAAAGCAAGCAGAGTGCAACAGCAATTATGGATATAGATGCGCCATACATAGTTATAAACAAAATTCAAGCGATAGTAAATGATATAAAAACAGATATTGAATATCCAAATGCTTTAAGACCAAAAGAAAATACTGGTTATAGCACAAAATACAATAATGATGTAAATTCCTAATTTTGTGTTGAATATTGGTAGTAATAAAAACCAAGACAGCCTTTGTTGTAGTCAATAAGAACAAAATCACCAACTTCTTTTTCATAATAGGCATCGACTGAAACATCGATGTCTATTTGTTTTTCATTTACTAGAACTTTTAAAATATATTGATTTATGTTTCTTCCTTCCATTTTTATATCTTTTTCAAGTATTACTGAGTTGTATGTTTGTGAAGCTGATGTAAAAGATGTATTTACTATGCTAACACCAGAAGTTGAAAAGGCGAAACAAAGTACAAAGCAAATAATAAACAAACCCACTTTTTGAAGGACACTAGGGCATGCTTTATTAAATAATTTTTTAAATATTGTGTAACAAAGTGTGACTATTGTAGCCAACAAAATTGTACATGGAATAAAAGCCCACAATACAAAAGAATAGTTTTCATAATTGTAAGAGAACAAGTCAAATATGTAAATAATAATCAAAAAACCAATTAAAATAAATATATTTGATATTGATTTAGTGTGATAATATTTTTGTTTTCTAATAAAATATGCAGTTAAGTCAAAACATATAAGAATTGTTGATGTAATAAATAAAACAAATATCCAAATATTTTTCGGTAATAAATATACAAGATTTAATGTTATAATTATTGAAATTACAGTTACATAAGCAATAATTTTGTGTGTTTTAATATGCGTTTTTGTCACCATTTCAATTAGTGATACAAGCGAAAAAATCGAAATCGTAGATATTTCAATAATTAAAATAACTAAATTATCAATTAAATTATATGAAAAATAGGCGATATTTATAAATGCAAAAATAAAAAATATTATAGTTAAAATTGCATATATCAATTTATAGTAATTAAATTTTTTTATTTTTTTATTTTCTGTCATAGAAATATAATATCTGATAGAAAAATATATGTCAAATATTACATATTTTTTAATAATTTATAATAAATTTTTATTATGAATTTAATTTTTATTGAATTTTAACTACTTTTTGTTTTGTACTTGCACTTTATAAATTGATGTTATGCTACAATTTAAAATGTTATGACAAAACAAACTCAGGGACAGTAAAATGGTTGTTAAATTTTTTCTGCTTTAAGTTTATTTGTATGTTATCTATAAATCTCTTTTCAGGATTAAGTTCGTATGCTTTAAAAAGTGCATCTATTGCTTTGTCATACTCTTTTAAATAATAATAACACATAGACAGATAATCGTATGGCATACTCGTCCAGCACTCTGGTGAAGAAATATAGTTTATATATCTATCTTTTATTTTTAGCATACTTTCCAAAGTTACGGCACAATCAAGATATCTTTGTTGTGTGTAATAAAGTATTGCGAGTTCCATATATGGTTCTCGTATGTGGCTTGCTTCAAGTATTGCACGCTTTAAATATAATTCTTGATTTTGTGTATCTTTTAAATTGGCGTAGCATCTTGAAATATATCTAAGACTTGCACACCTTTCATCAGCCCATGTCGCCGATGGTAGTGTAAGGTGATATTTAAGCATATCAATGGCTTTTTGATATTCGCCATGAAACATATATTCTCGGCCTAGGTAGTGTACATTTCGGTCATCAAATGGATTTTCTTTTACAGACTGCTTTAAAAGTGGTAAATAGTTTGAACGAGATTTTGTGTCATCGGCTTTGTGATTTAGTTGAATCTGTGGGAGTGAAAGGTATTCATATTTTGTATCGTTTATTGGAACTAATATTTCGTGTACAGGGTATTTCCATTTATAAGCACCATTTTTATGGATTTTGTCAGCCATAAAAACTATACCTTCGCTACCATCTGGATTAAAATTCCATGTGTATCTGTATCTGATTCTTCCAACACCTTCGTGCCAGTTCTCTTTAATAATTTTGCTCCAACCTTTTTCAAAAAATTCGTCTATGTCCACACATACACAAATATCTGCATCAGGGGGAATGAGTTTCATGCTATCATTTCTAGCGTCATCAAATCGAAAGTTCTTGTATGTTTTTTGGTCCGTAATAATACCTAATTGCTTAAATTTTTCAAAACTACCATCACTGCTTCCTGTGTCAAGCACACATACATAATCGGCTTCTTTAACTGAGTCATAAAATCTATCAATAAACTTCATTTCATTTTTTGCTATTGCATAAACACAAATTTTATATTCCATACTAACTTTATATGTTTATATATAAAATTGTGATACAATATGCTATATAAAAAATCACTTATTTTTTAGAGAATGTTGTTGACAAACATTTTTTTGATTCATATAATATTCATTGACACTGTGTCAAGCAGTAAAGATTAGGAGAAAAAATTGTGCTTAAATTACTTAAATATTTAAAATGGTATGATTATTTATTGTCGATAATAGTTGTCGCATTTGTAGTGGGGCAAGTCTATTTAAACATTAAACTTATTGAAAGTATGGGCGAAATTGTAGGTTTAATTCAAGCCCATGCTCAAGGTGCGCCTTTAACAAGTGACCAACTTTGGAATCTTGGGATAAAGATGATTTTGATGTCGGTGGGAATATGTGTATGTGTAATCATTGTCGCATTTTTGGCATCTAAAATTTCTACAAGTTTTTCAAGAACACTTAGAAGCAAAGTCTTTGCAAAAGTAAATTCATTTTCTATGGAAGAAATGAATAAGTTTTCTACTGCAAGTTTAATTACACGCTCAACAAACGATATTCGTCAAGTTGAACAAACGTTATTTATGACTTTGCGTATGGCTGTTATGGCACCAATAATGGCTGGTTTTTCTATTGCAAAAATAGTTGGTAGCAGTATGGAATTAAGTTTGGCAACTGTTGTGTCAGTCGTTTTATTACTTGTACTTATTATTTTACTTTTTATTTTTGCCGTACCAAAATTTACAAGTATTCAAAAGAAAACAGATAAAATAAACAATGTCACAAGAGAAAATTTAACTGGTATTAGAGTTGTTAGGGCTTACAATGCTGAAAAACAACAAGAACAAAAGTTTGAAGTTGTCAATGAAGATTTGACTAAAACCAATCTTTTTGTTAGTAGGCTTATGGCTTTATTGTCACCGGGAATGAATTTGATAATGAATGGACTTAGTGTTGCTATATATGTTCTAGGTGCTTATCTAATAAATGGTGGTGCTCTTGAATATTCTGTAATGGTAACATTCGTATCTTATGCAATGCATATTCTTATGAGTTTTATGTTCATTTCTATGATGTTTGTAATGGTTCCAAGAGGTGTTGTTTCTGGTCGAAGAATAAATGAAATACTTGCAACCCAAACAAAAATTCATGACGGAGAAGGTACAAAAACACAAGAAAAGGGAAGTGTTGAGTTTAAAAATGTATTTTTTAAATATCCTGATGCAGAAGAATATGTGCTTGAAGACATATCATTCAAAGTAGAAAAAGGGCAGACAATCGCATTTATTGGTTCTACTGGAAGTGGGAAAAGTACTCTTATAAATTTGATACCAAGATTTTTTGACGCAACAAGCGGCGAAGTTTTGGTAGACGGAGAAGATGTAAAAAAATACAAACTAAGCGAATTAAATGACAAGATAGGTTATGTACCTCAAAAAGGGTATTTGTTTAGTGGTACAATAAAATCCAACCTATGTTATGGTGATGAAAACGCAAGTGAAGAAAAACTAAACGAAGCACTTAAAATCAGTCAGTCGAATTTTGTAAACAGTCTTGAAGGTGGAATCAATCACCCAATAGCACAAGGTGGAACAAATGTTTCTGGTGGGCAAAGACAAAGATTGTCTATTGCTCGTGCAATAGTAAAAAACCCTGAAATTTATATTTTTGACGATAGTTTTTCTGCGCTTGACTACAAAACAGATAAGACATTAAGAAAAGCACTTAAAAAATACACAAAAGATGCAACAAAGATTATTGTTGCACAGCGTGTAGGTACAATTCTCGATGCTGATAAAATTGTTGTATTAAATGAAGGAAAAATGGTTGGGATAGGAACTCATGACGAACTCATGAAATCATGTGAAGTTTATCGTGAAATTGCTGAATCTCAACTTGGCAAGGAGGCAATAGATGGGACCAAATAAAAAATCTGCGGACAAAGCAAAACATTTTAAAAAGAGTTTAAAAAGGTTAACTCTTTCACTAAGACCACAATATGTTTCAATTATTTTTGGTTTGTTATTTGCAATTTTTGGGACAGTTTTGTCTTTGGCGCTTCCAAATGTTATGAAACTTATTAGTGAAGAGATATTTACAGCAGTAGAAAATTCGCAAAGCATAAACTTGCAACGAGTCTTTACTGTGGCAATTTGGCTTATTTGTATGTGTGTACTTAGTTCATTGTTCTCATATCTTCAAGGTTTAATCATGGCGAAGATAAGTGCTAAGGTCACAAAAGATATGCGTACTCAAATATCCGAAAAAATAAATAGGCTTCCACTAAAATATTTTGACAATCAAACATACGGCGACATACTTAGTCGTGTTACAAACGATGTGGACACCATTGGGCAGGCTTTAAACTCCAACCTTTCAAGTATTGTAACCTGCGTAACAATGGTTGTTGGTGCACTTGTAATGATGTTTGTAAACTCGTGGCAATTAACACTTATAACTTTGGCATCTACACCTGTTAGTTTGATTTTAGTACTTTTGATTGTAAAATTTTCTCAAAAATACTTTGTTAAACAACAAAATTCTCTTGGAGAAATAAATGGTATCATAGAAGAAAACTATTCTGCACACAACATTGTAAAAACATTCAATGCCGAAGACAAGGCACAACAAGACTTTGAAAAAGTCAACAAAGTGTTGTATTCATCTGGATTCAAATCACAGTTCTTTTCTGGAATATTGTATCCTGTAATGAATTTCATCACAAACCTTGTATATGTTCTTGTGTGTGTTGTTGGGGGAATAATATCCATAAAAACACCTATCTTTGCGATAACAATTGTAGCGTTTGTTGAATATATGCGAATTTTCAACCAACAAATCGGTTCACTTGCACAGATTAGTGGTACTGTTCAAGGTGCAGTCGCTGCAAGCGAAAGAGTTTTTGAATTTCTTGACGAAGAAGAACAGGCAAAAGAAGATGGAAAAACTGCAAAAATAACTAATGTCAAAGGTCTTGTCGAGTTCAAAAATGTTTGCTTTGGTTATGATAAGGACAAGGAGATTATTCATAATTTCAGTGCAAAAATTTTGCCCGGTCAAAAGGTTGCAATAGTTGGTCCAACTGGTGCAGGAAAAACAACAATGGTAAATTTGCTCATGCGATTTTATGATATAAATAGTGGCGATATTACCATTGATGGAGTTTCTATTTATGATATGAAGCGTGAAGATGTAAGGGCACTTTTTGGAATGGTTTTGCAGGACACATGGATTTTTGATGGTACAATTCGAGAAAATATAGCCTATGGCTCAGAAGGTAAAACAAACGAAGAAATAGAAAAGGCTTGTAGTTTTGCGCACATTGACCACTTTATTCGTTCGCTTCCCGGTGGATATGATATGATGCTTGATGAAACTGCAAACATAAGTCAAGGTCAACGCCAACTCTTAACTATTGCTCGTGCAATGGTAAACAATGCACCAATGCTAATACTAGACGAAGCAACATCAAGTGTCGATACTAGAACAGAGATACAAATTCAAAAGGCAATGGATAAACTAACAGAAGGTAGAACAAGTTTTGTTATTGCACATAGATTGTCAACAATTCAAAACGCAGACCAAATTTTAGTTATGAAAGATGGAAATATTGTAGAACAAGGCACTCACGAACAGTTGCTACAAAAAAATGGTTTTTATGCCGAACTTTATAAGTCAGGAACTCAGGTTTAAAAGCATAAAAAAATATAAAAACAAAAAAATGATGCTAAAGAACTATAAACTTTGAAACTAGCAAAAAATGAACCTAGAATTTTCTAGGTCATTTTTTATTCTTCTTCAAATTGTTTAAGTCTTCCTATATCTTCATTA
>CALWPE010000058.1 GCA_944383345.1 uncultured Clostridia bacterium | reverse complement strand
GAGTTTAGTTATTTTGTTACCATAAACGAAATAAAAAGTGCGTAATAAATAAATAATAAAAAACATACACTAGGCATATGGAACTAGTGTATTTTATTTTACTTGGCATAGTCCAAGGACTTACAGAGTTTTTACCTGTTTCGTCAAGTGGACATCTGGTGCTTTTGGATAAAATATTTGGTGTTGAAACAGGCAACTTTATTTTTGTTTCAATAATGTTGCATATTGCAACACTTTTTTCTGTCGTTTTGTTGTATAGAAAAGAAATTTTTGACCTTATTTGTCACCCACTTCAAAAAAAAGTTGGCTTTATTATTGTTTCAACTTTTTTTACAGGCGTGGTGTTTTTAACATTTCAGAACTTTTTTTTAGATGCGTTTAGTGGTGGGCTTTTGCCTGTCTGTTTTATGACTACTGCAATTCTTTTAATGTTTACTTACTTTAAATCAAAGAGTGTAAAAATTTATAAACCTCTAAACTATCCAAGGGCAAGTGCTATTGGACTTATGCAGGGAGTTGCAGTACTTCCGGGGATATCAAGAAGTGGCTCAACAATCTTTGCAGGAACAATGCTTGGACTTGACAGCGATGAGGCGACTTCGTATTCTTTTATTCTCAGTATTCCTATTATTTTGTTGTCGCTTATTTATGAAATATATGAGTGCGTGAAAAATAGCACTGTTATTTTTACTGGCTCTGTGCCTAGTTTAATCATATCTATTGTTTTGGCTTTTTTGTGTGGTATATTTGCAATCAAAATTATGAAAAAGTTTGCAAAGACAAAAAAGTATTACATCTTTTCAATCTACCTTGCCGCAATTTCCATTGTTAGTTGCTTTGTTTAATATTTATTTTAAGTACATAAATCAATCATAGTAAAATATGTTAAAAAAATATTCGTAATCGTTTGTATTTACGAGTATTTTTCGTATATACTAACCTCGATACATATAAATACTGATTATCCCGCCTTTACTTTTAAATTTTGTTAAATTACTTGACAAAGCAACGGGGGAGGGGGGGGTAAATTAGTAAAATGTGGTTGTACCATGCAAAAACTAAACGCAGTGAGCCAAAGGCGAACAATCTAGTTCCTGTGTCATTCTGAGCGTTAGCATTGTCATCCTGAGCGTTAGCGAAGAATCTCAACTACAAGAGATCCTTCGTCAGCCGTCAAGGAAGCCGTTCTTAGGATGACACAAAAATAAAGAAGGAGTAAAAAAACATGAGAAAAAAGACCAAGTTGTTTTTTAGTTTAGTATCACTTTGCTTTACACTTGCGGTGCTGTGCTTTGGTGTTTACAGTGCCACAAGTGTCAACTATTCATTGTCAGGCAGTGTTAGTTATGAAGTTAATGATGTCTTTGTCAATATAGGTACAAAGTTATATAGGTCAACAAGTTCCATTACTACAGATGAATATTTACAAAGTGCAAATGTTCATACCTTTGAACAGGGCAGTATACCAACAGATGTAGAAGATAGTGGAGTTGTTTTTGATGATGTTATTACTTACAATTCTCAAGGTGGTTCAGTATCATCACCAGGAGACATAGTTGAAGCAAATGCAACTTTGGACCTACAGTATGGCGGTTATTCTGCACAATCGAATACATCATTTGCCTTTTATATTGTTTTGACATTTTCAAATTATGGTACACAGCCAGCATATGCAACTTTAACAAATAACAGTCAAGGAGCAAATTTAAATAGTTTATTTTCCGTTTCAAATGATATAGAAATTCAAGCAAGGGGAGAAAAACAATATTCAACATCTGTAATGGTCATTGCTATGGCACTTGATGATATAACACAAAATGCACAAGGTGACTTTTCTTTCAATGTAAGTGTAACAAAAAATGCTCCAACGCAGACACTTTCAATATCTAATTCGGATGTTCCAACTACACAACCAGTTGCCTTTAAAGCTTATGGAGCACAAACCAATGGCTTAGTTGTTGAAACAGAACTATTTGATTTGATTGATGTAAATACATTTTTCCAAGCGATTGGTGACGGATATATGGTGGGATTTTTGGGTTATACTATGGATGCTATAACCATGGGAGTATATCATATTACGCTTAACAATATTGACCAAGCAACCAGTCAAGATGTTTTAATTTCATTATATTCTGGTGTAGGACAGGAATATATGCCTGCAACTATGTTTTTCGGTTTTCCAGGTACTTTGCAACAAAGTGAAGTTTTACAATCACTTATGGGGATTCTGGATGGACAAACTCTTTTAGTTGATTGTTGGGATAAAGATGTTCATGGTTTTATACTTGAACTTGATACACTAAGTACCAACATTTCTAACAACAGCCTAACATTTACACTAGCGGTTGGTTATTTGAATCAAGAACAAAATGTTTCTAGAACTTCACAGGGTATATTGTCAGTATCGTATGTACCTACAACACAGCATAATATAACTATAGTAAATTTAGATGATGATTCATCCGAAAACCAAAGTGTTGCATACCTACAACCTAGAACAATAATGCAATCTTTTGGTGGTTTATCAACCCAACCAATGTTTTATGATAGTAATTGTACTAACAATGTTTCTATGCCATTTATTCCAACAGGGAACATAACTTTATATCAAAAAACATTTGAAAGTGGAAAAAGTTATAACATTGCCAACGTAAACGAAAACTCTACAATAGACCTTTACATTGCAAATAAAAAGTATGCAACATTCACTCAAGAATTACTATTAGACTTTGTCCAAACAGTCAGTGCAAATCATACACAAGGAAATTTGGATAATGGTAATAGTTATGGTTATATTTTGACAGCACAAACAGAGGGACTGACATTATATAATCATACAAATATAGCGGCGGTTTATACTAATATAGGTGGTGGCAATTGGGGACATGTGTGTTTTGACTTTGATGGAACTATGTCAAATGGACATCCTAACTGCTTACAGGTTTTTGCAAGTTTTGAAGATTCGTCATTAGCACTATATGCATCTTCATATGATACCTATGATATTGTAAAACTGGTATATTCAGATACAGGAGCGGAACTTCCATTTGAAAGTTACAGAGTTAATGTTGATTAAAATTTATAACTTTATATACTAATACCAAAAACGCTACACAAAATGTGGCGTTTTCTGTATTTTGTCATTCTGAGCACACCATTGTCATTCTGAGCGTTAGCGAAGAATCTCTACCACAAGAGATCCTTCGTCAGCCGTCAAGGAAGCCCTTCTCAGGATGACTAAAATGCGTCGAGAAGGCAGTTCTTCAGGAT
>CALWPE010000057.1 GCA_944383345.1 uncultured Clostridia bacterium | reverse complement strand
ATATTTGGAACATTGGTCTTATTATTAAATTTTCGCTACTTACATCGCTATACAAAGTTATATCACCAGAATATGTTACAGAATTTACTGCATTTGTTGTATATTCTGTTGGAGTTCTTAGCCAATAAGAACAATATGCTGATTCCCAACCCCTATATTGCTCTGTTATAAGCATTGTTGCCTCGTGTGATGACATTATCCAAAATTTATCAAACTCAGTATCAGAAATTTCATTACCTTTTGTGTCAGTAATTACATCTTGACTATAAACCAAACTATCACCAGAATCATTTTTCATATTTGAGTATAATGACTCCACAGTCCTAGCGGCTATTAGTGGATAGATAACATCATTTTCGACATTTATATTTAAGTCCTTACACATATTGCTAGCCTCCTGCAAAGTCCCAGTTGCTATGACTTGACCATTTGTGTAGTTAAGGTATTTTCGAATTGCACTTTCTCTGTATGAATTTGATGATGCATCAAATATCTTACCTTTTAATAACTCATCAACAGTATCTAAAACATAAATTCCACTCAAGTCTTCTAAATTTTGTTCATTTGGACCTGTTGGCTGTGAATATGTGTAGTCGGATGATAGATATTTCCATCTAAGGTACTGAGTTTTAAAGTTACCCATATATGTTCCCATTTCTACATAATAGTAATCATCACTTTCGTCATCTGGAGTGTTATTATCCTCTTTTTGTAACAAGTTATCAACTTCTTCATAAGTAAGTGTTGTAGTAACATTTTCTAGGTCTATCATCTGCTCAGAATCATTATAAAAAGTAACTGTGAAATTTCTTTCGTTTGTATCGTTTTTAAGATAAAAACTTTCCATATTTACAAGCATTGAATCATCAATTGTAGGGAAATTCATTACAAATTTATAATAACTTGATGACACTTCACCAATAGACTTCATTGTTATATTTACTTTTAACTCTTCATGTGGAAGTAATGTGTACTTATAAAATGTTATCTTGCTTTGCTCAAAATTTACCTGTGTATCGTTCACTAAAACTCTTGTTATTTCAACTTTATCATTGAAAATAGGAATAATGTTACTCTTTTTTTCCAATTCGCCGACTTCAAACACCAAATCATAATTAAAACCGTCGTTTTGTGGGATA
The DNA here is from genome assembly GCA_944383345.1 of uncultured Clostridia bacterium. Classification (GTDB taxonomy): domain Bacteria; phylum Bacillota; class Clostridia; order Christensenellales; family UBA1242; genus UBA5893. Next base: position 7,144 of record CALWPE010000057.1, on the reverse strand, counting down.
CTGATATTTTCATCTTTTAGCGCAAAACCAATAACTATAGTTCTCATCCCATATACTCCATCTTGCGAAGCATCTATCTCTATTGGGAAATCAACAGATTGATTAAAAAGAATATTAAGATTTTCATAATTTAATGTTTTATTAAGAACTTTTACATTTACAATTTCATCGTCATAATTCGTTACATCTATAACCAAATAAAAGGCATAAGCAGTTTGCGTTTCATCATTTGGTTCACCAAACTTAAATTTTATACCACTTTTTGTCATCTTGTTGTCTTCATAATGAATGTTAGTGCCTGCTACAGGGTCATATGTAGATTGTGTGTCGTGGTAATTCTCTCCTTCCATGATTTTGAAATTCTGAGATATCTCTTCACTATTCTCAGAAAAATTTGACAACATTTGGAGATTTACTTTATGAGTATTTTCGTCTATTGTTGTCGCATTAAGTGACCTATAAACATTCATCTCAACTTTAAGTTTAGAAAGAGGTGCCTCATAATTAATTGAGCCACTAAGTGTGTAGTCAACTTTCGTAGCAGCATAAACAAAAAAGGTTATCCCAAAAATACTAAAACCTATACATAAAATCATTATTAGTGCAACAAACTTTTTATACTTCATAAATTTTCTCCTTTATGATTTGTAATTCGTAACTTACATATTATACTTTTTTATAAATTCCATGTATTCTTTAACGCAACCAAATTTAAAAGAATCAAGAAACAATTTATGTTTCAACGATTCTAAATAAGTATCATAAATATACTGGTATTTGTCCATTAATCCTTCTATCTGTAAGTATGCCTTAATTAAATTCATTGACCTAATACGGCTTAAAGTCTGAGTGAACAATTTTTCCTTATTATCCATACAAATTGATTGATTAGGGTGCCTATAATAAATGTATTTAGCCTCAAAACAAAACGAAATACACTTTGCACGAGAAACAAGCACCATTGTATATAATGTGTCCTCACCACCAACTATATTTTGTGCTCTTGGCAACAATAATTTAAAAACACTATTACATTCGTCATACAATGCTTTTTTAATTATTCTCCTGCACCCCGAATCGTAAACCTCTCTAAATGAATCAAATGTGCAGAAAAAATCAAAACATTTCTCACCTTGTAAAATAAAATCTTCTTTTTTCGTAATATTATTTTGCTCAGTAGAATTTACAAAATCTGAGATGACAATATCCGCATTTGTTTTTAGCATATTCTCTATTAAAATTTCATAATAATTTTTATCAAAATAATCATCACAATCTAAAAAAGCGATTATATCTCCGGTTGCCAATTCCAAGCCTTTAAATCTAGAAATGAAAATACCTAGATTTTTTTCATTCTTTATAACTTTAACAAAATCTTTATTTTTTGCAAAATTATATATAAGTTTATCTCCACCATCAGTCGATGCATCATCCACAAATATTACTTCTATATTTGGGTATGTCTGGCTTAAAATATTCTTAAAACAAGTTTTTAAGAATTTTTTACCATTGTATACAGGAATTATAATCGACAACTTCAACATCTTTGTAACTTATTACTCTCCATTGAAAAATCTATTGTTTATATTATTTTTTTCTTTCATATACCAGTCAATACATTTAAAACTAAAACCTTTAGAAACAAATCCTACCTGGAATTTTTTAAATAATTGTTCAAACTCAGGTTTATACTTCTGCCATATATTCCAAGTAAGCATCAATTTTTTTATGCAATTAAAAGCACTAAACATCGACTTTACTGATTTTTTATATTTTTCTTCACTAGAAACATTAACTGTTTGGGAATCATTAAAGTAGTAATTATAAAATGTTTCACCACAAGAAAATATCTTTCTTGAATAATAATATATTATTACAGATAATAACATATCCTCACCCATACATATATCGTTGGCATATTTTGAAATTTTGTCAAAGTCTTTCATTGCTCTATCTACGACTTCTTTTCTATAGCCCTTCCAAGACTGAATAATAAAAAGGTCATTTACGAACAAAAAATCAATACATTCACCATCTTTTTCATAGTCTATATTGTAAATCATATCTTTTGTATTCCCATCACGTATAACTCTACAATTACTAATAACAACATCTGCATGCTTTTCATTAAAAATATTTATTGCTTTTTCTATGTAATCTTCGTCAATATAATCATCGCTATCTACAAAAAATACATATTCTCCACAACACTTTTTAAGAGCGTTTATTCTTGTTAAAAATGTGCCTTTATGATTTCTGTTTTTATAGAATTTTATATTTTTATATTTTTTTTTAAATTCAGCCACAATTAAAGGACCATTATCTACTGAACAATCATCGACAATTATGATTTCAGTGTTTTTATATGTTTGTCCTACGACAGATTGCAAACATCTCTCAATATACTTTTCATCGTTGTGTATTAAGATAGCAATAGATACTTTATCCATCTTTAACTCCTTTACCCTCTATAAAAGTAATAGTATCCTTGTCTATTACTTTCACCTTTAGTGTATCCGGTAATTCCATCACAATTCAAATTATCATTTACATAAATACAAATAGGGTAACTATCCGGAGACACTGAATTTGAACCTTGTGATGAACTTAATATTTTGGTATATGAATCTAAAAACCTTTGACTATCAAAAATTATAGTACATGATGGTAATGAGCCTTCTACCAAAATTCCCACTGAAAGTAATGGATTGTCCTTTTCAAAAATCATTTGATTTATTTCAGGTGGGAGTATTTCGGTATTAGAATATGGATTTCTACACAATGAAATGTAAGCAAATTTTGTTACATCTTTTCCAATAATAAGTGTTGCTCCCTTTGCACTACAAGAACCTCCAAAAATTAATTGACCAGTATATTGATTTGAACTTGAAGAATATGAAGAAGCGGTGTCAGTATCCAAATATATATATTCTAACAATGGACAATATGCAAAGGCTCCATGTCTAAGTGTGACATTTTTATATATTTCTACTCTTTTTAAAAATGGACAATTAGTAAATGCACTTGCCTCTATCTCAAGAAGACTATGGCGTGGAGATACAAATTGTGTAACTCCACTTCCTGCAAATGCAGTCTCCCCGATTAATGTTAAATTGCTCATTTGTGAAAAATCAACATCTAAATTCACACAACTTAAGAACGAAGCCTCCCCTATAGATACAATCTCCCTATGTAAATTTATATTTCGTAAAAGGCTACTATACGCAAATGTATAATCACCAATAGCAAAACAAGTTGATGGTAAAACAACACTTTTTATATTTTGAGCGCCCATCTCTTGACTACACCCAACTCCAACCACTAGATAGTCCTTTTCCTGAAATGAATAAACTTTTGGTAAAACTACAGAACTTGGTGCCGTTGATAAATCTAAAATCCCTATTGATGACAAATCCAAATTTTCAATACCAAGTTGTGTAAAGATTGATTGATTAATACTAGAGGTATCTAACAATCCATAAGTAACTTCTTGAGTCGCCATTTTAGTGTAAAGATTTATATTTTTATTGATAATTGCCTCTTCATCTGCAGGATATAATAAATTACTATCATAGAACCAGCCACAAGAATTGTATTCATTTGCAACAAGATTGTTTGCATTAAGAAAATCTTTAATTGTGGTACCATACTCTCCCGAAAGTTTTATCCTTTCTCCATCAATATAGATGTTTACATCATATGTATCAAGTTCAACTCCTGACACCATGACAACAGAATTTTTGGTAACATGTTCTATCGTGTAAACATTATTCTCGTCAGGTAAAATTTGTTTGTCCTCGACCGACACAACAACATTACTGTTTTTGTAGCCTTCATTTAAATCAAGTGTAAATGAAAGGTTTTGTCCATAATTTACAATATCTTGCTCTCTAGTAATTTGAAAAGCATCACTTGTTGGAAATATAACTGCACAGTCAATTTTTTCATAAAGTGCAAAAATATCTTGATCTTCTTTTATTACTTCATCATCTATATACTTATTTTTGCACTTTTCATCTTTAAACCAACCTTTAAAAACATATCCTTCAATTGGCTTACATTCAAGTTCAGAAACTTTGGTTTGCTTAGGCAAAGTAATTGTTTCATTTGGCATATTGGCAACTGAGTAATCTATAGTTACATACATCTTATCTGCGTTTTGACTAAGTATTGTTGCTGTTGGTATTACCATAGATGCCATAGTCATTGCTCCTGCAAATAAACCATAGGCAAGAGTGCCTATCTTTAATGAATTATTATTGTTATTTGCTTCATTTTTATCTAATTCTTTTCGCATATATAACTCCTTTTTATACAATAACTTTATGATATCTTTTCCCATGTCCAATAATAATAAGAAGAATAATCACTTAAATAGTAAGCCGCAGTTGAAGAATTTGAAAGTGAACTTTCTGATATTTCATAAAATTTACTCTCAGACATATATCCCCATCCACTTGGAGATTTAAAGACAGCCGTCTTTAATCCGCTATTATAAAACGCATAACTACCAATTTTAATAACTTTTTCAGGTATTGTTATGGTCTCTAACTCAGCACAATTATAAAAAGCATCGGAACCTATAATCTGTAAATTTGAAGAATCATTTATTGAAACACTACTTAGTGCTGAACAATCATCAAATGCATTTTTCCCTATTTCAATTAGGCTGTCTGGTATATCTATCGAAGATAATGCACTACAATTACTGAAAGCATAATCACCTATTTTTAGTAATCCTTCCGGAAGAATAACATTAACTAATTTGCTACAATTTTGGAATGCATAATTTTCAATATATTTTAAGTTGTTTGGTAAAGCTACTGAAGTCAGCTCAGAACAATCATAGAAAGCCTGTGCACATATTTCTATTAAGTTGCTCAAATTCTGTAAGTCTATGCTTGTTAAATTACTATTATTATAGAATAGTTTTGGACCTATTCTATTTGTTTTTACATCAAAAACTACTTCTTGACTTTTATCAACAATTTCGTACGCAACATAATAGTTTGTAATTGGTTCTATGTAATATTTAACATTGCCAATAGTTTCAAATATTATATCATCGATAGTAAAATCATATTGCTCATTATTATAAACCACATAAGCGTTTAATGCAACTTCTCCATTATTTGAGTCACCAATAGATACATATAGTGCTGAATAATTATATACAAATGCTAAATTAGTACAATTTTCAAAACTACTTTTATCATAATCACTGCTACTCGTATAAATATAATTTAATTTACTTGGTAATAATATCGATTCAAGTGAACTACAATTAGCAAATACCCCACTTTCTATTTCAGTTAACTTAGAACTTGGCGATATTTCAACTTTTTTTAAACTTATACAGTTATAAAATGCACGACTTCCTATGCTAGTAACACCTTCTGGAATTTCAACTGATTGCAAACTGCTACAACCTTCAAATGCTGAACTGCCTATAGTTTTAAGAGAATCTGGCAACTGTACTTCGCTCAAACTTGTACAATTTCGAAATGTATCATAACTTATGCTAGTAATACCTTCTGGAATTACAACTGTTCTTAAATTTTCACAATATTGGAAACAAGATGAAGGTATTGATTTTAGATTGCTGGATATTGTTACACTTTCTAGACTAAAACAATTATCAAACACATTTGAGCCAATAGATGTAACACTATCTGGCATATCAAACGATTTTAAACTTATACAATCAGAAAATGCATAATCGCCTATAGATGTTAATTCTGAATTTTCTTCAAATACAATAGTTTTAAGTCCAATGCAGGATTTAAAGGCATTATTACCTATTGTTTGCAAAGATTTTGGCAAACTTAGTTCTTGTAGACTTCTACAATACTCAAATGCATTATTACCTATAAACATTAATGTATTTGGAACGTTTACAAATTTTAAATTTATACAATCTTTAAATGCATTGTCTCCAATAACTTTTATCTTTGTATTTTTTAAGTCTATGCTTTGCAAATTTACACATTTAGCAAACGCATCCTTAAGAATCTCAGTAGTATTGCTATTCAGTTCAATATTATAGATCTTCTTGTCTAGAACCGAAGCAACAAAGAATTTATTATTTACAGAATCTCTTGTATACACTACATTATTTTTTACATAAGTTTCTACAACTGGCTGTCCATTTGTTAAATCATCTTTATTCCATACAATTTGTGCATAGTATGCAACATAACCATAATCTTCACTTCTTGCCACGAGTTGAAGATCCGAATAGTTATAGACATATTCAATGTTAACGCAATTGTAAAATGCTGAATCTCCAATATCTAAAACAAAGTTATTATTATTTGGAATTGTTATAGAAGTCAACCCAGTACATCCATAAAATGCCTTTTCCCCAATATATTCAAGCATTGACAATTCCTCAAGATTTATATTCTTTAACTTTGAACAATTCATGAATGCGCCTGATGCGATTGCAGTAATGCTTGTGTCCAAAACAACAGATTCAACATCTGTATCTTCCAAGCATAAGGCAACAAAAACCCCAACGTCAGGGTCACTTAAATAGATAACATTATTTTTAGTTATAATTGATGGGTTACTATATTTGTCTGTCTGATATAAAGATTCTGCATAGTATGCGACATAACCATTAGAACTATCTCCTATTTCAAAATTCAAAGAAGAATAATTTATGACTATTTTTAAATTATTGCAACCAGCAAAAGCTGAAAGGTTAGAACCCCAATAACCAGTTTCATTTACAATCTCCTTGATATTTTTCGGTATAATTATACATTCTAATGAGGTACAACTACTAAATGCAGAGCTTTCTATTGTTTCAACACTATTGGAGATTTCTACTGTTTGAAGTTTTTCACATCCACTAAATGCATAAGTACCAATGCTAATTAAATTGTCACAATTATCTAAGTTGACAGATATCAGGTTGATGCAATTAGAAAAAGCACTATCAATAATTTTTGTCGTTCTTGGGTCAAGAGTTATGTCAGTTATGGATTTATCATATAATCCCACTGCATTAAATTCGTTCGTTTTTTTATTGTTAATATAAATTACACCATTTATTTTTTCAAGAGTTACATCAGTGTTCTCATCACATTTAATTACAACTTTTGCATAATATGCAACATATCCATAAGCAGAACTCCCT
>CALWPE010000056.1 GCA_944383345.1 uncultured Clostridia bacterium | reverse complement strand
AATCAGCATAAACCCTCAAACATTTAGTGATGAAACTTTAAAGAGAATAGGTAGAAAACACACAGTTAAAGATACAATAATGGCATATAAATTATCTTTAGGTTATGATTTTGTTGTGAATATGGACATAATTGCAGGGCTTCCAAAAGAGTCATTTGCAACATTTAAAAAAAGTATAGATACGCTGATGTTGCTCGCACCTGATAACATAACAGTGCATACGCTTGCATTGAAAAAAGGTTCTTTATTGCAAGAAAATCGCCCTAAACCTACAAATAAAATTGTTGATAAAATGATAGACTATGCAGAAAAGACATTGCGCGACAACGGATACAAGCCATATTATTTGTACAGGCAAAAAAATCAGTTAGAAGGACAAGAAAATGTAGGGTATTATAAAGACCATGTTTGTCTTTTTAATGTTGATACAATGGAAGAGTGTTTATCGGTTTTAGCCTGTGGTGCTGGAGCAATAAGCAAACGAGTTTACAATTTGGATAATCGCATAGAAAGAGAAGCAAATGTAAAAGATATCAAGCAGTATATTGAAAGAATTGATGAAATGATAGATAAAAAACAAAAACTTTTTTCTTAAAAATACTAGACAAGATTTTATTCCTATGGTATCATTTATTGGTCCATAGGCAAGGGTATTCGACATCCTCTGACGGTATACTTTGCTTTTGGCGTAACTTTTTATAGGAGGAATTTTATGGAAAAAGCAAAAAAACAAGAGATTATTGCAAAATATGCACAATCTAAGAATGATACTGGTTCTGCACAAGTTCAAATTGCTCTTTTAACAGAAAGAATCAATGAATTAACAGAACATCTTAAAGTCAATAAAAAAGACAATCATTCAAGACGCGGACTTTTGAAACTTGTTGGTAAGAGAAAAGGCTTTTTGGCATACCTTGAACAAAAAGATATTGATGCTTACCGTGAATTGAAAAAACAACTAAATATAAGATAATAATTAGTTGGCTAAGGGGGTTTTCCCCCTTTATTTTTATATAAAAAGAGGTATTATATGAGCAATATAGCAAAAGTATTTGAAACTGAAATTGGTGGTAAAAAAGTTACTGTTGAAACAGGAAAATACTGCGAACAATCTAACGGCTCTTGCATTGTCCGTTGTGGTGAAACAGTTGTTATGGTCAATGTAACTATGTCAAAACAACCTAGAGAAGGTATTGACTTTTTCCCACTTGGAGTTGATTTTGAAGAAAAAATGTACTCAGTAGGAAAAATTCCAGGAGGATACAAGCGTAGAGAAGGTCGTCCTGCAGATAAAGCAATCTTGATATCAAGACTTATTGATAGACCACTTCGTCCTTTGTTCCCAAAAGGTTTTTACAATGATGTTTCTGTTGTTGCAACAGCACTATCAGTTGATCCAGATGTTGCTATTGAGCCACTTGCAATGCTTGGTTCGTCAATCGCTTTGACAATTTCTGATATTCCTTTCCAAGGTCCTACAGGTTCTGTACTTGTATCTTGTGTTGATGGAAAATTTATCGTAAATGCAAATGAGAAAGAGCGTGAACAAAGCAATATGCATTTAACCGTTAGTGGAACTCATGACGCAATTTTAATGGTTGAAGCAGGCGCAAACGAAATCCCTGAGAAAGAAATGATTGATGCAATTTTGTTTGCACACGAAGAAATTAAAAAGCAAGTTGAATTTCAACTTGAAATGAAAAAAGAAATTGGTAAACCTGTGTGTGAGTATGTATCATTTTTACCAAAAGAAGATTTAAAAGAAGAAGTTAGGGCATATGCCTATGACAAATTAGTTAAAGCACTTGACACTTTTGATAGGCATACAAGACAACAAAATCAAGATGCAGTTGATTTAGATGTCCAACAACATTTTGCAGAGAAATATCCAGACCGTGAACAAGAAATTGCAAGTGTTGTTTATGGGCTTACCAAAGAGATTGTTAGAAGAAAAATAATTGATGATGGTGTTAGACCAGATGGCAGAAAATTGACAGAAATTCGTCCTATTTGGTGTGAAGTTGGTGTTTTACCAAGGGTTCATGGAACAGGAGTATTTACAAGAGGACAAACTCAGGTACTTACAACTTGTACATTAGGCCCAATTTCTGAGGCACAAGAAATAGAAGTATTAGATGAAGATGAAGAGGTTAAACGCTATATTCATCATTATAATATGCCTCCATATGCAACAGGAGAAGCAAAACCTTTGCGTTCTCCGGGTAGGCGTGAAATTGGACATGGTGCTTTAGCAGAAAGAGCACTTGTTCCAGTAATACCAAGTGAAGAAGAATTCCCATATGCAATTAGACTTGTTAGTGAAGTTCTTTCATCAAACGGCTCATCATCTATGGCATCAACTTGTGGCTCAACACTTGCACTTATGGACGCAGGTGTTCCAATTAGTGCTCCAGTTGCTGGTATTGCAATGGGACTTATTAAGGATGCAGAGACAGGTAAAGTTGCAGTTTTAAGTGATATTCAAGGACTTGAAGATTTCTTTGGAGATATGGACTTTAAAGTCACAGGAACAACCAAAGGAATAACAGCAATACAAATGGATATAAAGATTAAGGGTATTGATAAAGACATTCTCACAACAGCACTAAATCAAGCCCGTGAAGGCAGATTATTCATTATGGACAAAATGCTTCAAGTAATATCAAAACCAAGAAAAGAACTCTCAAAATATGCACCAAAAATTATAACATTCAATATTAACCCTGAAAAAATAAAAGATGTTATTGGTAGTGGTGGAAAAGTTATCAACAAAATAATAGCAGAAACAAAAGTAAAAATTGACATTGATGACGATGGTAGAGTATTTATTGCTACACCAGATGCAGATATGGCACAAAGAGCAAAAGAAATAATTTTAAATATTGCCGAAGATTTTGAAGTTGGAAAAATTTATTCTGGTAAAGTTATAAAAATAGCAACTTTTGGTGCATTCGTTGAAGTAGCACAAGGCAAAGAAGGAATGATACACATCAGTAAACTTAGTGATAAGCGAGTTAAAAAAGTTGAAGATGTTGTAAATGTTGGTGACAATGTCCAAGTTGAAGTTATAAAGATTGATGAAAAAGGCAGAGTAGATTTTAGATTAGTTGCAAAAGACTAATTTAAAAAATCGCATTTTGTGCGATTTTTTTTACGCAGGTTATCCATAATAAAAATAATTTTTTTGTTTTAAAATAATAAATAAGAAGCAGGTTTTTAACAAATACTTAAAATTGTTTGACAAATTGAAATGGAGTAATCTACTATTAGTTTACTAGAGGTGTATAAATATACTAGAATTTATTAACAATAACTGCAAGATTTATGTGAAACAAAGATTTTGCATACCCGAAATGAGTGATACTTAAGTAATATGTTAAGTTTTGTTATATTCTATGTAATATAATATGTCAAAGTGTGTCGAAACCGAAAGGAGATACAATGAAAAAAAAGTTAAAAATGGTTTTTAGTATAATGACATTTTGCTTTGTAATGCTATCATTATGTTTTGGCGTGCATGCGAGTGTCAGTGTTTCATATACATTAGATGGCGATATAAACTACACAGTAACTGATACTGTTGTTGATGTAACAACAAAGTTGTATAGTTCAGACAAAGTTTTAAGTTATGCACAAGGTGCAGATATTGCCGACAGTTTTAAAAATGTAGATCTAAATAACCTAGACGAAACAGCAACATTAAATGGCTTAACATTAAAGAGCACAGATGCACAAATCAACTTGGACGGAAAAGTTGCAAGTAGTACAACAACAGGATATAGCAATGTTCCATACACAAAAGAAGATGGATATGCATATTTTGTTGTTATAAACATAACAAACAAATTGTCAACATCATCTGCATATGCAATAATGCAAAATGGTATAACAATGCCGGGAAGTAGTTGGACATATAACACAGGCTACATAAAAGGTTTTGATAACACAACAACAAATAACAATATAGTTGTTGCATTTGGAATAGAAAGCAGATGGACATCGGTGTCAAATCATAAATTCAATTTTGGAATAGACATAAAAAAGGGTGAAATAGAAGCAACACCCGAAAAATATACAATAGACCAAGCCAATAGCACACTAACCATAAATAGCGATGCAACAGGTGTTGTTGTTATAGGCAAAGATGAATCATCATCAAATTTAGCACTAAAAAGTTCAAGCAAAAATATAACTCGTGTGTTGTTTTTGGATGACATAGAAAGCCCAACATCAAACTTTATAACAAGCATTTCAAGTTCAGCATTTAACAACTGCTCATCACTTATGGAAATGCCAATTCCACAAAGTGTAACTCAAATAGGTGACAGTGCGTTTTATGGTTGTTCAAAGATTGTAAATGTAGATATCCCAGAAAATGTAACAAGTATAGAAAGTAGTGCGTTTTATAATTGCAGTTATTTATTGTGTGTAACCATTCCACAAGGTGTAACGCAAATAGGAAATTCTGCATTTTATGATTGCAAAAATCTTACCGAAATAAACTTTAATGCAACTAATTGTACAGTAAATGCAACAACAAGTTTAAGTAACAGCAACAATATATTTCGTGAT
>CALWPE010000055.1 GCA_944383345.1 uncultured Clostridia bacterium | reverse complement strand
CACTATTTAAGTATGATAGCAAATCGTTCTCGTTTGAGCCCGGCCCTGCATCTACCAACATAATTTTATCATCTGGGAACTCAACCAAAATGCTATCACCTTGACCAACATCAATAAAATGTACTTTAAGTTCGCAATTTTCAACATCTTCTGATATTGGAGGATTTATTTTATTATTTAACCAATTTTCTAATGTGTCATTGAAGAAAAATGTTGAACAAACTAAAAGTGATAATATAAAAAATATAATTAGTCTTAGTTTTATATTTCTTTTTTGCTTTTGTTTAGCCATTTACTTCTGCTTCCTCACGATTATATTTTTCTTTAAATTTTGATTTTTGTGGTTTTTTACTGAGTAATGCCAAAATTTCAGGCATTTTATCTATTGTTTCCTTGTATCCTTCATCAATCATATCCATCATACCCTCAGTTTTTGAAGCAGAAAACCTTTTTGTTTCTGGTCCAATCATAACATCTGCACTAAGATATCCCCTAAGTGCTGTGTTTTCCATAAGTACACGAATTGAACACGATACCACATCTACAAGTTTTAAACTTTCTGTTCCATATGTTCTATGTTTATTAACATCTACACCTATGCAGTAATCACAACCAAATTTCTTTGGAACAGATGTTGGTATTGTGTTTTTTAGCCCACCATCACATAGATGATAGTTTTCAAATACAACAGGCACAAAAACTCCCGGCACACAACAACTTCCAGCAACAGCCTTTGCGAGATTGCCTTTCTTTATGATTATCTCTTTTGTTGATTTAATATCGCAAGCAACGCATGCAAACGGATATTTTAAATCTTCAATGTTGATATCTTTAAGGTTATCTATGATTATTTGTTGAATACCATCTGTTTTTGAAGGCATAAAAGGTATTTTATTTGTTCGAATATCATCTTCTTTTACACTTTTTGCAATTTTCATCATTTGGCTGAAAGTATAGCCAGCAGCATAAAATGCACCAATTATACTTCCTGCACTTGTTCCACATATAAAAGAAAAATCACTTGGTTTTATTCCATACTCTTCAAAAGCCTTTATTACTCCAAGATGTGCAAAACCCCTTGCACCACCACCACCAAAGGCTATACCAATTTTGGCTTTTCTTTTTAAAAAAATCTTACTTAAATCAAATTTCATAGCATCTCTCTTTTTTATTATATTACTATAATGATAACAAAAAAACTACCATTTGTAAAAAAACTTCACACAAAGTGAAGTTATTTTTCAAGTATTGCTTTTATTCTACGCACTCCTGCACTGCACGATTGTTCTTTAACAATCTTAAAGTGACCTAATTCTCCAGTATGGCTTGCATGAGGTCCGCCACATATTTCTTTTGAAAAGTCACCAATTCTGTATGTCTTTACAATATCACCATACTTGTTAGAGAATAAGCCTATAAAGCCTCGTTTCTTTGCTTCTTCAACAGGTATTTCTTCCATGACTACAGGTAAATCTTGCTTTATTACATCATTTACCATATCTTCTACTTTTTGTAGTTCTTCTTTTGTGCAAGGACGCTCCAAGTTAAAGTCAAAACGAAGACGCTCAGCAGTTATGTTGCTACCCTTTTGGTTGATATCGTTTGAAATAACTTTTTTAAGTGCAGCATGCAATAGGTGTGTTGCTGTGTGTAGGTGTGTTGTTGCCTCTTGATTGTCGGCAAGTCCACATGCGAATTTTTGTTCACTTCCTGCACGAGAAATCTCTTGATGTTTTTTAAATGCTTCATGATATGCATCAACATCAACTTTTAAGTTTTGCTCTTTTGCAAGTTCAACGGTCATCTCAAGTGGGAAACCAAATGTATCAAACAAATGGAATGCAGTTACACCATCTATCGTATCGCCGTTTAATTTCTTTACTGTTTTTTCAAACTCTTTAAGTCCGCCTTCAAGTGTACGCATAAACTTTTTATATTCTTTTGTTATTTCCTCATCAATCTTTTGACGGTTTTGTTCAAGTTCTGGATAAACATCTTTGTATTTTTCAACATACTGCTTTGCAATTTCATTTAATCCATTTTCTTTTAGTCCAACAGTCCTTGCATGGCGAATTGCTCCACGCAAAATTCTACGCAAAATGTATCCTTGGTCAACATTGCTTGGTACAATTCCATTTTGGTCACCCAACATAAACACTGCTGTTCTTATATGGTCAAGAATAACACGAAATGCTTTTGTTGTCTTTTCGTCTTGTCCATACTTTATACCAGTCAATTCTTCAAGTTTTTTTCTTGCATTTTCAAAAAGGTCAGTATCATAAACAGATTGCTCGTTATTCAAAACGCAAAGTGTTCTTTCTAGTCCCATTCCAGTATCGACATTTCTTTGCTTTAATGGTGAATAAGTACCATCGGCATTTTTATTGTACGCCATGAATACATCGTTCCATATTTCCAAAAAAGCACCACAAGAACATGCAGGAGAACAATTCTCGCTACACTTCTCTTTAACTTTTATAAACATCTCTGTATCTGTTCCACATGGACCAGTTGTTCCAGCAGGGCCCCAAAAATTGTGTTTACGAGGTAGATAGTATATGTCTTCTTTTCTTATTCCGGCTTTGTGCCATAAGTTTGCACTTTCTTCGTCACGAGGCATTTCATCGTCGCCACCAAAGACGGTTACTGCAATTTTATCCTTATCTATACCAAGATATTTTGGGCTTGTTAAAAACTCATAACTCCATGCTATCATCTGCTCTTTGAAATAATCGCCAAGACTCCAGTTTCCTAGCATCTCAAAAAAGGTGCAGTGGGAACTGTCACCTACATCATCTATATCACCTGTTCGTATGCACTTTTGGTAATCGGTTAGTCTATTACCTGCTGGATGTTTTTCGCCCAAAAGATATGGAACCAAAGGATGCATACCTGCTGTTGTAAATAATACTGTTGGGTCATTTTCTGGAATAACTGATGCAGAAGGTATCTGCACATGACCGTGGTCGACAAAAAAATTTATATACATCGACCTTAATTGTTCACTTGTTAAATGTTTCATACGAATATACTACTCTTATTTTTTATTTTTTTCAAATATTTTTGTTTATTTTTCTAAATCTTTATGATTATTTCTCTTTTTAAATTCTTGAGAAAAAGTATTTTTAGCCTTTTTATCATAAAATTGGTAACTATATTTAACACTCTGATTCAAAATATCGTCAACAAAAACTTCCAAATCTTCACCTTGTAAATCTGTTATCACGCCCATAACTTTTTTTAATGCAAATTTTAGTTTATACATTGGTAAAGGTTTGCTAAATTTATGTAAATCTTCTTCTAAAAATTTTGGATTGTTGTCAATCTCTTTAGTCATTGACGGATTTTTTTGTTTTAATGCTTGATATTTTTTTGAATAGTAATCTATTAGTTTAACATTATCATTAAACTGTTGTCTAAGGTCTTTGTCAACAATAATTCCATCAAAAGCAAAACTATTATCTGACCAAAGGTCTTCACCAAATTCATTTAATGAAAAACTATCAGTTTCGCTATCACCATCGTTATTTGAAGCAAGGTCATTCTTAACTATATCTAAAAAACCACATTTCCTTGGTCTATATACATTGTATTTAAGGTCACCTATCGGAATCATAAATTGATTTAGGTAATAATTCCTTGCTAAACTTGATTTTATAGCCTTAGCCTCACTATCTGCTGTTGGGTCAAGATAACAATATGTATCTAAACCATATTTTTGATCTTTAACATAGGCAATTAGTGTTGCATGCAACATAGCATCATCACGCTCTGGATAGTTTGTTACATTGTTAAATACTTTAAGTCGTGAGTCGTCATATTTTTGTACTATCGCTTTAATTATATTGCAGTAACCTGTACAAACTATATTTTTATTATTGAATATTTCAAATATCGACCTTGACACCTTAGGAGATTGTTGTCTACCTTCTTCTTTGTAAGGTCTTTTCGTGGCAAAAATATAAGCATAAAGCAATGTTTCAAGTGGTGAGAAATTATTTTCTTTTACAACTTCTACAATTTTATCAAGTTTTTCAACTGCAGAAATTGCTTTATCAAGGTCTACAAAGTCAACATAACTCCAAAAACCTTTTTCAAACATATCTTTTATTTTAATTTTCACATTGTTTTTCTCTGAAAAATCTAAGAGGTGTTTCAATGTATCAATGCTTATATTATAGTTTGAGACTTCAAACACTAATTCTATTTCACAATTACTTTTATGCAACTTATTTTTGATATCAGCATAAACATCTTCACATATGCATGCTAAATCAAATGGACAATTTACCACCAAGTCCAATTTGTCACTATCGTTACTTTTAAAAAATCCCAATGTTGGCAAAGAATCTAGTTTGTTAAAATCAATAATAAATTTCATACCCACTCCACTATTGGTAGTTTACCATAGTGGTAAAAAATGTCAATACTGAGTTCCCCAAACAACCATATATTTTGCTGGTTTATGACATACAACACATTTGTCGCCGTCATGGACCTGTTCATCAGTTATACACCTTGACTTTATTCCACCAATTTCTTTCATCTTCAATTCGCACGCTTCATCACCACACCAATGTGCATATATAAAGCCCGGTTTTGTTTTTATTATATTTTCAACTTCTTTTAAGTCGTCTGTTCTATAAGTCAACAAATTTCTTCTTTTAAGTGCTCTATCGTAAAGATTATCTTGTATATCTTGCATAAGATTTTTAACTGTCTTTACAATATCACAATCTGCTTTTACATTTGTTTTTTCTCTTGTATCACGCCTTGCAAGTGTGACTTCGCCTTTTTCTAAGTCACGAACACCTATTTCAATTCGTACTGGGATACCATTGACTTCATGCTCTGCAAACTTAAAGCCCGGAGAACGATTTGAATCGTCAATAAATGCACAAATATTAGCATCAGTTAAAAGACCAAGATATTTATTTGCAAGTTGTTTAACATTTTCATCTTCGCCGATTGGTACAATTACAACTTGTTTTGGTGCAATGTTTGGTGGCAACACCAATCCATTGTCATCACTATGGACCATAATAAGCCCACCTATCATACGAGTTGAACAACCCCAAGATGTTTGGTAAGCGTATTCCCATTCATTGTCTTTATTTAAAAATTTTATTCCATAGGCCTTTGCAAATTTTTGACCAAAATAATGCGATGTTGCACTTTGCAAACTTACGCCATTATACATAAGTGCTTCAACTGTGTATGTGTACTCAGCACCTGCAAATTTTTCTTTTTCTGTTTTCTTGCCCAAAATTACAGGTATTGCAAGATATTTTTCAAAAAATTCTTTGTACACATTCAACATTCTAAGTGTTTCGGCTTCTGCCTCTTCACTTGTTGCATGAACCGTATGACCTTCTTGCCACAAAAATTCACGAGTGCGAAGAAAAGGTCTTGTCTCTTTCTCCCAACGCAACACACTACACCATTGATTGTATAGTTTTGGAAGGTCACGATATGATTTAACCTTTAAACTATAATAGTCCGAAAATAGAGTTTCACTTGTAGGACGAATTGCAAGTCTTTCATCTAAAACATTTTGTCCACCAACAGTTACCCATGCACATTCTGGTGCAAAACCTTCTACCAATTCACCTTCTTTCTTTAGCAAATTTTCTGGTATTAACATTGGCATATAGATGTTTTGGTGCCCTGTTTTTTTAAACATTTTGTCAAGAACACTTTGGATTTTTTCCCATATTGCATAACCATTTGGTTCCAAAATTACACAACCTTTTGTATTTGAATACTCTGCAAGTTTCGCACATCTAACTATATCTGTGTACCACTTTGCAAAATCAACATCTCTTGATGTTATGGCTTTGTTTTTCATAAAAATCTCCTGTAAATATAAATACACTGTAATATAACATCTTTTGAAAATAATGTAAACACAAAACCAACATTGACTAAAATTAAATTTGATGATAGCATATAAGTATGAATAAAATTAAAGTCGCTAAATATTTTAATCCCATTGACAACAAAACTATAGTGTGCAAAGATTTTTTAAGCAACACATCTTTAATCGTTGTTGGAAATTGTAACTTTGTTTTAGATGATTATGCTGCATATCGTGATTTTTTAAATGATTTCAAACAAAATAAAATCGAACATTCATTCAAAAATGACTGCAAAACAATCCAAAATTTTGTATTAGATTATTTTGGCGTTGGTCCTGTTAGTCCAATGAATTACAACTATAAATACAAACTAGCGTTTGAACATAACGAGAATGTCACACAATCTTCTTTGAAAAATACAAAAATTAGTCAATGTATAGAAAGAAGTACATTCGCCCATAACCTTTTCAAGATATTAAAATATGATTGCGCCTTGGTTTCAACTAATATAAATTTTGATGGTCAAGATGAACTGCATTGTTTTAATGTCGTAAAACAAAATCAAGATTATTATATCTTTGATTTGATTTGCTCTAAAGTATTAGATAAAGAAATGCCAAGTCCAATAATGTGCAAACTTCCACAAGAAATAGGTAAACAAATTTTTGAAGGTAATTTACAAAATAATATCATTTTACCAAAAATTCAATTCACAACTCAAAGTGGCTATTTGCACAATATCTCTTATAAGTTTAATAAATCAAAATCTAATGAAAATGTTTTATAAAAAATATCCACATTATGTGGATATTCTTTTTTATTATGGTCCTGTTGGTCCAGTAGGTCCGGTTGGTCCAGTTGGTCCTGTAGGCCCTGTTGGTCCTTCTGCTCCAGTTGCACCAGCAGCACCTGTTGGTCCGGTCGGTCCGGTCGCTCCTTCGATTCCTTGTGCTCCTTGTGGACCGGTTGGTCCTGTTGGACCTTCTGCCCCAGTTGCACCAGCAGCACCTGTTGGCCCCGTTGGACCTGTTGCACCAGTATCACCTGTAGGTCCTGTTGCCCCTTGTGGAATTGTTAAGTTTAAGAAAAAGTTTGGTGCAGTTCCAGTTATATCAGCAGTAACCGTTGTACCGGGTGCTCCTGTCGACACTGTTCCTATTGCAAGTGTTGGAGTAACTCCTGCTATTCCCTGTGCCCCGGTTGGTCCTGTTGCCCCAGTTGGTCCGGTTGGACCGGTTACACCAGTAGGACCTGCTAGCCCAGTTACTCCAATAGGTCCGGTTGGCCCTGTCGCTCCAGTTGCACCAGTTGGACCAGTTGCACCGGTCGCCCCTGTTGGACCTATTGTGCCTTGTGCTCCAGTCGGTCCCGTTGGACCTTGAACTCCTGCCACACCTTGAACTCCTTGAATACCTTGTATCCCTTGTGCTC
>CALWPE010000054.1 GCA_944383345.1 uncultured Clostridia bacterium | reverse complement strand
CTTAAAATATACAATGATTTAGGTTCTCAAATAAGCACATATTCACATGGTATGAAACAAAAACTAGCAATACTTAGCCTTCTTTTACACAAACCAAAACTTTATCTATTTGATGAACCTTTTGTTGGATTGGACCCTATAACTGCGCATGAATTTAAAGAGATAATGAAAGAAGAATGTGCAAATGGTAGTGCCATATTTTACTCAACTCATGTACTTGAAGTTGCAGAAAAATTATGCACAAATGTTGTCATAATCAAAGATGGAAAAATTGTTGGTCAAGGCACAATGGACGAAGTTGTCGGAGATGAAAGTTTGGAAAATGTGTTTTTGGAATTGGAGAAAAATCAATGAACATAAAAAACCTAATAAAAATAAATTTTATCTCTATATTTAAAGGAATGTTTGGCTACAAAAAAATGCGTCAAGGTCGCCGTTTTGCCTTAACGGCAATAATTTTATTGGCTTTGATTTATTTTGCGTTTGGCAATTTAATGGATATGATGATGCAATATTTTGTGGCTCTTAAGTCCCCTTCATATGTTCTTTTTATGGGGGCTATTATCACCTTTGCTTTTGTGCTATTTTTTATAACCTATGAATCGCAAAATTATTTTTTCAAAACAAAAGATTTTGACTTACTCGCTAGCCTACCTTTAAAAAATATTGAAATAGTTATAGCAAAATATACAAGTGTGCTTTTGTCGGCATACCTTTATGCTTCGTTTTTTATGTTTCCAAGTATTGTTGTATATTTTATGTATGTTCCATTTAATTTTGTAACTTTATTGTTGCTTATTATATCTTTTGTCTTTATGCCCCTTGTGCCTATGGCGCTTGGTACACTTCTTGGACTTTTGGTTAGTTTTTTATCAAGCAAACTAAAAAAGCAAAATATTATCTCAATAATACTATTTTTAGTTCTTTTTGTTGCATACTTCTTTTTGTATTTTTATATGAATAAATTTACAACGCAAATTGTTGAACTTGGCGACAACCTTATAAACAATATGCAATACTATTTGCCTAGCGTTGCGTGGTTTTTTAAAGGGTTTGTACAAATCGATATTGTCTATATATTTTTAGATATATTGCTTTCGGTTTTTCTAACAATTTTAGCAGTTGCATTATTATCTCTACTTTACAAAAAAATAAACTTTGCTCTAACTAAAACAAAATCACAAAAAAACAAAAAAGCGTTTGCTTTTAAACAAAAATCACAAATATCATCATTTTTGGGTATAGAAGCAAAAAGATTTTTTAGTTTACCTGTATATGTATTAAACAGTGGAATCTCACTATTACTTTTAATAGCAATGCCAATAATTTTATACTTTTCAATGTCTTCGACTCTTCCACAAATTTCCAACCAAGATGTATCATTTTTCTCACTACTAATAATATTTATAAGTACAATGTTTGCAGGAATGTGTAACACAACATATGCAAGTATTAGTATAGAAGCCAAACAAATTGACACTTTAAAAAGCCTACCTATTAAATATAATAAAATTTTCTTTGCAAAAATTTTATTTAATATCATTTTAGCACTACCTTTCGAGATTGTATCAAGCATAATTTCTATCGCACTTTTCTACAAATATCTTAGCATATTCTCAATTTTTATGTTGGTTATTTTGCCGATTATGTCAACAATTTCGCTTAGTGTTTTAGGGCTTGTTTTAAACTTATATATGCCAAAATTTAATTACGATAATGTCAATCAAATAATAAAACAAAGCATAAGTCTTTTAATTATTATTCTTGCAAATCTAGCAATCACAATGCTCCCACTATTTATTGCACAAAGTGTTTCAATTAGTTTTAGTACTTTGCTTTCACTTATACTTCTTTTATATGTGCTGATTTTTGTAATTGGTTTGATAATTTTAAAGATAAATGGTGCAAAACTATATAAAAAACTTCATTTTTAACTTCTTTTAGGCGAAAAAATGCTCATAAGTTTGTTGTGTTTGTGATTTAATGTATCATCAATAACTTCTATGCCCTTCATAGCATTTATAATATCATTCGCCCCACAACTAATAAATGGAATTTGAAAATAAAAATGTTGGTCTTTTGTTAAACTGACATTTATTTTTGTACTTATCTATAAAGGTTTACCTTTAACATATTCCATATGATTATTGTTAGCAAAAATTTAAAAAATATTTAAGATAAAAAAATTGCAATATAGTTGTAATTGTAATCAAACATACCAAGAACCAAAAGACAAAACATACGCTTAATTGACTCAAACGAAGGTGTCCACCTTTCTCTTATAAGTCGTTTTGAAAGTCCACTTTTCAAATAATTGTTCTTGTCATCGATTACACTGCAATTATAGAAAAAGGGCATAAAAAAATGAATGAACTAATCTGTAGTTCATCCACACACTAACCGTAATTTTAATAACATAAAATTAAAATAATATATAGTACTTACTAATTTTTACTAATAAAATATTAAGGACAGTTAAATTTTATTTGCTACCTTATATATCAATATGTTAAAATTAGATTAAGGTAGATTATGAATACAGGCACTGTAATCGCAATAATTTTTATAATAATATTTTGGATTATATCTGGCTTTTTAAGTATGGATTTGCAAAGCAAAAAAGGATATAATGGTGGTTTTTGGCTTGGTTTTTTGTTAGGAATAGTTGGCTTGGTTTATAGTGCCGGTCTTCCTGACATTTCTAAAAAGAAAACAACAAAAAAAAGTAAAGAACAAGATACAGAAAAAACTGAAGAACTCACTGAGGAACAAGCGAACAAGGGAAAATATATTCTTTGCCCCAAATGTGGTTTCCCTATATGGGAAGATGAAGATCAATGTTCAAATTGTGGATATAAGAAAATAAACAAATAAAAATCCACCAGCCTAGTGAAGTGAACCCAATTTTTGCTCCGCAAAAATAAAAACCACTTTAATAAAAGTGCCT
>CALWPE010000053.1 GCA_944383345.1 uncultured Clostridia bacterium | reverse complement strand
AGTACCATTTTGAACAAGTATTGAAGCAACTGCACCACGATTTTTATCAAGAGATGCTTCCAAAACAGAGCCTGTAGCACTTGTATTTGGATTTGCTTTAAGTTCTGAAACTTCGGCAACAAGCAATATATTCTTTAAAAGGTCATCAAGTCCT
Source organism: uncultured Clostridia bacterium (assembly GCA_944383345.1). Taxonomy (GTDB): domain Bacteria; phylum Bacillota; class Clostridia; order Christensenellales; family UBA1242; genus UBA5893. Next base: position 12,894 of record CALWPE010000053.1, on the reverse strand, counting down.
ATTCCTTTTTTCGCTGAAACAGGAACCAAGATTGCATCACCACCCCATTCTTCTGGCAAAACGCCATTTTCTGCTAGTTGTTGTTTTACTCTCTCAATATTTGCTTCTGGTTTATCGACTTTGTTTATTGCAACTATCATAGGAACATTCGCTGCTTTTATATGGTTTATTGCTTCAATAGTTTGTGGCATAATTCCATCATCTGCTGCGACAACCAATATTGCAATATCAGTTACTTTTGCACCACGAGCACGCATTGCAGTAAATGCTGCGTGTCCCGGAGTATCAATAAATGTTATTTTTTCACCATTGTAATCTATTTGATAAGCACCTATCTTTTGAGTTATTCCACCTGCTTCACCAGCAACTACATTTGTTTTCCTTATTGCATCCAAAAGTGAAGTTTTACCATGGTCAACATGTCCCATAACTGCAACAACTGGTGGACGCTTAACCATATCTTTTTCGTCATGTTCGTGCTCTTTAACATCGTCTAGTAACTGTTCTTCGTATGTCTTTTCAAGTTTTTGTTCAAGTTTAACACCTAGTTCACCTGCAACAAGTTCTGCTGTTGTGAAATCAATAGAACTATTTATGTTTGCCATTATTCCTAGCATCATAAGTTGTTTTATTATTTCAGTAACAGGCCTTCCTGTCTTTTCGGAAAGAGTTTTAACTGTAACATCTTCTGTTGTAATAACAGCACTATCAATCTTTGGTGCAACAAATGTTTTTTGCTCTTTCTTTTTATGTGCTAGTTTTCTGTTACCCATTCTTTCGCCATCGTAGTCTATACTGTCATCAACTATAAAGTTTTTGCGAAGAAGTGCTCTTTTATTTGTTTGTTTCTTCTCGTCTAAACTTCTATTGGACTTATTCTTGTTTCCAAAATTACGCTCTGGCTGAGAAAGAACACTACTGCTTTCCATAGGCTCAAATATTTTAAATGAGTTAGCCTTGGAACTAACAAAATTATTGCTTCTATTAGGTTTGTTACCAAATTGCTTATTTTGTTGCCCAAATCTATTATTTTGCTGACCGAATCTGTTGTTGTTTTGTTGTCCAAGCCTGTTATTGTTTTGTTGATAAGGTCTTTGTTGGCGTTGAAAACCTTGCTTTCTAAAATCATTATTGTTTTGTCTTGGTGGAAATTCTTTTTTCTTGTCGTAATTTATTTTGTTTTGGACATTTTTGTTTTGTTGTGTCTTTATAGGAGCGCTGGTATCTGCTTTTGGCTTTTCTGCAACCTTTTGAGTTGATGCCACTTCTACTTTCTTAGCCTCAACAGTTTTTGCCTGATCCTTTTCTTTTTCTAGATTTTCTTGAATTGATGCACGCTGTTGCTTTTCAGATTGAAATACTCTTAAAATATCGTCAAGTTGAGATTTTGACGCCCTTAAATCACGAAGCAGTATTTGAACCGTTCCGTTTTTTTGAAGACCGAATATAGATTTTAAATTATTTAATCCGTTTTGTTGTTTTTCTACTTGTTTAATCAATATCATCACCTCTTATAATTTCCAATATTTTATCTGAAATTGCTTTGTTTTTTAAACCTATCAATTTGCATCCATTCATATTTACAATACTATTAAAATCATCTTCACTTAAACAAATTTTTTGAAATTGTGTCGTGCTTTTTATGCTTTCAATAACAGAAAGTAAATTTTTAGTTGCATTAGTATAAAGTACTAAGTAAAGTTTTTTTGAATAGTTTTTTAATTTGTCCTGTCCAATTATGACAAATCCACCTTTTTTTGCAATGCTTAAATAGCCTTTTAATTTATTTTGCTGATTTATCGTCAATCATTCCCTCTTTGATTTTTTCTAAATTTTCTTCACTGACATTTGTTTTAAAGATTTTACTTAGATGTTTTGTGTTTACCTTGTTTATACAATCACTGCACAAATACGCTCCTCTACCAGATAACTTTTGCTTGCTATTAACTACTATTTCATTGTTTAACTTTACAAGCCTTAAAAGTTGTTTTTGTGGTTTTCTCTGTCTACAAGCAACGCACATCCTTATAACTTCCATGAATTATTCTCCATCTGTATCGTCTATATCCTCAAGACTTGCAAAACTATCGTCATCATCTCCAAGGTCAGTTAATTCATATTCAACTTCTTTTACATCGTTTCCTGCTTGCACTGAACTTTCAGGTTTGACATCTATCTTCCAACCAGTTAGTCTTGCTGCAAGACGAACATTTTGTCCACCTTTGCCGATGGCAAGCGAAAGTTTGTCATCTGGAACTATAACTCTTGAAGATTTTAAACTTTCATTTATTTCAACACTTATTACTTTTGCTGGGCTTAGTGCATTTGCAATATACTCAAGTGGGTCATCTGAATATGGAACTAAATCAATCTTTTCTCCATTTATTTCACTCATTATTGTGTTTATTCTAACTCCACGATTTCCTACACAAGCACCAAGTGCATCTATGTGAGGTTTTGTCGCCATAATTGCAACTTTGCTACGATTTCCTGCATCTCTTGCAATATTCTTTATAACAACTTCACCTGTTTCTATCTCTGGAACTTCAATTTCAAATAACTTTCTTAAAAAGCCAATATTACTTCTTGAAACTTGAATTTGTACGCCTTTGAAACTGTCCTTAATCTTCTTTACATAGACTTTAACTCTATCTCCAACATGGAATGTTTCACCCGGTATTTGATCTTGTTCAAGCATAACCCCTTCTGTATGTGAGCCTGCTATTTGGACATAAACTATATTTTGGTCTATCCTTTTTACAATAGTAGTTAAAAGTTCGTCCTCTTTTTCGCTAAGTTCACCAAGAGTAATTTGTTTTTCAATTTCTTTCAATTTTTGAGTAACAACTTGTTTTGCTGTCTGCGCTGCAATTCTACCAAAGTCTTTAGTGTTTTCTTCTGTCGCTACAATGTCACCTATTTCATAACTCGACTTGATTTTTTTTGCATCTTCAAGTGAAATCTCCTTGTCAGGATTTTCAACCTCAGCCACAACTGTTTTGTAACTGTAAATCTTTATTGTGTTTCTCTCTGGATTGAGTTTTACTTGTGCGCTTTTTGCCTCTCCATACATCTTTTTGTATGCTGATGTAAGTGCTGATTCTAGTGCTTCAACAAGTTGCTGTGCATCGATTTTTTTTGTTGTTTCAAGTTCTTCAAGTGCTTGAAAAAAATCTTTACTAATCATTTTGTTCTCCTTAAAATTCTAATACTGGACTAATTTGTGCTACATCACTATGTTTCAAAACAATTACTTTGTCATCTACCTGTATTGAAACTTCGTTTTCGGTATAATCCATTAACAAACCGACATATTTTTTTGTGCCATCAATTTGCTTGTAGAGTGTTACTTCAACTTTTTTACCCTTGTTACGCAAAAAATCTTTGTATGATTTTATTGGTCTGTCAAGCCCCGGTGAACTAACATTTAAAAGATATGTTTCGCCTTGTGTTGGGTCAATATCGTCTAACAACTGGGATATCTCACTGCTGACCTTTTCACAATCTTCAAGTTTTATGCCATCTTTTGAGTCAATAAAGAATGTCAAATTCATACCATCTACTTTTTTTTGATACTCAACATCGACAACTTCATAACCTAGTGACTCAATAACTGGACAAATTTTTTCCTTGCAAATGTTAACCACTTTGCTTGCCATAAGTTATTACCTCCTACTACAAGTAAGAGTGGGCAAAAACTTGCCCACTCTTAATCTAGCATATTTAGTTTAACACATATATTAACAATAATCAATTATTTTTGAAAAAAATATGTATTATTTTTTATTTAACTTCATTCAACTTCAAAAACACCTCTGCAGTTGCAATTGCATCAGCAATTGCTCTGTGTGCATTTTTAAGCGACAACCCTAGTGCATCTACTACATTTATAAGTTTGTATCGTGAAAGATACATCTTTTTCCTTACAATTTCCATAGCATCTACTGAGTCATTTGAGAAATGCAACCTAGCCTTCTTCGCTGCATTTTGAATAAATCCAAGGTCAAAAGAAACATTGTAACCAACAAGCACACAACCTTCACAAAATTTATAAAAGTCGGTTATCGCCTGTGCACTTAGTGGAGCATTTTCTACCATCTCGTTTGTTATAGTTGTTAACTGAGTTATTTCCTGTGGTATTTCTTTTTCTGGATGAATAAATGTTTGAAATTGCTCTTTGATTAGCCCATCTACAATTTTAACTGCACCAATTTCAATGATTTCATTATAATCACAACTAAGTCCTGTAGTTTCGCAGTCGAATACAACAAAACTATGCGACATTACATAATCCGAATAATTTGGTTTTACATCAAATAAATTTACTTGCTCGTCTAATATGTATGGCATTGGGTGTACAAATTTATATTCGTCAATATGTGCATTGTTGTTTATTGGCTCTTCAACCTTAGGCTCCTCTTTCTTTTGTGTAATTAAAGCGGTATCTATTTCACAAAATGAAATACTCCTTATATGTACTTTCTTTTTCTCGTAATCTTTTTTAATATCTCCAACAACAAGTATCTTATCACCATCTTTTAAAACGCATACTTTTTTATATGTGGTTTTATTAGCAAAATAAATTACATCAATACTTCCTGTGTGGTCAGTAAGTGTAAATGTTAAATAATGGCTTGGTTCATCAATACCCTTTAATTTATTGCGTTTTGATATGTATGTTTTATCTACCAAGTTAGAAATTTGACCAGCAAGTATAACAGAAATTTTTGAATCAGGCTGATTTTTTATAGGTTCAGGCATTGGGGTTATTTCTTGTCCACATAATAGTTCAGGTTCTAATACTGGGTATCTTTCCACTTCTTTTTGCTTTGGTAAATTTTCATAAACATTTTCTTCATGTTGTTTTAATAATTGTTCGTCAACACTTTTATCACTTTGTATAAATTCTATTGAAAAATGAGCAATAAAGTTATTGTTTAAATATGCTAATATCTTTTCTTTAACCTTATTATCTATAAAGTACTTATAAACAACATCTAGTAGTGAAATCTGAATACTAATATCATCATCTTGGGTTTTGTTTACAACAATATTATTATTGTCATAGTATGCAAACATTGACGGATATGATGATTTTAAAAATTCATGCAACCCCTTTTTTATAAGTGGTTCGTCAAGATAACTTTTCTTAAATTTTATTTTAACTTCACATCCAAGCGAAAGTTGACTTTTTACAAAATCAGCGATTTCTAGTTTTTCATCATCGCTAAGTGTTGTATGATTTTCTGGGTATAAAAATACTATCTCAGCCAAAAAAGAACGGGTGCTATACTTAACACTTTGCACCCTTAAAAAATCATATTTACCATTAAAATTTGTATTTATCCTACCAAGTATTTCCATTAAAGGCCCACAACGGCAATATGCACAATATCCACTACAACAACAAAAAGTAACAGTACTATAAGCCCATAAAAGTGAATATAGTTTTCGACTTTTCTACTTACAACAGGTTTACCAAAAATCCATTCCAAAAGTGTAAATACTGCATGTCCCCCATCAAGTGCTGGAATAGGCAAGAAATTGAAAATTGCCAAGTTTGATGCAAGCAGTGGTAACAAAATCAAAAAGTTTGCAAAACTGGACTGCATTATCTCTGACATCATTCCAATTGTTGAAATAGACCCACCAAGTTGTGAAAATGCTATTTGCCCTGTGATTACTTGCCAAAAACCTTTTAGCATAACCCATGAAAATCCAAATGCTAATTCAAAACTTCTACCAAGTGCTTCCCAAAAATTATGTGCGTATGTTTCAAATGACATCAAAACGACTTCATCATCTTGATTTTCTTGTGAATCATTTTCACTATCGTTTTTCCATATACTACTATCAACATTTACATCTAGCATTTCGCCATTTCTTTCAACAGTTAATTTAATAGGCTCGTTATTCGCTATTGCTTTTTGAATAAGTTGGTCAAATGTTCCTGTAAAAGCAAAACTTATGCGTGTGTCGTTTACTTTCCATATTACATCACCTACTTGAAGGTCTTGATATAAATTGGTATAGTCTGGATTTAGATACGCCACTTTTGGAATATCGTAGCCATATGATATTAAGAGTATAAACGAAAATAATATTGCACTCAAAAAGTTGAATGTTACACCTGCCATATAAACTAGCAAGCGTTTCCAAGGTTTGTGATTTATAAAATTGCCACTTTTATCTTCAATCTTTTTTGTTTCTTTGCCTTCAGCAATGTTGTTTATTTCTTGTATTATTTCACTTGTTTGCTCATTTTTTACAACTTTTTTGTCTTTGCTATCTTGTAAATTTTCGCTGGAAGGAACTTCTTTTTGTTCGTCTTTTTTTTCTTCTAACTTAACTTTTGAATTTTCATCGTCTTTCTTATCGGTTTGCTCTTCCTCGTCATCTCCTTCACCTGCAAAAGCACAATAGCCACAAAGTAGAAAAATACGCAATGAAATTTTTTCACCACGCTTATTAACTTTACTAAAAATTGCCTTACCAAAACCTATTGAAAATTCGGTTATTTTAAAGCCAAGCCATCTACCAATACAGTAGTGACCAAATTCATGTATTAAAACCATTATAAGTAATACGCAGATTGCAAGTATTACATATCCTATCGTGATTAAAACAGCCATTTATACTCCTTATAGCATTATTAGCAGAAATATAAAAATTAGTGGTGCACAAACGATATGACTATCCATTCTGTCTAAAATTCCACCATGTCCCGGCAATATGTCACCAGAATCTTTTACATTTGCTTTTCTCTTTAAATAACTTTCAAACAAATCTCCAAGTTCACAAACAAATGACACAACTAAACCCACAATTATAAAGTGCCAAAATTGAAAACCAAGTTGTGTAAACACTTCATTATATGCTTCAAAAGCATTGAATATTAAATAAAGTACAACTGCAGATACTGCGCCCCAAAGCACACCACCTACTGCGCCTGATATAGTCTTATTTGGACTTATTTTTGGACATAGTTTTTTACCTTTAAAAAGCGAACCTGTTAGATACGCAAAAGTATCTGTAAAAATTGGAATAATAAAAGTCAAAATTAAGCCAAAAGTACTAACTAAAAACAAAGAATTTGCTGTCAAAGTAAAGTAGTTTGTCATTATTGAGATATCATTTATAAGCACGAAGAACAACATTAAAATTGCTGGATAAAGATAAATGTAAAATGTCTGTACTGCCTTATAAATTGAAAATGCCTCTACTCTCAACTTTAAATTTCTAGTTGCAATTTCGTTTTTTGTTGACTTGTACATTGCAAGACTTAAGAACCACTGTGCCATCATAAATACTATGATAAGTGCTAATTCAATGAATATTAGCATATACCAACGCATTTCAAGATTCAAACACAAAATAAATAGTCCATAAGCAAATAGTGGGTATGCAATAGCAAAATACTTATTGTTGTAAACACCCATTTTCGCAAACAGACGGCTTGTCTCATAACTTGCATACATTACAACTAAAAGCATAAACGCATCAAAAATATATGTTGAAAGTTGCCTTGCTAAAAGTACAAGCACAAGAACTGCAACCAAAGTTGCACCTGTTATAAATCTTTGTTTCATCAATTTTTCTCCTGTTTTACATTACCAAATCGTCTATCACGACTTTGATATTCTTTTATGGCTTTTTTTAGTTGTTTTTCATCAAAATCTGGCCAATGAATTTTTGGAAAATACAATTCACTATATGCACTTTGGAACAACATAAAATTGGAAAGCCTTTTTTCTCCACTTGTTCTAATAATTAAATCAGGGTCTGGAAGATTTGCTGTGTATAACTCATTTTTTATATCATCAACAGTGATATCTACCTTCCCTTTTTTCGCCAAATTTGTAAATGCTCTAGCAAGTTCGCTCCTAGAACCATAGTTTAGTGCTATGTTGACAACAAAATCGGTGTTGTTCTTTGTCTTTTCGGTTACATCAAGCAAAAGTTCGTAAAGTTCTTTGGGAAGTTTTGAAATATCACCCATCGTCATTATTTTGGTATTTCCATTTACAAATTCATCATAGTTTTCTTTTAAATGTTTTAATATTAAATCAAAAATACCATAGACTTCTTCTTTGCTTCGTTTCCAATTTTCAGTAGAAAAAGCAAAATATGAAATTACCTTTATTCCCAATTTTTTAGCAGATTTGGTTACTCTTTTAAGTGCATCAACTCCAGCCCTATGCCCCATTATCCTTGGAAGCATACGCTTTTTTGCCCACCTACCATTGCCGTCCATAATGATGCCTATGTGCACAGGCAAATTTTGCATATCAATTTTTTTAAACATCGCTATCCTTTAAATTAAACAAAAATTCGCCATAAGTTATAGTTGCACTACCATTATCAATGACAACATTAGTAACGAGTTTTGTGTCGCCAAGCGTACCATAATTGTTGCACACAATTTGGCATTTAATACCTTTTTTGGTGAGTATATCAACAACCTCGTCAAGTGGCATCAAGATGTAGTCCATTAAATTTCCATAACCTCTTTTTCTTTTGCTTCGCTTGAAGAATCACACATTGAAATATATTTATCTTGAAGTTTTTGAACATCGTCCTCAAGATTATTATATTCATCTTCACTAATAGAGTTGTCTTTTTTCATTTGTTTGTACATATCTAGGCAATCACGCCTTGCACTACGCATTGTCACCTTTGTCTCTTCACAAAGTTTTTTAACTTGCTTAACTATTTCTTTTCTGCGCTCTTCTGTAAGTGCTGGAAAAACAAGTCTAATTATTTTGCCGTCATCTGTTGGTTGTACTCCAAGGTCAGCAAGTTGAATTGCTTTTTCAACATTTTTTAGTTGTGATTGGTCCCAAACATTTATAGCCAAAACCCTTGCCTCTTGAACCTGTATGTTTGCCATTTGGTTTAATGGAGTCATTGCTCCATAATAATCGACCATAACCCTATCCAAAATGTGTGGATTTGCTCTACCTGCACGAATCATTTGATATTCGTTTAAAAGATGGTCATGCGCTTTCTTTAAATCACCTTCATAGCCTTCCATGACATCTTTTACCATTGCTTCGTCTTGCATATAAACTCCTTAATTTATAATTTAACTAAGTTGTATTGTACATTAAATTGACAATAAAATCAAACGAAAAATAATATTTATAATTTATAGCACAAAAAAATCCACTTTTATGTGGACTTTTTGTTTTTATTTCTTTGTCATTTTTGCTATTTCTTCAGCAAGATTGTCTTGGCGTTTTTCAAGACCTTCGCCCATTTCGTAACGAACAAATCTGCGTACATTTATTTTTTCACCAAGAGCAAGTACTGCTTCGTTTATAACTTCTTTGACAGTTTTTGAAGTATCTTTTACAAAATCTTGTTCCAAAAGGCAGATTTCTTTGTAGAATTTGTGTATTCTACCTTCAACCATCTTTTCAACAACATTTGCAGGTTTGCCTTCGTTTAAAGACTGTTGAGTTAAAATCTCTTTTTCTTTTGCTACTTCTTCTTGTGGAACATCTTCTATGCGAACATATTTTGGACTTGCTGCAGCAATTTGCATAGCAATGTCTTTTAATAATGTCAAGAATTGTTCACTGCGTGCAACGAAATCTGTTTCACAGTTGATTTCAACTAGAACACCTATCTTTCCACCCATATGAATATATGAGCCAACTGCACCTTCTGCAGCAATTCTGTCTGCTTTTTTAGCAGCAGCAGCAATACCTTTTTCTCTAAGCCAAATAACTGCTTTATCAAAATCTCCATCACTTTCTTGAAGTGCTTTTTTGCAATCCATCATGCCTGCACCTGTGCTGGCACGAAGTTTAACAACATCTTGTGCTGTAAACATATGTTATTCTCCTTTTTCTTCTTTTTCTTGTTGTTTTGTTTCTTCTTTTGGTTGTTCTTCTTTTACTTCTTTTTCAGCCTTTTTTGAAGATTTCTTTGCCTTTGTTTTCTTTGGCTTTTCTTCATCTTCTTCTTTAACTTCTGTTGGTTTTACTTCTGCTAAAACTGCACTTATATCAACATCTTCTTCTTCCTGTGGTTGTTTTGTTACAGAAACTCCTTCTCTTGCTTCAATAACTGCATCTGCAATGGCACTTGCAATAAGTTTTACAGAACGGATAGCATCATCATTTCCAGGAATAACATAATCAATGTCTGATGGGTCACAGTTTGTATCAATTAAACCAACCATTGGAATATGAAGGGCTTTTGCTTCTTTAACGCAGATGTGTTCTTTTGTTGAATCTACAACAAATATTACACCTGGCATCTCGTGCATATCTTTGATTCCACCAAGATTTGCTTCAAGTTTTTCTCTTTCTTTCTTCAAAAGAGCAACTTCTTTTTTAGGCAATAAATCAAACTCGCCAACTTTTTCCATTTGATTGAGTTTGTTTAATCTCTCGATTCTTTGTCTAATTGTTTTGAAGTTTGTAAGAGTACCACCAAGCCAACGATTGTTGACATAGTACATACCACAACGAAGTGCCTCTTCTTTTATAGCCTCCTGTGCCTGTTTCTTTGTACCTACAAAAAGTACTGATTTTCCTGAAGCGACAACATCTCTAACAAAACTGTATGCTTTGTCAATGAGTTCTGATGTTTGTTCAAGATTGATGATGTGGATATCGTTTCTGGCTGTGAAAATGTATTTTGCCATTTTTGGATTCCACTTTCTTTTCTGTTGACCGAAATGTACACCAGCCTCAAGAAGTTGTTTCATTGAAATAACTGACATAAATTTTTTAATCCTCCTTGTTTTTAGTCTTCCCTAGCGTTTTAAAACTCATTTTGCAACCTGCTTAAAAAAAGCATCGGCAACAGCAAAAAAATATACGACTAGGTGTTTATTTGCCAATGAATGACTATACTAAAATATCATACTATATACAAAAAAGCAAGTAATTTATATAAATAACTACTCACAAAACAAAGAAAAATTTGTTTTCCCTAAAGCCTATAAGTTGCCGTATATCTTATACTTTTAACATCTTAAATTTCCTTTAATATGTTTTCAAAAATGCTTTTAATACCCTGGTCATAAATAAAAGTAGCGACATAATGCTTACTTTTTATATAAATTTTATGAGTGTGCTTTGTTATAAAAATATTACTTAAAATACAGTAAATTTAATCAAATTTTTAACCTGTTCCAAAGATTTTATAAAGCAATCAAAAATTTTTGTAGTGTTCTACCCTAACAACATTTTTGATGATGTCATAAACCATGATAGTTTTGACTTGGATTTTGTGCACTTGATTTAATAATTTTGTACAATTTTATGTTTTTTGCTTTTTTTTATTATATTTTTACGCTATATGTTTGTTTAGTTCGTTTAATTTTACTAAATGTTATATTAAATATTTTAATGTCATAAATAATTTGTTTTAGTTTCATAATGTTTGTTTTAATATATAAAATATTTTTTTTGTTTGTTTTAGTTGCAAATTTATAACTATACTTTTATTTTGTTTGTTTATGTTGAATAATGTTGTTATTATATTATAAATATTGTTTTATGTTTATTTATGTTTGTTTTATTTTGTTTATATTGTTTAAAAATTGTTTTATGTTGTTTTTTATTATTTTTATTTTTTTATATTACTTTATGTCGTAATTTCTTGTAATTATTTTATATTTAGTATTTATATTTTGTTTTGATTTGTTATTTTTATTTATTATTATATTTTATTTTTTTATATTCTTTTTGCTTATTTTTTTATTAAAATTCATTTTTTTTATATTGTTTTATTATAATATATTATTTTTTATTTTGTTATGTTTTAATTTTATACTTTTTGTATTTTTATATTGAAAATTGTTTTATTTCGTTTTGAAACTTGTGCTTTTGTTTTTTATTTGTTATTTTTGTTATAAATAATTTTAGTTTTTGTATATTTGTTTATTTTTGTTGTATTTTGTTATAACTCACTATTGAATTTTATATGAATGTACATAAGATTGTTGATTGTCGAAAAATATTTGTTTGTGTTTTAGACAAAATACTCTAATTTCATATTATAAAGAACTTTACAGCATAAAAATCTCGATACATCGTTTTTTTTGCATAAAAAATCTCACCGACCAGCGATGAGATTATAATTTTTTATTCCATTGAAATTATATAGTAGTAAACAGGTTGGCCACCATCTATAATTGTTACTTCACATTCTGGATATTTATTTGCAAGTGTATCTCTTAGTGCTTCAGCATCTTGTTCATTTACATCTTCACCATAGAATAATGTTATACTTACTACACTTTCATCTATCATCTTACTAATTAAATCTTCAGTTGTTGGGTTTACAAGTTTACCTTTTGCTAAGATTGTTTTATCATCTAACCCTATTATTTCACCCACTGACAAATCAAAGCCATCAACATGAGTTGAACGAACAGCATATGTTACAGATGCACTCTTTACATTTGTGTATGCACTGCTCATACTCTCAGTGTTTTCTTCAACGGTTGCTTCTGGATTGAATGCAAGTGATGCTGAAATGCCTTCTGGAATATTCTTGGTTGGAATTACGACCAAATTTTTAGTTGTTAAACCCTTTGCTTGTTCGCAAGCAAGTGTAATATTCTTATTGTTTGGGAAAACAAAAACAGTCTTTGCAGGAACTTTATCAACTGCCTGTGCAATATCGGCTGCACTTGGATTCATTGTTTGCCCACCTTGTATTATTTCATCAATCATAAGGTCTTTCATTAAATCAGCAATACCTTTACCCGGTGCAACAGAAACCATACCTTGTTCTTTAAGATTTTCTTGTTGTTGACCTGCTTTCTTCTTTAATTGACGATTTTGTTCACGCATATTTTCTATTTTAAGGTTATATAGTTCGCCAAGTTCAAGTGCATAGCCAAGCGCCTTGTTCGGCTCATTCGTGTGG
>CALWPE010000052.1 GCA_944383345.1 uncultured Clostridia bacterium | reverse complement strand
TTATACAAAAAATGCTACAAACCTTTATTTATAAGGTTTGTAGCACTCTTAGAGTTGGCGGAAGGAATGGGATTTGAACCCATGATACCCTCTCGGGTATACCGGTTTTCGAGACCAGCACATTCGACCACTCTGACATCCTTCCACTATGTGCCAAAATATTGGCACTTTTTTATTTGATTGTCTCCAACTTCATCATATTCGATATTTTATCGGTACTTCCTGTTGTTATTATTACATTATCGCCGTTTTTTGCTATTTTGTACCTAGCGCAAACTTTTTGTGCACTTTCAAATAAATCTTTTTCATCTTTCTTTAAATATGCAACAGTACCACAATATAATGCAAGTGCATTATATGTCTTTTCATTGTCTGTTATTGCAATGATTGGTACTTTTGCAAATATTGTTGAAAGTTTTTGTGCACTCTTACCTTTTGATGTAAATGTTACTATCGCTTTGACATTCAAAAAGAAACTTGCACTAACTGCTGACTGAATTACAAGTTCGCTAGATGACTTTGGAAGTTTTGGTATAGCAAGAAACTTACTATAATAATCAAACTCGTTTTCTGCTTCTTTTAAGATTTTGCTCATAACCCTTACACAAGCCACTGGGTCATGTCCCATTGCACTTTCACCCGAAAGCATAACAGCACCTGCACCATCAAAAACTGCTTTTGCAACATCACTAATTTCTGCACGGGTAGGTCTGATTGATGTAATCATACTTTCAAGCATTTCAGTAGCAACTATACTTATTATGCTGTGTTTATGTGCCGTAGCAATTATTTTTCGTTGGTAAACTGGCAATTTTTCAAAACTTGCCTCAACCCCCAAATCTCCACGAGCAACCATAAGTCCATCACATAACGATGCTATTTCGTCTAGGTTTTTTAGCCCTGTTAAGTTTTCTATCTTTGCAATTATCTTTACATCTTTATCAAATGTATTAACAAAATTTTTAAGTGTAATAATATCCTGTGCAGTATTTACAAAACTTGCACTTATATACTCTATTCCACTTTGCAAAGCCAATTTTAAGTCGCTTTTATCAAATTCGTTTAAATATTCAAATTCAAAGTGTTGTGCCTTAAATGATAAACTTTTGTTGTTTCTAAGTTCTCCACTAGATAAAACTTTACAAATTAGTTTGTGAGGCTCTTTTTTTAGTATTTTAAATTTCATTCTACCATCATTGGCGAGAATTACACCACCAACCTTTGCATCGCTTATGCAAATTGGTTGAGTTATAGCAACTCCATTTTCATCGCCCATTTCTTCGCCGTCACTAAATGAAAATATAGCGCCTCTTTTTAGTTGCACTTTTTGTTGTTTAAACTGTTTAACCCTAATTTCTGGCCCACGAGTATCAATCATAATAGCAACAGGTTGTTTGGTTTTTAAACGAACAGCCTTTACCTTATCTATATAATCTTTAATCATGGGTTGAGTGGAGTGGCTTAGGTTTATTCTAAATACATTCACCCCAGCCATTACCAAACTTACCATTTTGCTCACGCTATCACTACTAGGCCCAAGCGTAGCAATAATCTTTGTCTTTTTTTGCATAATCACCTTATTTTATTGGGTATAACTTTTCAATTCCACCCATATACTTTTGAAGTACTTTTGGAATGGTTACGCTACCATCTGCATTTTGACATTGTTCCAAAATTGCTGGGAATACTCTTGATGTTGCAAGACCAGAAGCATTTAATGTATGACAATATTTAGTCTTTCCTGTTTGCTCATCTTTGTATCTTATATTTCCCCTTCTTGCTTGGTAGTCGTTTGCATTACTTGCAGAAGAAACTTCTTTGTAAATGTCCATACTTGGAATATACACTTCAATATCATATGTTCTTGCCATACTATGAGAACAATCTCCGGCAGCAAGTTTTGAAAGTCTAAAATGAAGTCCTAAGCCTTCAACAAGTTTGCAAGCCTTGTTTACCAACTCTTCAAAACACTGTTTACTATTTTTCTCTGTAGCATACATAAACATTTCAACTTTGTTGAATTGATATCCTCTAATCATACCACGCTCTTCTGTTCTGTATGAACCTGCTTCGCAACGATAACATGGTGTGTATGCGAATAATTTTTCGGGCAAATCTTGTTCTTTTAAAATCTCATTTCTGTGATAGTTTACAAGTGCAGTTTCGGCTGTTGGAAGAATAAACTTCTTTGGTTCTATTCCTTCAAGCCAAAAAACATCTTGTTTGAATTTTGGGAATTGTCCTGCTGTAAAGCCACTCTCTTCATTCAAAATATGTGGTGGCAAAATAAACTTGTAGCCATCAGCAAGATGTGAATCAATGAAATAATTTAAAAGTGCCCATTCAAGTCTTGCGCCAAGTCCAGTATAGAACCAAGTTCCACGACCACTTACTTTTGCTGCACGCTCATAATCTACAAGCCCTAACTTTTCACACAACTCAACATGGTCAAGAGGTTTAAAGTCAAAACTTGGTTTTTCTCCAAAAACCTTTATGACCTTGTTATTTTCTTTCTCACCTGGCAACAAGTCGTCATCTGGCATATTTGGAAGAGGCGACATAAAGTCAAAAATATCTTTTTCAACTTTTGAAAGTTGCTCATCATATTTTTGAATGTCTGCATTGAGTTCTTTAACTTCCTTAAATATCTCTTCGACATTACCACCCTGTTTTTTTACAACAGGAACAGACGCAGAAAGTTTGTTCTTCTTTGTTTTAAGTTCATCGCTTTTTAAAATTAAGTGTTTTCTTTCTTCATAAAGGTTTATGAGAGGTTTAAAGTCAACATCAAAACCTTTTTTCAAAAGCGCATCATGTACGCGTTTTGTATCAGAAACTATTAAATTTATGTCTAACATTATTGATTTCTCCTGTGAGTTAGTATATAATACTTAAAAATATTTAGCAAGTAAATATAAAGAAAGATAAATCTTATCTTTATTTTTTATCTTTTGCGTTAAATTATAATAAAGGTGAAATATATGGTATTAACATTTTTGACTGGTGTTGGAATACTTTTGTTTGGTGTTTCAATAATGAGTTCTTCGTTTGAAAAAATATGTGGTAGTGGAATAAGAAAAACTTTAAATAAATTTAGTGGAAGCATAACCAAAAACTCAATTTTTGGTGCAATTTTTACTATCATACTTCAATCTAACACTGCAACGGTATCTTTGTTCGCTGGGCTTGCTGGGGCTTCGGTTGTTACATTATATCAGTCAATCTGTTTGATAATGGGTAGCAATATTGGTGCAGCCCTACATACAATTTTGGTTGCATTTTCTGAAATAAATATAATAGGATTTTTAGGTCTTTTAACTCTTGTTGGCGTGTTTATTCGTCTTTTTGGCAAAAAGTCTTTTACAAAAAATATTGGGCTTTGTATTTGTGGTCTTGGTATAGTTTTTGTTGGACTGTCATTGATGTCAAGTGCATCAAATGAACTTAGCAAAACACCAGAATTTACAGAATTTTTCTTTAACATTGACAATGCCTTTATTTTGTTTTGTCTTGGTCTTGTACTATCTGCACTAGTAAACAGTTCTCTTGGAATGACTGCTATAATTGCATCTATTTTGACGGCGACACCTGCATTATTATCACTTCAAAATGCAAGTTACATAATATATGCAATGAATATAGGAACTTGTATCACTCCCCTTATCATAGGGCTTACAAGTGGCAACAGAAGGACTTTAAAAGCCATGCTAAGTTATCTTATTTTTAACATAATAGGTGCGTTTCTATTTTGTCTTATAACAATATATGATTGGGTTACCCCAGTAACATCGTTTCTTGG
>CALWPE010000051.1 GCA_944383345.1 uncultured Clostridia bacterium | reverse complement strand
GTTCAAAAGGTGATATTATTTAAGTGATTAGACAAAATATATACATAATATGTACAAAAATGGTATACCTAATATGTAATTAGATGTACCAAAAAAGAGGTGGTTATGAACAGAAAGTCTAAGTTGTTTTTCAGCATAGTATCGTTATGCTTTTCATTAGCGGTGTTATGTTTTGGAGTATACAGCGCAATGAGCGTAAGTTACTCCATAAGCGGTAGTGTAAGTTATGAAGTAAACGATGTATTTGTTGATATTGAAACTTCACTTTATATGTCATCAGCAAGTTCACTTACCAATAGAGAAACTTTAAATAGTACTATATCTGCTTTTGATACTCAACTTGGGCAATCAGAGTTAAATATTGAAAATATTGTTCAACACACAGCATATGGGACATCTGAATATTCTTCTTATACACAGGAAGGCGGTTTTGATAATACAGAAAATCCAACTTCCAAATCACTTCCTATTAAATATGGTAGTTACATAGCCAATGATAGTGCTTATGCATATTATGTTGTTATTAAAATAACAAATAAAGCAGAAAATGATATAAATGCAGCACTTGATTTGGACCTTGATAATGTAACAGAAGATATGATGAATAGTATAGTAGATTTAAACCAGTCCAACACCACTATACAAGGCAACACAACACAATATTTTGTTGTTGGTATGGCACTTGATGATGCGACAGTTGGTGTTGCTGACCAACAATTTAATTGGTCTTTAAAAGTAACAACGGAAGATATTGTGCCTTATTTTGTTGATGGACCACAACTTGCTAAACCTCAAGGTCTATTTATGGCATTAGGAAATTCAGAAGATTATGTTGACATTTCAAATAGTGGCATTGATGAAGAAATTTTACCAGAAAATAAAACTAATATAAGTGTTGATATGGGTAATGGTTCACAAAGTTTTCATATTTCAAAATCTGAAATTAAAGTTTCACCTGATTTAGATTATTCAAGTGCTACAATTGATGTCGCTTCTGATAATGAAATTATGGCAATGATAGTTTTGGATGGTGTGGACTACACAGTCGATGATGTATTAAGTATTGCAATGAATGTATTTATGACACCTAATTATACCAATGAAAATTTGATATGTTCGGTGATGTCTCCTGACTCGATGACAATCAGTTTTCTAGAAATTCCACAAAGTAACACTTTTACGGTAGGAATCGCAGGTTTGTCGGAACTAAATTCAATTCATTACTCTTCAACTTACTCTACATCGTATAACTCTGTATTTGATGTTAATTTGACTCAAACATTGACTTTTAGTCAATATTATGTAGATAATGAAGGTGTTGATACTTCAGAAATTTGGTATAGTTATCAAAATTTTACAATTGAAAATGTTCCTAGTAATGTTAGATATTTGGCAGTGTCGGGTGATAATAATTTTAGGCTAGAAACAGATGAAAGTGGCACATTGTCTTCTGCAGGTGGATACATGTGTATATTTCCAGGCAAGATAGTTGATGAATTGTATACTTTTAAAAATTTCACATACAACATTCACGATTGGTTGTTCTGGTTGGATGCTTTATCTTTGGGGGCTATGGCTACTTATTTGTGCAATAATGAAGTATACCTAGATTTATTTAATGCCACAAATGCCAAAATAGAGTTTTGTGTTATATATTTTATTATTGACAGTTCTGATGGAGGACAACAAATACAAGCAAATGGTGGGCAATTGACATTTAGAAATACTTTCTCTTTTTCAAAAGACACAAGTGAAATCTTATATCATTTAAAGGATGATGATACTTATGAAGTTGCAGGGCTTAAAACTCTTGTTTTTGAAGATGACGGGATAAGTGATTTGCATAATCATTTGGTAGAAATACCGAAAGAGTATAACGGCAAAAGTGTTACATCTATTGGATCTCAAGCATTTTCTAGTTGGGACGCAACATTGCCATCTCCAACGAGTATTGTTTTGCCAGAAACAATAACAAGTATTGGAAGTCAGGCATTCTTTGCGACTGGGGTTGACTCAATTTATATCAAAGGACAAAATGTAATAGATGCAATTTTTGTAGACAATGGGAGTAGTGTTGACAATATAGCGGGAGGTATGTTGAGTTATAGTGGTGTGCCTAATATTTACATTGAAAAAGATGTTACATTAAATCAATTTTTAATTGATAATTTACAGGATAGTGGTGAAGAAGTTACACTAAATGGAGTTGTCTACAAGTTGTACAAAAACAAAAATATGCAATATTAAGAAAGTTTGTCATTAGAGTGGCAAAGACGTCAAAAATTTTTATAAAAATCGCCTCAATATTTTGGGGCGATTTTACATATCTTGGAGCGAAAGACGAGACTCGAACTCGCAACCGTTGCCTTGGGAAGGCAATGCTCTACCATTGAGCCACTTCCGCATAACACAAAACACATAAACATATTATTATATTTTGTATTTTGTGTCAAACAATTAAACTTTATTGTTTTCGTAGTTTTTTAAACTATTTTTTATAGCAAGAACTTGTTTTTCACATATTTCACCATTTTTTATGTCATCTGGCAAACTTTTGATAAAGTCTAGTTTTTCAAACCTTGATGATAGAACTTCGTCAAACACTTTTTGAAGGACTTTTTCATTACGAAAAACTGTTTTATCAATCTGTGGTAATATGTTTTTGTATGTTTCAGGAGAACTATCAATCAAAAACAAATTAAAACTAGCATCTTTTGTACTTTCAATTATATAGTCGTCATCTATTTCAGCACCACAACGGACACTGTTTCTTGATGCTAAAACATCTTTTACCATTTGTACAAGTTCACTTTGTTTATTTGGGACAAGCCTTGTATCTCTTTTAAATATACAAATAGTTAATTCTCTTGCGAAGTCACTCATATACATAGGGCATACATTGCCTTTTTCATCGTAAAGCATACAACTTAAAAGTAAATAGTTATAAAATTCACCACATTTTATATCTTCGGGCAAAACTACATTGTCAAAATTTTTCTTTTCAATAAAATTCTTATATAGTTGTGTTGAGTATTCAATCATTGATTTTTCGTTTAGTCCCAAGAACCCAGATGTTTTATGATTTAAAAAATACTCTTTTTTATTATAAAAATATTTAATCAAATCACTTTGTAAATATTTATGAAAATATACTTGTGTTTCTTCTTTTAAATGCTTTGTTGTAATAAAATCTGAAAATAAAATTTCTTTATTCTCATGAATAGCCTTTCTAAGTGCTAAATTTATGAGTGATTTGTAACATTCCATAAGAAGCAACTTTGTGTCAGGGGTATAGGAAATACCAAACGCAAGGTGAGTCCTTGAAACACGCATATAGGCATCTAGTGAAAGTATAAACTTAAGCGCTCTATTTTCATTGTTTAAATAAAATGAATCTTCCATGTACTTTATCAAAGCATCTATGCCTTTTCCAGAAAAATGTGCATCTTGACATTTGTCTTCTCCAAGTAGACCAGCAAGAGAAGACATTATGTTTGCACAAAAACTATAGCAGGGAACAACTTCGAAAGGTGTAATATAACTTGGTAAAAAACTTTCTGTAAAGTGCTGATTCAAACCCTCGTTTGCACCATAGCCGTAGTTTGTCTTTAAATTTATACCATCGCCAATAGGTGTAAAAGTGCGTTTATTTAAGCCGATGTTTATATCGTTATTTATTTTTTCTGTGCCTATTGCATGCATAATTTCGTGCAAGAACACATCAAAACAACCAATTTTGTTTATGTCAATGTATACTGTATGTTCTTCGTTTACATATTCAGAACTTGTCAAGTCATACTTTACATCAAGTTTTAAATTGTCTAATTTTTTTAAAATTCTTTCATGCAAAAACTTTGGAGTTTTGGCTAAAATCAAATCTTGTATTTTTTGCCCTAATTCTTCAATAGGTTCAAGCCTTTTTATTTTTCTTGCATTTTTTATTGTTTGTGAATAAATCATACCGACATTATATTATAGTATTATCTTGTAGTCAATATTGTTTTTTTTATCATATATATTATCAATGAAATATTTTTCAACAAGATACATAAACGCAAGCAATTTAATTTATAATTACAAATTGTTATGCCAAAAGTCAGGGCATAAAATTATTGCTGTTTTAAAAGCCAATGCTTATGGACATGGTGCAAAAATCATAATGAAAATTCTTGATAGATATTGTGATTTTTATGCAACAGAAAATTTAGAAGAAGCGCTGGAATTAAAAAAGTTAAACCAAACTAAAAAGGTGCTAATACTAGGGTATTGCATAGATTTTAATAAGGCAATAAAAAATGATATTTGTGTTACTTGTGATAATATTAGTCAGTTAAAGCAGATTGCAAAACTTGATAAAAAAATTAAAATACATTTAAAAATAAATACAGGAATGAATAGGCTGGGAATAAAATCAAGACGACAATTTGTTAAAATATTAAAATATATCAAAAAAAATCCAAAAATAATACTTGATGGTGTTTTTACTCACTGTTTTGATTGTCAAAATAAAGACATAGCATATGCACAAATAGAAATATTTAAAAAATATTTAAAAATATTACAAAAATTTAATTTTAAAGATGTAATTGTTCATATGGGTGGAAGTGGGCTTATAAACTATAAACTTGATTTTGTAGATTACATTCGCTCAGGAATAGCACTTTATGGCTATCAGTTTAGTGGTACAAAAAAAGTGCAGACAATAAAAAGTCAAATTTTAAAAATCACAGGAGTGAAAAAGGGCGAGTTTGTTGGATACGGTGAAACAAAAGTCAAGAAAAATTTGAAAGTGGCTGTTGTTCCGCTTGGCTATGCAGATGGTATTCCTAGAAATTTTGAAAATTTGTATGTACTTTATAAAAAGCATAAACTAAATGTTATCGGAAGGCTGTGTATGGATATGTTTATGGTAGATGTAACTCATGTAAAAATAAAAGTATTTGACGAAGTAAAAGTTTTCTTTAATGCTTCACTTTGGGCAAAAAACACAAAAGACACAGAGTATGATATCTTGACAAGACTAAATAATTGTAGGGCAAATGTTGTAACTATTGTTGAAAAAAATGACAAAGTTTGATACACTAAACATATGAGAGTTATTGCAGGAAAATTTAAAGGTAAAAAACTTTTGCCACCAAAAAGCGAGTTTATTCGCCCCACTGGCGACAAGGTAAAACAGGCTATATTTACAAAACTACAATTTTTTGTAGAAGGTAAAAGAGTGCTTGATTTGTTTTCTGGTAGTGGTGCACTTGGAATTGAAGCACTTAGTCGTGGTGCAAGGGAAGTTATATTTGTTGACCATAGTCGAGAAGGCGTCAACTTAACAAAGACAAACCTAAAAAATGTCGGTAAGTTATGTGAAGTCATCTTTTCACCATTCGATAAAGCACTAGAAAAGTTTAAAGGTAAATTTGACTTGATATTGCTTGACCCTCCATATAAATCGGGCTACTATGAGCAATGCCTTGAAACTATTTACAAAAGGCAACTACTTTCAGACGATGGTGTAATCGTATGTGAAAGAGACCGAACTTTACCTTTTAATGTTGATTATTTTGAAATGTTTGATTCAAAAAACTATGGGACAGTCAGTGTTGACTATTATAAAAACAAGGAAAAATTATGATTTATAGTGTACAGCAAGATAAAATTATCATCAAAGATACAAAAGATTTTAATATTTCGCACATTTTGGAATGTGGGCAAGTTTTTACATACAAAAAAAATGCAGAAAATGATTATGATGTATATTCTTTAGATGAGTTTGCTAATGTAAAAAAAATAGGAGATGAATATATAATTTATACCAAAAACCCAAAATATTTTGTAAATTATTTTGATTTGGATACAGATTACTCTGCAATAAAAAAAGATATAGCAAAAAATGACTACATAAAAAAAGCAATAAACTATGGTAGTGGAATAAGAATACTAAGACAAAATTTACTTGAAGTCATTATTGGCTTTATTGTTTCTGCGAACAACAACATTTCAAGAATAACAAAAACAATGCAAAAAATTAGAGAATATGGCGAGAAAAAAGATAACTACTATGCTTTTCCAACACTTTCAAGACTAAATGATATAACGATTCAAGATTTTAAAGATATGGGAGCAGGTTATAGAGCAGAGTACCTTTATCAAACCATAAGGCAGTTAAATGATGTTGACTTGCCTAAGACAAAGCAGTGGGATACACAAAAACTTAAAAAATGGTTGTTATCTTTATATGGTGTGGGGCCTAAAGTTGCAGATTGCATACTTTTGTTTGGTTATGGAAGATGCGATTGTTTTCCAGTCGATACTTGGATAGAAAAAGTATACATAGACATCTTCAAAACAAAACAAAGCAGATTAAAGATGTCTAGTGACCTTGTGCAGTATTTTGGGAAAAATGCCGGCTATGCCCAGCAGTACTTGTTTTTTTACAAACGCTCGTTTGATAAAAAATAACTACTATTGCAATTTGAAATAATGTATGGTATAATTTACTTGAAACTGGTTATAAGGAGGCAATATGAATACATCAATCTTGCTTGCAGGCAGTGCATGGAATGAATTTGTTTCAATATTTACAGGTGAATTTGCTTGGCTAACCATTTTGTTAATGGTTGTTGGTATGGTTCTTTGCATAATTGAAGCAGTTGTTCCCGGTTTTGGTATATTCGGTATTAGTGGTATACTTTGCGAAGTAGGGGCAGTTGTTGTCAATGCGACACTATGCAATGGTACACCTCTTCAAGTGCTTATCTTAATTTTAATAATTACACTTGTAACTCTATTGATATTTTTGCTTTTTGTGCGTTCTGCAAGATTTGGACTACTTGGCAAGACATCAATTGTTGAAAACAAACCATCAATTCCAAATGACTATGGTGAAAAAGATGAGCAAAAACTAAAAGACCTTATCGGCAAAGAAGGTATTTTGGTTACAGAATGTCACCCAGTCGGTAGTGTAAGAATTGGTGAAGAAGTTTATCAAGTCAGTTCAAAAGGTGCAATAATTCCAAAAGGCGATGTTGTTAAAGTTATTGCAGTTGAAAACAATGTTATTTATGTAAGTAAGATAACATATTAAAAAGGAGAAAATTATGTTGAATTTACTACTTATTGATTTATGGCTTAGCATTACACTTTATGTATTACTTGGTCTATTTGTAGTGCTTATTGTGTTAATGTTTGCTATTGTACCAATAAAAACATGGTTTGTTGCACTCGTTTCTGGTGCCCATGTTTCGATGGCAAGACTTATTGGTATGAAAATGCGCCGTATAAAAGTTGCACCAATAGTTGACGCATACATCATGGCACGAAAAGCAGGTATTACTGTCGATATAAGCGAACTTGAAACCCACCAACTTGCAGGTGGTGATATTCAAAAAGTTATCAATGCTTTGATTTCTGCACATAGTGCAAAAATCAATTTGCCTGTTGACCTTGCAAAAGCAATTGACCTTGCTGGTCGTGATGTCAATTTGGCTGTTAGAAATAGTGTTACCCCAAAAGTTATGGAAACAGATTGGATTGGTGCAGTTGCTAAAGATGGTATTGAACTTAAAGTTAAAGTTCGTATCACAGTTAGGGTAAACATAGCAAGACTTGTTGGTGGTGCTGGTGATGACACAATTTTGGCTCGTGTTGGTGAAGGTATTGTTACAACAGTTGGTTCTGCAGAAACCCACACCGAAGTGCTAGAAAATCCTGACTTTATTTCACAAAAAGTGCTTGATAAAGGTCTTGATACAGGTACTGCTTACGAGATTTTGTCAATAGATATCGCTGATATCGATGTTGGTAAAAATGTCGGTGCAGAACTTATGAAAGACTCAGCAGAAGCAAAAAAAGTTATTGCACAGGCAGAAGCCGAAGAGCGTCGTGCAATGGCTGCTGCACATGAGCAAGAGATGAAAGCCAAAACTCAGGAAATGCAGGCTATGGTTCTTGCTGCACAAGCAGAAGTTCCAAAAGCAATGGCTGATGCTATCAAAAATGGCAAAATGGGAGTTATGGACTATTACAAAATTCAAAATCTCACATCTGATACAGCAATGAGAAATGCAATCGCAGGTGTTGATCCAAACAATAGCAAAAAACCTCCAAAAATATAATAGGGGGTGTGTATGATACCAATTATAATAATTTGTATTGTAGTATTTGCTTTGGTAATATTGTTGTTCAACTTTAGAAGGATAGTTGACGCAATAAAGAACAAGAAAAAAAGCAAACAAAAACCAACTGAAGTAAAGCCGGTCAAAAAAAACGATGATGGCGTAACTATGGATGAAGATTTGGCTCAAAAAAAGATTGATGATTTAAAAAATCGTCCAGTAGAAAATTTAACTGTAGAGCCATTTGTAGTTGCCGATGAAAATGAATTAAAAGAATTGGAAGCAAAAAGTCATCGAAGTGGTGGTAGACGCAGTGGTGATATAAAGTCAATTTCAAACATAGATGTTCAAGTTGAAGAGTTGGAAGATGATAATAAAGAAGAAGATTATCTAAATACTCAGACAAAAACAAACACAGTTGCTAATCAAATTAAAAATTTACCACCAGAAATAAAAGCATTACTTTTAAGTAATATTTTTGATAAAAAAGATTAAAAATACTCGCTAAAATGGGGTGCACCCCATTAGTTACGAGTATTTTTTTATAAATAACTTTTAAAATATTTTAATATTCTTCAAGACTTGCAAGGCCAATGGCACCAATTCCAACATGGACACCAAACACAGGCTCAAGGCCAACTTCTTCAATGTTTTCAAGCCCTAGCATACTTTTTAATTTTTCAGTAATTTTTGGGACATTTACTTTATCGTAGATATAACAAATATACAGTTTCTTTAGTTTCTTTGGAAGT
>CALWPE010000050.1 GCA_944383345.1 uncultured Clostridia bacterium | reverse complement strand
CTTCGGTTGTATCTTCTTTTGCAGAATCGCTTTCACCTGCGGTTTCTTCTGCTTCTTTTGTTTCTTCTTTCTCTTCTAGTTTAGGCTCTTCAACAGATGCTTGTACACTTTCAATGTCTACTTGGTTCTCAAGTGGTTCGTCTAAAGTGTGCTCTTCTTGCGACTTTGTGTTTTCTTTGTTTTCGCCTGGTGCTTGTTCAAGTTCTTCTTCACTAAGAGTTGTTGGCTCTTTAGACTCTTCTTTTTCGCTTTCTTTTTCGTCTTCTTGTTTATGGATAAGTTGTCTTAAATCTTCAATGACGCCATCTTTAATTGTGTTTATCTCTTTTGCTTTTTCAAGTTCTTTTATTGCTTCTTCTTTTTCAGTAGCAAGTTCTTCAACTTCTTTTTTGTGTTTGTTTTGGACATCATTTAATATAGCCTTATAAACTTTTGTTGAGAATGTATCATACTCACTAAGCATTGCAGTTGTTGCATACTGCTTTTTCTCGTCTAGTTCGACTCTTAGTTTTTCTATTTGTTCTTTTAATGTTGATGTCTCTTGGTCATAACGAACAGTTGCATCATCTTGGTCTTTTTCAAGTTGCTCTTGCTTTTTGATTTCGTCTTGTTGTTGTTTTCTTATGTAGTTGACTTCAATACGGTTTGTTGATTCTTCTTGTTGTTGACGAAGTCTTTCAATATTTTCTTTACTTGCTTGAAGTTTGCGTTGATAGTCTTTTGAAGTGTTTTCATAGTTTCTCTTTAAAGAATCTATTTCGCTATCAAGTTGTTGAATTTGAGATAATATTCTTTGTCTTGTGTTTAAGAAAATCTCAGATTCTTTCATCGCTCTATCCAAAATCAAAGAACCGTCAATTCCTGCACTTTCAAAATTGTACTGTTCATGCTCAACAGCATTTTGACGAGCACGCTCAAGTTCTTCTGCCTCTTGTCTTGCACGCTTTTCAAGATATTCATTAAGAACAGGAATACCACCACGAATTTCTTTTCTTGTAAAGAGTATTTCAAAGTCAACATACTTAGGAATAGTTGTCGATGCTTTGTCTATATATCTATCAAAGATATGTAGGTTTTGATACAAACTTGACAAATTAAAGTTTTGTGATGCACGAAGTAGTATTACAAAAATAACAGATAACAAAAGTACTGCAAGTGGAGCAATTAAAGAATTGCTTATTGCACTTATGTTAAGAGTACCACTGTTGTAACTTAAAAATGTTAAAAGGAATGATACTAACATTGTTACAACAGAAATACCCATAAAGTTTTTGATGTTTGAAGTATATCCACTTGTGTGCAATGGTTTTTCTATAAGATTATACATACTTAAATAATGGCTTGGTTCATGCTCACGATAAAGCATATATTGTTGCCAATGGTATCTAAGTAATCTTGGAGTCTTTTTAATTAAAGCATTAAACTCAACCAAATTTGACTCATCAATTTGTTGGTGAGAATAAAGCCACCTATTTAACTTTTCAAGAGACCTTTCAAGCCTGCCTTCATAGGCGAAACGAGATTTTAGCATAAAAATAATCATCATAAGTGCTATAAACCCTATTGAAAGGTAAAATATAAGGTCGGCACTAAGACTGTCTTGAATGACTCTATACAAAAAGTCAGTGACACTATTTATGACATTTAAAAGCATAATACTACCCCTTTTTTATTACAATTTTCGAGTGTAGTATATCACATTAGATTTTTTTTAACTAATATTTTTCGATATTTTTTTTTATTTTTTTTATTATTTTTTTTTGAATATTTTTTTATTTTTTAAAAACATTGTTAAAACGCAACTATTTATGTGGGAAAATCTCAAAAAGATTTGCTGTTTTTAAACTCAAAATATATACATTTTTAACCTTTTTATTTAGTCCATTTTCAATTGCTTTTTTGTATAGATATAGTTGTTTATTATAAGTTTTTTCAAGATTTTGTGGAGTTTTTGAAGAAAATTTGTAGTCAATCAAAACGGCGCTATCATCTTTTATTGCTATTAAATCGCACACACCTTGAATAATTACTTTTTCATTGATATTTGATTCTTCAATGTCACTATATGGCATCTCCATAACAAAACTGCGCTCTTTAACTACAACACAACCTTTAACAATATCTTTTATCTTATTTGCATTTTTTTGTACCAAAGTTTTATCTACACCATTTAATAAATCATCTGCAAAAGCCTTGTCTTTTCTTAAACTTGATATAATGTTATTTATAGTATCTATATTTATTTCTTTATTAAAGTCTATCATCTCCAAAATTTTATGGTAAACAATACCTTCATCGGTAGTTGCTTTAAACTTTAAATGCTCGTCAAGCGATAAATTCTCTGGCTCGTAGTTTTGGCTTGTATATTCAAAGTCTTGTTTTAATATTCCAGAAACGGAATTTTTTTGTGCAATTTTTGTTTGGTCTATGTATTTATACTTTGCATTTATATACTCTGCGATATCCGTTTGGTCTTCATCTTGCACTGTTGCGACTATTGTATCTTTTTTAATACTTTCGTCAAAATCAGCACTTTTAACAACTTTTAAACGCATTTTTTCATTATTAAATAGATTGCTGTCTTTAATGTTATTTATATGCTCAATACTTTTTTCGTCTAAACTTTTTACTATTAGGTTAAGAAAACTTCTCTGCGAAAATATCTCATTTTCGTTTTTAAATGGTTGATAGTTTAGTTTATTTGTTGTACCAACCAAAAACAACTTGTTTTTTGCACGAGTTAGCGCAACATACAAAAGTCTTAGTTTTTCGGCAAAATCATCATAAAAATTTCTCTTTTTTATAACATCAAAATATACGCTTTCATATTTTTTTCTATTTGTTTCATCGTAATATTTCACAGCAACCCCAAGTTCTTCATTTAAAGCCACTTTTGGTTTTTTAGGCGAACGGAAAAAGTCTTGACCAAGTGATACGCAAAAAACTATTGGCCATTCCAAACCTTTGCTTGCATGCATTGTGGTAAGAGTTACACAATCAAAAGATGATGCCTGACTTGCAACTTTTATCTTCCTTGTGTTTTGTTTCAAAAATGATATGTACTCGCCTGC
Source organism: uncultured Clostridia bacterium (assembly GCA_944383345.1). Taxonomy (GTDB): domain Bacteria; phylum Bacillota; class Clostridia; order Christensenellales; family UBA1242; genus UBA5893. The sequence goes on along the minus strand of CALWPE010000050.1, from coordinate 6,502 downwards.
ACAAAAATTGAATTTTGAATCTGCAAAAGAGTTTACAAAAGTTTGTATGTTGCTTTGCCTTGATAAACCATTTTCAAGATATGTTAATTTGTATAAATAATTTGTTGCATTTAATATGTTTGTCAATGCAAAATACAGCCCTTTAAATGTATAATCATTATAAAATTGATTTAAAGTGCTTTGCATATTTTTTATTTTTTCTTTTAATGTTGGCAAGATGTCGTAATTTAAAACACATTCATAAAAATGCTTTTTATCAACTTTTCTTATTTTAAGCATCTCTTCGCTAGTAAAATCAAAAAGTGGCGACATCATAACACTTGCAAGAGAATAGTCATCGTTAAAATTTTCGCAAACTCTTATTGTATTTATAAGAACAGTTACATCATATGTTTGTTCAAGGTCAAGATTTGAATTTTCTACAAGTGGAATACCATATTTTTCAAATACTTCAACAAACTCTGCTTGTTTGTTGCGTGTCCTAAAAAGTATACAAATATCGCTATAAGAAATTTGACGATATTCTTTTTTGTTTATATCGTATATCTTCTCACCAAGTAACCTTGTTATTCTTTCTGCAACAAGTGTTGCTTCTAGGCGATCACTTGATAAGTTTTGAATGTCACCACTTACACTATAAACACTATTTATCTCTTGATTTTCTTCTTCGTCGCTATCGTAGATTATATTTAATTCAACATTGTAGTCTTCGCCTTGAAATTTTGCTCTTGGCTCTAGGCAAGCGCCTTTGTAGTCAAGCCCTGCACTCTTTGTTGTCATAATTTTTACAAAAATGTTATTTACAAAATCCAAAATCTCTTTTTGTGTTCTAAAATTTGAATTTAATTTTAGTGCATTGGATTTTCCGTTTGTTTTATTTTCTTCTTTGTATTGTTTTATAACTCTTTCAAATATCTTGGAATTGGATTGTCTAAAACCATATATCGCTTGCTTTAAATCACCAACCAAAAACAAATTGTCTTCATCTTTTATCAGTGAAATGATTTTTTCTTGGACAAGGTTTGCATCTTGAAACTCATCAATAAATATTTGTTTGTATTTTGACCTTATATCTTTTGCAACTTCTTCATGCTCTAAAACTAAGATGGTTAGTCTTTCGATATCGTTAAAGTCAAACATATTTTTGTTTCTTTTTATGCTTTCGTATTTGCTTTTAAATTCGTCACAAAGTTCAAAAAGAGTTTCAACAATATTTTTGCAAAATATCTTTGATTTTTTAAACTGATTCTCATCTCCATATGTTTTAAAAGTTTCAACTACTTCTTTTAATATGTCTTTTTCATAGACAATTTTGTCCATATAATCATCATTTAGTTTTGGCTTTTGTGGAAAAGGTTTAGTTAAACAAAAATTGATAATTTCGCCCAAGTCATCATTTTTTTTAATAAATTGGGCAAATTCCAAAATGTTGCAAATAAATACGCAATGTTTTTCTAGTTGCATTTTTTGGCATACTGAAAGTAAAGTTTTTAAATTAGATATAACACCATCAACTTTAAAATCTACATATTCCTTGTAAATTTTCTCTGCCTTGTCGTTTAAAAAAAGTGCAAAAGCATTTTGTTTGAATTTTTCGTAATCAAGCACCGAACAAGAAAAATTGTAAATTGATAGCACAATTTCATATATATTTTTGTCTGTTCTGTTGTCTGCAAAACAATTAAAAAGAGCAAAATACCTTTCTCTGTTTTTTTGTTTGTAAGTTTCTATTGCCTTCTTCATTGCAAGGTTTTGATAAAATGTTTGTTCGGATTCATCTAAAACACTAAAAGATGGGTCAACATCAATAAGATAAAAATATTTTTTTACTATCTTTTGACAAAAACTATCAAATGTAGAAATGTCAGCGAGGGGAACATCGTCTAGTTGCTCAAAAATGTCCTGGCGAAGTATTGACGCTTCTTTAAGTGCTGAGATAAGTTTTTGCTTCATCTCTTCGCTTGCAAAATTTGTGTATGTTAAAACCAATATGTCTTTTACTGTCAAACCACGATTTAATATGTAATCTATTATCTTTCTAATCATCACACTTGTCTTTCCACTTCCTGCCGAAGCCGAAACAACAAGATTTTGATTGTATGAATTCATTACATCTTCTTGCTCTTTTATTTTTTCTAGTTCACTCATACTTCACCTCTTTAAATGTTGATGATGAAATTTTTGCATTTTGTTTTCTGTATATATTTTCATCATGCCCACAGATGTATTTGTAGGCACAAAATTCGCACGCCTTTTCTGTTGGAGAAGGTGTGATGTTTCCATTCAATATTTCTTTTAAACCCTGCTTTACTATTTCAACCGAATACAAAAGCATTGCCTGTAAATTGTCTTCGCTAACCTTTTTCCTTGATAACAACACTTTTAGCCCTTTCTTTAAATTTTCTTTGCTCGTTGAAAAAGATGCTTCAAAAATTCTGCTTTGGTAATTTTCTGAAAGCGTGTTATCCAAATGCTCACAAAGATTTACATTGTCCCAAAAATATCCGTTTAGTTTATAGTCATCTACCGAATCGTCACTAAATGCGTTTGATATAGGTAAATAAAATGCACCAAAAGCCTTTCCATTGAATTTTTCGGTAAGTGCTTTTAAATATACATAAACTTGTATCTTAGTTCCATAATAAAGGTTTGAAATCTGTGCATTGCCTTTTGCCTGTGAGCCTGTTTTGTAGTCAATAACGGTATAAAAATTATCGTATTTATCTACTCGGTCAACAATCCCAACGATAGAGTAATCTTTGTCATCTATCTTTACTTTAAGGTCGCTATCAAACTTAAACTCTGTTTTGTATATCTTAAAATCAGATACCTGCTGTTCATAATTTAAAAAATTACCAAATCTATGTACTTCTCTTTTTAAAATCTCCAAAACCATATCGTTTTCGTCATCTCTTAAAAGGAAGTATTTATCACTGTTTACCAATTTTTCAAACACTTCATCTATTTGTTTTTCAAGTGCATTGCCATCTATCTTCCCTAAACTAGCGCCCATTCTTTTTACAAAATAATTACAAAAATCATGCAAAAAATTACCAAAGTCGTTTTGTCGCATTTTGCCGTCAAGATTTTCCACTAGCCTTAGCCCATACGAAACAAAATGTTTAAAAGGACATACAAAATAATTTTCTAGTTGTGTAATCTTTATTTTTTCGCTTTTAATTAAACTACTTGCATCGGGAATATTTGGTAAGTTTAAAGTATATTCAACATCTTCATTTAAGTGCACCAAAGCATTTTTTATTTTTGCCCCAACTTTTGTGTTGTCAATAAATTGTCTTGCTACAACTGTATTTGGTGTGTGTAATTTTATGCTAGAGATATCATCTTCTATTTTGTAATCTTCTTGTGTTTTTTGTGTTGCACCAAGTTTTAGAAAATCATCAACAAAACTTGCTCTAACATTTTTTCGCCCTGCATCGTCAAAAAGTGGATATGTTATAATAAGATTTTCTCCCGACAAGATGTTGTCAAAAAGTCGGAACTTGTTTCTTTTGTTTATAATCTTAACAGTAGGAGAAATTGTTATTTTGCTACTAAGTGTATCAATGTCTTGGTCCAAAATTAAACTTTCATCTTTTATCCTTGTAGGCATTGCACTATTTGCACCAATAACAAAAAGATATTTTTTAGGTTCAAAAAAACTTTTACAAATATCACCAACAAAAGTGCAATCAACCCCAAGTGGAATTTTATTTATGGTTAAATTATTTAAAGCATTTAGATAAAAATCGGCAAAATCTTTAACTTTTATTTTTTGATTACCAAGTATTTCGACAATTTTTTTATTCAAATCATCTATTTTATCAAATATTTGTACATATATTTTTTCAAGGCTTAAATCGCCATTTTTATTAAATATTTGACTTATTTTTTCTAAATTATTTTTTATATCAAAATATTCGTAAATGTTATTTACAAAATCTATATAATAAGAAAATGTATCTAAAACATTTATTTTAGATATTTTTTCAAAAATATATTTAATTTTTTCATCAACATCATATATTTTTGATATTTTTTTATATTGAATATTTTTTTCTCTTATGTAATTTATTGTTTCATATTTTTTTTGTTTATCAATATCAAAGAAATAATTTTCTATTAAATCAACAACATTTTCTTTTTCCAAACCCATTGTAATTGCATTAAAAATGCAAGACAAAAATGAATAAAGTGGAGTTCTTGAAATACTTTGCGAATCGTCTATATAAAAACTTATACCATATTTAGAAAAAATATTTTCTATAAGTGAAAAATAGTTTTGTGAACTTGCAACGGCTATATCTTGAAATTTTAACCCATCGTTTTTGGTAAGATATGCAATTTGCATAGCGACATTTTCAATCTCATCTCGCATTTTGGGCAATGATATAACTGTGCTTTTTATATTGCTATTTTGAATGTTGTAACCAAAGACATTTTCAAAAATTTGTTTTTGGTCGCCGTCAAATTTTGGGCTTATATATTTTTGTGTATACTCAATTTTTTCCTTGTCAAAGTAAGAGACAAAATTATTCAACATCTCATTGTCGTAAATTGTTTTATTTTTGAATTTTGTAGGAGTAATCAACCCAATGGTTACATTCTTTGCTACCTTGCATATTTTTTCTACAATCGTATAGCCCTGAGCAGTGAAACTATCAAACCCACAAAAATAAAAATTAACATCTTGATACATTTTAGTGCTATTTATAAGTGTGGAGAAAGTTCTTAGAAGCGTTGTAGCATCAAGACGAAAATCAAGCAATTTTTCATATTCTTCCATAACAAGTTTTATGTCATGAAGTTTATCTTTTAAACGCTCATCGTCAACTTGGGCAATGTCCAAATTTTGTGAAGTTATATCTGATGAACGAAGAAGCGCCAACGAATTTTTTATTTTTTCGACAAGCCCTGTTGTCATTGTCTTTGACAAACAGATAAAATTATCTTTTGTGTTTTGTATTGCACGATAAAGCACAAAATCGCTTTGCTCTGCGTCTACAAAGACACAACCAAGATGGGCATCTTCAATAAGTTTTCTCGCAAGAGAATTTATACCCATAACTTGAATATTGAAAGTAGATGAAATTTTCAAAACATCAAAAACCGACTTTTCAACAACAAGCGAATATCTGTCTGGAACGACAATAATATTTTTACATAAAAAATCCTGTACATAAGGTTTTATCTCCCCTATTACAGCATTTTTTACATCTTTTAATGTGTGACCTAAAATTAAGTTAATTGCCATGACCTAAGTTTAACAAAAAATTAAAAATCATGCAACACTAATTAGCACTAATATTTTTTGCCCTGTACCTGTTTGCAAATTTCTTTAAACCCTGCATTTTTGATTGTCCCAAAAGTGAAGCATTTTTAACACGCAAAAGTTTAATCTCTTCACTGAGTTTCTCATTTTCTTTTGTTAAAAGTTTGAAGTTTTGTTGAAGTGATTTAATCTCGTCTTCTTTTTGTTTTAAGTTTACAAGAGTTCTTCTAAGCATTTGGTTTGCTCTTTCAAACTCTGCATCTCTATTTTTAGTCGCCTCGTCACTTGCTTGCTTTTTTACAAGTTTAACAAGCCCCAAAAACAAACTATTTATATCACTGTCACTAAGCATAGTTTTTGTGTTTTTAAAGGATATAACATTGTCTGGTCTTTTGGCTAAAACTTTTGTGCTACTATTTGAAAATTTTTGCATACAATCGTCGAATAGTTGTTTTTGTTTAACTACAACTGTTCTAAATTTGTTTTGATATCTTACCATTTTTGTTATATCTCCATTCGCCAAAGTTAAACACGCTTTTCTAACTGATATGCCTTTGCTTGACATCTTTATTATTTTCATAACAAGGTCTTTTGTCTCTTCTTCGCTAAACTCTTTTTGGTCCACCTTTTTATGATAATCAAGGTCAATACCAAGCCTTTTTGCTCGTGATTTGTCCTCATTTAGTGCTTCGACTTCAATATAATAATAATTTCTTACGCTGTTTGGCTTTCTTCCCGTCTTTTGTGCATAGTCGCTAAAAAGTTTGATGAGTGGAATGTTGTTTTTTCTACCATCTTCAACAAACTTAAAAAGATTTTTAACTTCTTCGTCTTTCCACCTTGAATATATTTTCATTGCATACTCCTTAAACACTTTACTTATTGCCATGTTTAAAAAAATTAAACTATAAATATTGATACTTTTTGTTTTATAACCGAATTTTAAGACATACAATTATGGTATGAATGTAAACATATACAGTGACTACGAATTTTTAATTGATGTAAAAAATCAATCATATATTTTAAGCCCACAAAACCATATCTTTATAGAAGAAATACAGACGCCACTTGCCTTTAAAGTTTACCCACTTGAACAAGGTGAACTCTCACTTCCATACGCTTTTGAGTTAAAGTATTCAAATAATAAAATTGAATGTAAATCGCAAAATGTTAAGGTATACAACATAAACAACAGATGTGATATATTTTTAACTCCGTTTTTGTTGC
>CALWPE010000049.1 GCA_944383345.1 uncultured Clostridia bacterium | reverse complement strand
TTTTAAAGCATGCTGATGTGGTGGAATGGCAGACACGCTAGATTCAGGTTCTAGTACTCGAAAGAGTGTAGGAGTTCAACTCTCCTCATCAGCACCAAAAAGCACAAAAAATCCCCGATAGCCGTGTTTACTGACGGGCAACTTCCACACAGTCATGTACAAAGTACACTCGTGCGTGGAAGTACCCGTCGAGCCTTGCTCTCGGGGTTTTTTGTGCTTTTTACTAACAAAATATTATTGTAACTTGTCAAAATTTTGTTTTATGCTTGTTTTTTCTCTTTTTTTGCGACCAAACGAAAATGCTAAAAGCATTTTGTCGCAACTTTAAAGAAGGAATGTCGTACATTCATATTATCAGATTAAATCACAAGAAGCAAAAAATATCTCCATAATATAGAAAGAGAAGCCATGTCTAAGCATCTTTATATATTAAATATTCAGGAAAACTATTTTGAACAAGCGAAAGATATTAAAAAGAAACTAATATTTTTATGACCATAAAGAATTAGCATCAAGACCGGCTTTTTTACTAGATATTGCATTGATTTAAAAAATTACATTGTATAAAATGCTTTATAGCAAAGGTAACTTTCATATATATCAACTTTTGCTGTTATTTCCCATGGGGCGTGCATAGATAGTACAGGAACCCCAGCATCAATAACTTCCATGCCATAACCGGCCATGATGTATGCGATTGTTCCGCCACCACCAGCATCAACTTTTCCCATTTCGGTTGCTTGGTAGTTTACATTGTGTTTATCTAATATATCTCTCAATTTTGCAATAAATTCTGGGTTTGCATCATTTGCACCACTTTTGCCTTTACTACCAGTGTATTTATTAAAAGATATACCTCTACCAAGGTGTGCTTCGGTTGCTTCATTCATAGGGGTAGGGTAAGTTGGGTCATAGCCGGCCGTTACATCACTAGAAAGCATTCTTGATTTATTTAATGCTCTACGCATATCTAGTTCGTTGTATTGGCCACAAAGGTTCATAACTTCTGCAATGCTATTTTCAAAAAATTTACTGCTCATACCTGTTGCTCCAACACTGCCAATTTCTTCTTTATCTACGAACAAACAAACGCTTGTATGCTTTGGTTTTTCTAGTTCAAGCATAGCACGAAGTGCCGCATAGGCACAAACTCTATCATCTTGACCATAACCAAGTATCATACTTTTATCAAGACCAAAGTCACGAGCCTTTCCACTAGGAACAATTTCAATTTCCGAACTAAACAAATCATCTTCGTCAATATCATAGGATTTTAATATTTTAAGGATATTGCTTTTAACTTTGTTTTCTTTTTGTGACATATCTGGTGTTGAGCCAACAAGAATATTTAAGTCTTCGCCCTTAACTTCAATTTGTTTGGTTTTTTCAAGATGTGGTAGCAAGTCGGATATTCCAACAACGCCATCATTTTCATCTTCGCCGTAAACAAAATCTATCTTTTTTCCGTCTTTTTTAACTACTGTACCATGGATTGCTAGGGGAAGAGTTGTCCACTGATATTTTTTTATCCCACCATAGTAGTGGGTATCAAGCAAACATAAACCATTGTTCTCATAAACAGGGTTTGCTTTTAGGTCAAGGCGAGGACTATCTATGTGTGCACCTACAAAATTTAAACCATGTACCATCTCATGTTCGCCAATCACCATTAGCATCATTGCTTTGCCCATATTGACGGCATAAACCTTGTCACCACATTTTAATTTTTTATTATTTTTAAGTGCTTCATCTAAACTAATATAGCCGTTATCAACAGCCATTTTTGTAATTTGATTTATACATTCTCGTTCTGTTTTACATGTCGACAAAAAAGTTTTATATTCGTTGCAAAACTTTTCCATATCTTTTATTTTTTTGTCATCATACTTTGAAATTACATTTTCTTTGTTCATTTTTTCTCCTATCAAATAAAAATCATGATATCTTATGTTAAATTGCAGATATCAAATAATATTATATCCAATTAAATTTTAATTATCTCGTGACCTTAAAAGAAAGAAAAGTACAAATCTTAAAAGTTCAAGTATAGAAACAACTAGGGCTGCAACATAAGTCATAGCCGCAGAAGAAAGAACTTTTTTGCAACCTTTAACTTCCATTTCATCAACACAACCAGTAGAAACCAAAAGTTTTAATGCACGACTTGATGCGTTAAATTCAACAGGCAAAGTGACAAGACTAAAAAGAGTGCTAAGACCAAAGAAGGCAACGCCAACCCATAAGAAAGTTTTGCCCACTACTCCGCCAACATATGCAAAGTCAAGAATTATTCCAATAATCAAAAGTGGCCAAACAAACATACTCATAAAATTGCTAGCATAGGCTAGGGCAGTGCGTATTTTCATTGGTGCATAACCTTTTGCCTGCTGAATAGCATGACCAGTTTCATGGGCAGCAACACCTATTGATGCAATACTTGTTCCATCATGCACTTTGTTTGAAAGAGTAATAACTTTTGTTTTTGGATTAAAATTGTCAGTAAGTTCATTTGTATGACCTTTTTGAATCTGTACATCATAAATTCCTTCTGCTTCCAAAATCTTTTGTGCAACTTGTGCGCCTGTTAAACCTTTTGATGAAAGCACTTGCTCATATTTTTTAAAATTACTATTTACTTTTGCACTCGCTATCATTGCGAAAATTATGCCCGGAATTAAAATTATTCCCATAAGGGTATACTCCAAATATTCAGGTGAAAATAAAATCCACATATAGACCTCCTAATAAAAATCATATTTATTTACAAGCATTGTCCATTTTAACATACTTTTTAAAAATGAAGCAATGTAAGTAAGTTTCGCTGCCGAAAGCACTTTTTTTGCATATTTTACTTGATTTTCATCAAAGTTAGCATATTTTTGTAATAGTTTTATCCCATTTTCTGATGCTTCCTTTTCAATTTTGATTGTACTCAGTTTTGTCGCAAGTCCTATTAAAAACATAATTACACTGAGTGATAGTATTGTTATTGCTATTATTATATTAAAAAATATGCACACTATTCCCACGACCAAAAGGGGAAGAGTGAATTTTGATAAAACATTTGCAAGTCTAATTTTTTTTGCGAATTTTCTCATCTTTTTGGGTTCGTCCCTGTACTGCATAGCATGACCAAGTTCATGGGCACAAACCGAGAAAGCAGAGATATTACTTGCATTAGCGACACGACCAGAAAGATAAATTGTGCCGTTGCTATAATAATCTGTTAAAAAACCACTTGTAGTTCTAACTTTAACATTGCCATTAAATTCGCCAAAAGAGATGTTCTTTGCAAGTGTGAATGTATCAAAAAAATCTGCGTTGTACTTTTCGTATTTTTCAAATATTGCAACAAGGTTGCTACCAGCATAGTTTGCTATAGCAAGACAAACTACCAACACAATCACAAGTAATCCAATCAAGGAATACAAAACAATATCTAAAATGCTCATGTCATTATTATGGAATAACTATCAAAAATTTGTCAAATAATTTTGCTGTAGTCACTTGACAATAAAAAATACAGGTGATAAACTAATCAAGCATTTTGCGAGTGTGGCGGAATGGCAGACGCGCTTGTTTAAGGGGCAAGTGGGAAACCGTATGGGTTCAAGTCCCGTCACTCGCACCAAAAAACCACCAAAAAGCTACGAAATACTTTGTTTCTGGTGTGCCAAGCCACACAGTCATTTAGACAACTAAACTCCTGCGTGGACTTGACACACCGAGCCTCGTCTTTCTTGCTTTTTGGTGGTTTTTATAT
>CALWPE010000048.1 GCA_944383345.1 uncultured Clostridia bacterium | reverse complement strand
ACACAAGTGCAAGCGTAAACCACTTTTATGAAACATGTGGGGTAGATATTCCACAACTTTTGTTTAAGTCAATAAAATAATTTTGTTTAATGTATAAATTTTCTCACAGTGTCAATAAATGCTGTGGAGATTTTTTTATGAAAAAGGCTATATCAATATTAGTTGTAGTAATTACAATGGGACTTGTTATTTTTGGTATTTTTGGGACAAGTCCAAAGCAGGAATACATACGAATTCATGTAAGAGCAAATAGCAATCTTACCATTGACCAAAATGTTAAGTATGAAATAAAAGATGAGATAGTTTCTTATCTTATTCCATATATTGCAAACGCAAAGACTCGTGAAGATTTTGTTGAAGTGATAAATAATAGTTTGACAAATTTAAAAGACATTGCCGAGAACATACTAAAAGATAAAGGCTTTGACTATGGCGCTAATGTCAAGTTTTGTCAAGAGAAATTTCCAACAAGAAGTTATGATGGCTTTGTGCTTGAAAGTGGTATTTATGATAGTTTAATTGTGGAACTTGGTACTGCTAAAGGTGACAACTGGTGGTGCGTTGTTTATCCTCCACTTTGCTTTGTTTCAAACAATAGTCAAGATATTTTGTATAAATCTCGAATTTTGGAGATACTAAAATCGATTTTAGGATAAGGAGATTTTAGTATGACAAAACGAAAGATATTAGTGTTTATGATGGCACTTTTTGCTATTTTGTACAGTGGTACATTTGTTTTAATTGACACTTTTCATCCAAACGAAGAAGTTGTTGTCACTGCAACCCAAAGTGAAAACAAGCAAATTCAACAAAGGTTGAAAGAATTGGGTTATTATTATGGAAACATTGATGGAATAATTGGTAGTCAAAGTTTATCAGCAATAAGAAATTTTCAGCGAGATTATGGCTTGACTGTTGACGGAATTGTTGGACCAAACACATTAAGGGCTTTGGGGCTATCGGGTGGTGGTTCGTATTCATCGCAAGACCTATATTTGTTGGCAAAATGCGTATACGCAGAAGCCCGTGGTGAGCCTTATGTTGGTCAAGTGGCAGTTGCAGCAGTTATTCTTAATCGTGTGGACAGTCCAGAGTTTCCAAACACCATAAGTGGGGTGATATATCAGCCATGGGCATTTACCGCAGTGCATGACGGTCAAATAAACTTGGAGCCAAACGATTCGGCATACAGTGCTGCAAAAGATGCTTTAAATGGTTGGGACCCTACATATGGTTGCCTTTATTACTATAATCCAGCGACAGCCACAAGTGAGTGGATATGGTCACGAACAACTGTTGTCACAATAGGTCAACATGTGTTTGCAATATAGGAGGAAATTATGGAAAAATCACTTAAAAGACGAAATACTATTTTAATGGTCTTGTCGGCAATTTTGTTTGTGGCACTTGTGACTTTTGTTGTACTTTATGGAATCAGTATGTCAAGTCAAAACAAATTACAACTAGACCTTGAAAATATTTACCAAAGAAATTACTCAGAACTTGTTGATAACATAAATAACAGTGAGATTAAACTTAGCAAAGTCGCAGTTAGTGGAGAGAATGCTTATTCAAAAAATCTACTTAGCGAAATTAGTCAAAACACAGCCCAAGCCACTGCAAACCTTGGTGCTTTACCACTTTCAATAAACGGAATAAGTGAGACAATAAAGTTTATAAATCAAGTTAGTGGTTATACACAAACTTTATCTCAAAAACTTGATAGGGGTGAAAACTTGACTTCAAGCGAGATATCTACCTTAAAGCAACTAAAAGAGGCTTTTAGTGTACTAAAAGACAATATAAACAAAATGTCTGATGAAATTTATAATGGAAGAATATATGACACTAGCATAAATTTTGACGGCGACTTAAATAAATTTACGCAAATTCTACAAAATTTAAAGTCAAAAGATGTAGAATATCCAGCAATGATTTATGATGGACCATTTTCCGACTCTATGGTAAACAAAGAAATTAAAAACTTGAACTTTTCAAAAGTTACAAGCGATGTTGCAAAATCAATGGTCGCAAATATATTTAAAAATGCAGATGAGCAGAGCATAACATATCTAGGTGAAACAAATGGGCATTTTAAAACATACGACTTTAAACTAACAACAATTCTTGGTGAGCCTATGTATGTTCAGGTAACACAAAATGGTGCAAAATTGCTTACACTCAGTGCAAAAGATACAGACTCGACACAAAATTATTCTTTAAGTGATGCAGAAAAAATTGCTATTGATTTTACTTCACTTGCAGGAATTAAGTATACTAAGTGTGTTTGGAGTGATGTCGTTGGGGGTGACGCATATATAAATCTTGCGCCTACTGAAAATGGTATTATTTTATATCCTGACCTTGTTAAAGTTAAAGTAGATTTAAAAAGTGGAAATGTGGTCGGCTTTGAGGCTTCGTCATATTATACAAACCACACAAAAAGAACAATAGGTTCGCCTTTAATTAGTACTTCAGATGCAAAAGATATTGTGCCAGATGGCCTTTATATTAAAGAAACAAGGCTTTGTTTGGCTCCACTTGAATACAATAGAGAAATACTTTGCTATGAGAACATATGCACAAGTGATGGTTCGACATTTTATGTTTATGTCAACGCACAAAGTGGAATTATTGAAAATATATTAAAGGTAGTAAACACCGATAATGGTAGTTTGCTAATGTAGAAAAATGGACAAATTTGTTAAAAAATGTTTACTTTTGTACAAAAATATGGTAATATTCAACATACGGAGGGGGCATGTTTAACGGCATTACAGAAGATAAATTAAACAAATTAGGTATTTATGATTTAAGGCGTGTCGCAAGAGCCTGTGGAGTTGTTTCTCCAACATCAAAGCGAAGAGATGTTTTAATTTCTGAGATTTTAAAAATACAATCAGGTGAGCAAAAACCAGTATTCAACAAAAAAATAGGTCGTCCTGTCAAAACTATGGGGGAGGACGAAGATATTCAATACAATGTTGTCATTCGTGGAGATAAGGAACTTGAAAGCCATTTAAGTGCTCAGCCAAAAGAAGACAATTACTTAATTTTTCAACAAAATTTAAAAGATGAAGAAGCACCTGTTGATGAAAATACTGTTGAATTTAAAGGAATTTTAAGAAAGACAAACCAAAAAAATTATTATCTTATAAGTTCGATAAAATACAAAAACAATAACTTTGTAGTTTTGGACGCATCACAAGTTGAAAAGTATCATTTAATAGAAGGTGATTTACTTCATGGAACAGCGAGCGTGCATTTAGATAAAGGTTATGCAAAAGTTAAAGAGATAAGTGAGATAAACGGAGTGACTGCTTCAGAAAACAGTTATGATTTAGATTTTGAACCTGTTATTCCAAATGTGATTTTGCAACAACCAGATTACAAAATGGGACAATCAAAAGTTTGCGTTTGTAAAAACTTAACAGCACAACTAGAATATATTGCAAAACAAACTGCCGAGTTTAAAAAGAAAGGCTACAAATGTATTGTACTTGCCCTTGAAATTAGTATAGAAACAAAACTTAAACTTGATATGATAGATGGGTTCACAGAAATTACTTCATTTTTAGATGATAGTACAACAAGTAGTTTTGACAAAATAAATGACCTTTTAAACCATGCAAATAGTTTGTTTTATCATAAAAATAATGTTGTTGTATTTGTTTTGAATATGCTTGATGTAATTTCTATTTTAGACACTCATTTTCAAGGCACAGCACTACAACACAGCGAACAGACAAGTTTGTATGTAAGAAAAATTGTCGCAGGTAGCAAAGCCGCAAAAGATAGTTCTATAAGTACAATTTGTTTGCTAAGTGAAGCAGATGCAGAACTAAAACCAAATGAAGTTAAAATTATTGAAAAATATTGTGGAAGATAAATATTATAAGACAGCCAAAAAATTTGTGCTGTCTTTTTGCTTTTTTTATTATTTTGTAATATAATAAATATATGAAGAAGTTAAAATCACTACATACAAAGACATTGTTTTGGGCAATATTTTTGTCCTTTGGTTTTGTGTTTGGCAATTTGGGAATAATTTTTGGCGCAACAAAAGGGCTAACTTTTTTGATGGTTATTGGTATAATCTTTACAGTACTTGGATTTTATGTTATGCCAATAATTTGGATTCAATACGGTGAACAAAAACCACGCATAGCAGTTTTAGATTTAATCTTGACCGATAATTTACTAAATATAAACAACATTGCTACAAACTTAGGTAAAAGCCCAAAAGATATTTTAATTATAGTTAATTACTTGCTAACAAAAAGATTTTTAACAGGATATTACCTAGAAGGTGATGTTTTAAAACCAATAGAAAACGAAGAAGAAATAGTTGTTTCACCTAAATGCCCATATTGTGGGGCAACGGTAAACTTAGATAAAGAAGTTTCTCGTTGTGAGTATTGTGGGGCAAAACTAAAAATAAAATAAATAGATTAGTTTGTTTTTTTTAACCAATATAAAAAGGGACTTTACATTATGTGTAAAGTCCATTTTATTTTTGTTAATTTTAGGTTTTTAATTTTTAAAATTTTTTAATTCTATTCTATAATTTTGTCGCCATCTTCGCCGTAGCCATGGTACAATTTGTAATATTCTTCCAAATAATTGTGGTCAATCATACATTGATTTATATCGTGTTCGCCTTCGATATCACACATATAATCATGTATTTGTTTAAGTTCGTTTTGTTGAAGTTCAAGTTGGGCGTTTGTTTCTTCAAGGTCACTAAGTGTACCTTTTTGTGAATTTAAAACAAATGTCTGTACAATACCTGTCAACAAAAACAAACAGGCAATTACTGACATAATAATTAGTGTGGTTTTGAGTTTCTTTTTCTCTTGCATATTTTTTGAATCCTTTGTAATAACTTTCTAAACATAATATAGCACCAATTTCTAGTTTTTGCAATAAATTTTCCAAGTGTACATTGTTCTAGTATCAAAAACAACACAAAAAATATTAGTACATAAAGTCTAAATTGTCCGTTTAAAAATATTTGACTTTGTACAAACAGTACACAAAAACTACATACCACTGCAACAAATTCCATTATATTTTTTACTATTTTATTGTTGTTGCACAAAAAAGTTATCAAGTAGCAAACATCAAAAAAAAGTCCAGACATAAAACCAAACATCATAACAAAAATAATAGTTATTGGTTGCGATAGCGTTTCAAATAAAATCATTTGAATATTCTTTTAAGTAGACTTTGTTTTTCTTTTTTGTCACTCCACTTAATGCTTTCAATTACACCACTAATAACAAGGTCACCATTTTCTTCATCTAATTTAACAGTTTGAAGTTCTCGACCTAGTATCTTCATTTCACAATCAAGTGCAAGCAAGTTCACTTCGTTTGGAGAAAAAGATATCACTTTTTCAACTCCTGTTATACTTAAATCATTGCGATTCACAAGCCTTAATATATTTTCTTTCACCATATATTCTCCTATTGCTAATATATTAGGTGAGTGCATAAAATATGAAAAAAGACTTGCGTTTTGCAAGTCCTTGTTTAAATCTAAAAATATTTTTTTATTTATTTTTGTTTTGGTTTTCAAGAAGAACTTTGATATCTGCAAGTAGTTCTTCTGTCGTTGGTTTGTGTTCCAAACGCTTTTTCTCTTCTTCTTCCTTTTTCTTGTTTGCTCTAATTTCGGCAGTTTTTTCAATCACTTCATGTCTATTTTTTAAATTTACACCCATTTCTTTTAATTGTTTTCTCTCGTCATGAGTTGGAAGTTCGCCAATTTGTTTTTGCAAGAACCCTCTTGAACGCATAAAAATTCTAAGTATGCAAAATAGCACAAACGCAACTAATAAAAAGTTAATTATTGCTGTTATAAAAGTACCCCAGTCAATGTATATACTATTTGCCAAATCAACAGCACCTGTTGTTTCATCAACAACTTTTTTCAAAAAGGTGTAGGCACTATCAAGACCTGTTCCACCAAGTGAAAGCAAATAATTTATAAAAGGCATAATTATGCCATTTGTTAGGGCAGTAACAATTGCAGTAAAAGCACTTGCAACAATTACACCTATTGCCATGTCCACAACATTTCCACGAGTTATGAACTTTTTAAAATCACTAAAAAATTTTCTCATATGAAGACCTCTTTTCAAAAAAGAGTATAAAAATTTTGACGAATTTTGTCAATATTTTTTTAAGGTGTATTTGTTTGACAGTTAGACGGTGTTAAATTATAATAAAATGTGTAAACTAATATAATAAGGTGTAAATGGATAAAAATACCGAACCAAACAAAATACAGATGCCTGAGCATATAAAAAAGATGTTTGAGCAAAGGCATAAACAGTCGGAAGCTCTAAATTCCGATATTTTAAGTTCGCAAGAACAAGTAGAAAAGCCACAAGAAGAAAATCAAGAAGAACAAGAAATAAAAGGTTCAAACGAGCAACAATCAAATGACCAAGTTGTTGATGCCGTTGACACCGAAGATGACAAGGCTAATAATGAAGACACTAAGAAAAAGAAGAAGTTTGGTAAAAAGTGGATAATTGTTATATGTGTTTCTCTTCTTTGCATAATAGGGCTTGTTGTAGGGCTTGTTGTTGGGCTTTCGCCAAAGTACACAAAGATGTCTGCACCAACAGTGTCTGTTAAGGCACTTTCAAATAGAACTATTGTAAGTGTTGATCAAAATAAAGATGCTGTTTACTACGAGTTTACAATATATCGTGGACAAGATAAAAAAACTATAAGGTCAAAAGATTCAAGTGTCACAATAAACAGTTATTTAAGCACAGTTGGTGAATATAGGATAGTCGCAAGATATATTGGTGAAAACACACGAGAAGATAGCGATTATAGTGTAGAATATACATATGTCTATAAAGAAGTTTTGGACAAACCTTTAGTCACCATAGAGCAAAATGCACTTGTTTGGCAAAAAGTTGACAATGCCGTTTCATACAATGTTTATTATGGAACAGACGATGATGAGATTTTGTATTTTGTGCAGTCAACAACAGATAATGGTTCGCAAAAAGTTTCTTTTGATTTGACAAAACTCAATTCATTAAAGCCGGGCGAATATTATCTATATGTCCAAGCCATTGCAGAGCAAGACGGATATTATTTTAATAGTGATTTAAGCGATAGTGTTAAATACGACTGTGTAAAGCAACTATTAAAGCCAAGTGATGTTAGTTACGATAAACAGACTGGTACACTTACATTTACGATTAGTAAAACTCTTGAAGAAAATTGGGGACTTAACTATAGTTTTGAAATAGAAATAAACAAAACTTCAAAATATATCTGCACCGCTAGCACTGTTGGAACTGTAAGCATTGACTTAAAGCCATACACAAACGGAAGCGATATCACAAGTTTAACTATAAAAGCAATTGGTGACGATGTGTATTTAATTAGTTCGGATATTGTTACAGTTGAACTTAAATAAAGTATATATTTTTTAATTAAAAACATACTACTTTTAGGTGGTATGTTTTTTTATGAAAATTATTGAAGATATAAAAAAACAATTAAATAATAATCCAGACATTTTAGAGCGTCAATTTTTAATTGACAATAAAAATGTCTATCTTTTGTTTATAAAAAGTACAATAGACAAAACTTTGCTTGTACATTCTGTTATTTCTCCACTTTTAGATTATAAAGGTGAAATATCTTTAAATATTTTATCGTCAAGTGTTCTTAGGGCAGTTGAAGTTGAAAAAATAACAAAAGAGCAGTTTACAAAGTGTCTACTTAGAAACAAAGTACTTTTGTTTGTTGAGGGCGAGAGTGGGGCGCTTTCAATAGACATGGAGTTTTTCCCAACAAGACAACCGGCAGAGCCTCCAACATCTCCAACCATTCAAGGACCAAGAGAAGGCTTTACTGAAAGCATAAAGACCACGATTGCACTTATGAGAAAGCAGTTGCCATCAAAACATTTAGTAATAAAAAGTTTTTTTGTTGGAGAGATGTCACATACGCAGGTTTCAATGTTTTATATGGATAATTTAGCAGACAAAAAAACTGTTAAGCAACTTGAAAAAAGAATAAAAAACATAAATACAGATATTGTACTTGACCCACATTACATAGTTGAATTTATTGTAGGCAGACCAAATTCTCTTTTTGAGCAATATGGTTCGGCAGAAAAACCAGACATTGTTACGGCAAAACTTATGGAAGGACGAATAGCAATAGCAGTAGATGGTTCGCCTATTGTCATTACTTTTCCATTTATGATGTTTGAAGATATACAAAATTCAAACGATTATTATACAAATTCTCATTATGCAACATTTATAAGGTTTATTCGTGCTTTTGGACTTATTATGGCGACTGTAATTCCCGGGGTTTATCTTAGTTTAAGACTATATCACTACAAAGTTGTGCCGTTAAAGTATATCTTAACCATAAGTGCAACAACGCAAAATCTTCCATTTACACCATTTCTAGAAATGCTATTTATTCTTGTTCTATTTCAAATTTTGTACGAAGTTAGTTTAAGACTCCCAAGGTATTTAGGAATAGCAACAAGCATAGTTGGTGCACTTGTTCTTGGTGACACCGGAGTGCAAGCAGGGCTTATTTCTCCACCGGGAATTATAGTTATTGCGCTAAGTTTAATTGCAGTTTACACGGTACCAAACCAAGCACCTCAACTAAACATAATTAGACTTGTGTTTTTGTTTTTAGGTGGGACACTTGGGCTTTTTGGTATAGTGGGTGGAATGATATATTTTATCAATTACATTAACTCTATGAACGAATTTAACACTCCGAACCTTGCGCCTTATGCTCCAAGAATAACTGATGACTTAAAAGACGGCCTTCATAAAGCACCAATGCCAAAGATGACCAAACGACCAAAGTCGGTAAAATCAATAGATGAAACTAGGGGGATACACAATGAGTGAACAAATTTCGGTTAGACAAACAGGGTGTTTTTGTGCAATTTCGTTACTTGCTTTAAAACTTATTACACTCCCATCAATACTTGTGCAAATGTCCACATCTAGTGCTGTTTTGGTTGCAAGCATCATGTTTGCACTTGACCTTGTTATGTTGTTTATCTATTTAAAGATAAAAGAAAAATATCCAAAATTATCTCTATACGAATTGATAAAAAAATATCTTGGTACAGTTTTTGCAAAGTTTATTTATATTATAATTTTTGGGCTTTTTATTTTTAAACTTATCATGCTAAACAATGAAGCAATTTCATATATGCGAGATATTGTAGATGAAGATTTTAAACTATCAATTTATTTGATGACTTTTTTACCTGTTGTTATTGCAATGGTTAATTCTGGTCTTAGAAGTTCGGCAAGAACAGTTGAATTTGGTTTTGTCTTTATTTTTATTGGTTTAATATTTTGTCTTTTTTTATCAGAAATTACATTTACATATGGTGATATGGGACCAATATTTAAAGAAAATATTTCTAATATTTTATCCACTTGTTCTAGTGTTGGTTTTTGGTTTTCAGATTTTTTATTTGTTGTTATTTTATCAGATAAAATAAAATATCAAAAAAATATGAAAAAAATAATATTTTCTTATGTAATTATTACATTATTGATTTTAATGGCACTTTATATAATTTATATAAGATTATTTAATGTGACTTCATTTTTACATAGGTCAGCAATAGCAGATATTACACAATATAATCGCAATATCGGTAATTCTGGAAATATAGATATAATTGCTATTTTGGTGTATATGTTTATCATATTTTTTCAAGGCTCTATTTACTTTTTATCAGCAAAAATTATTTTTGAAAAAATTGTAGGTTATAACAATAAAATTCATGCAATTATTTTTATCACAACTTGTATTTTATTATTGCAATTATTTGTTTTTTACAATCTTGAATTAGTTATTGATTTTGTTATAGATTATTTAAAATATTTTGGTATTGTCGCATGGATTTTAATTCCACTTTATTGTGTATTTTTACTTATTTTTGATAAGGAGAAAAACAATGAATTATTTAAAGCAAAAACTAAGCAAAATTAAAAAAGCATATGCACTTTATTATTTTATAATTGTACTAATTATCTTTTTACCGACAGCAGTAACTATGCCGTCATTAAGTTTTAGATGTGCAATTATTACGGCAATAGGTGTAGACAAACAAGACGAAGACATACTTGTGTCAGTGCTAACACTTTCTGAAATTTCAAAATCAGATATGAGGGAAAATACAAAACTTTTGCAAGGTAGTGGAACATCACTTGCTAATGCCGTTGCAAACATTGAATCGGCAGTTGGTAGACAAATAAAGATGGGGCATGTTGGCTATATTGTAATCTCTCAAGATTTTACAGACGAAAACATAGCGAGTATTTTAGATTTGCTAATTGTTGCAGGTAAGGTTTCAAACACTGTTCCACTTCTATTGTCAAATGGGAAGGCAAAAGATATTTTGGATAATGCACAAAAAATGGAGCAGTCATCATCGTATAAGATGCGTGAGATGATAAACAATGAATTTAATGAAACATACACAAAAAATATAAGCATTGATTCTTTTTTGAAAGGTTATTATTCAGATATAAGCATATCTACACTGGGGCTTGTCACTCTTGAAAGTGATGCTGTAAACGGAATAGATAGTTCGCAAGGTCAACAAGGTGGTCAGCAATCATCAACTGGTGGTGGCGAGAAAGACACAAATACCACTATCTCATACAAAACAGAGCATGCAGTGTTTAACAAAGGCAAATTGCAATATGTGTTATCAAAAGAAGAGATGAGGGGCGTAAACTGGTTGGCAGAAGGTGATGTTCAAAAAATAATGACAATAAACAATATTAGCGAGCAGGGTATAACAAATGGTGACATAACATTTTTTATAGGAAGACATAAAATTTCTCCAAAAGTTGAATTTGTAGATGGTAAACCATATATTGAATACAATATTTCGTTAACACTACTACCAATCGAGATACAAGATAATTATGACAATACACAAAAATCTACGAAACAACTACATCTTTCTAATACCATAAAACAAAAGATAAATGAAGTTGTAAAAAATGAAGTATCGGTTGCTTTAAATAAGTTAAAAGAAGAAAAAACTGATGTAATAGGTGTTTACAAACTACTATACAATCACTACAAGCAATTTATGAATTTTTTGGATACACTAAGTGATAAATCGGACTTTTTGAAGTTTGTAAATATTGGGGTAAAAGTTTCGGCAATTATTCCAAGCAATTAAAAAGACTTGCCGAAAAAATATATTGTGATATAATATCTCCAATAGGAGAAAAGATATGTCATTAAGAAAAGGTAAAGTGATTGAACCCAAGATACACGAGACAAAAGATAACTTAAATCTCTATGATGGGGTACACATTTTAAATGGTTGCAAAAATGTAACACTTTCTGGTAGTGCAGTTGTTTTGGAAGCAACGGACACAACTTTTTCAAGCATATCAAGCAAAGCAAGAATAAATATTTTACATAGTGGTGAAATTTATCACATAACATCAAAAGCGAAAATTGGGCTTATTGAAAGTGGTTATATATTTTTGGTAGATGGTCAAGTAAAAATAGATACTATAAATAATTGCAACATAGATTATGTTGGTGGAAAGGCACAGATTTCTACTATAAATGAAGCAAATATAAAGTTTTTAAACGGCAAAGCAAAGATAACTACAATAAACAATGCAAACATATATTACATACGAGATTGTGCAAAGATAGGCACATTTGGAAGTGGAAGCATTAAAGGAATTTTGGGCAATGCACGAATTACTACATTCAATCACGGAAGTATAGATTATGTGCTAGATAGTTCCAAAATTGGCGCATTAAATGGTGGAAGTATTTTGCATGTTTGTGATAGCGCCGAAATTGGTACAATAAATGGTGGAAAAATAGACGAACTTATGGGGCAAAGTTTTATTGGTCAGCAAATTGGTGGCAGAGTTAGACAAAAATCGGGCAATGCTTTAATTGTTTACAAACAGAAAATAAAGGCAGTCGAGCCAAAGGTAAAAGATGAAAAGGTTGGTGCATAATGTTTTGGGATGTACTTTTAGATGCTACGCTAGACACACTTAAGGTTGTTCCAATACTTTATCTTGTGTATTTGCTTGTATGCTATGTCGGGCATAATTCAAATAACAAATATGTAAACATAATGAACAAAACAAAGAAATTTGGTCCACTTATTGGCTCTTGTCTTGGTGTTATTCCCCAATGTGGTTTTTCTGTTGTTATGTCAGACCTATATTCAAAAAAGGCAATCACCATTGGAACACTTATTGCAGTTATGCTTGCAACAAGTGATGAGGCGTTGCCACTTATGATTAGCGACCCAAACTTTATTTTACCACTGCTTGTTATGCTTGGAATAAAACTCGTTGTTGCAATTTTGTTTGGATATGCTTTTGATTTAATTCATCGTTTAATTAAAGGCAAACAACAACTAGAAGAAAATGCTTTTATTAAAGAACATGACCACGACTGCGAACTTGCATCTTGTTCACACAAACATCATGTCCATGAGGACCATGAGCATTGTGTAGATAACATATTCTTAGATGCACTTTTGCACACATTACAAATAACTGCATTTTTGTTTGTTGCTACTTTTGTGATTGGACTTGTAGTTGAATATTTGGGAATTGAAAATTTGGCGAAGATATTTACAACAAACAAATTTGTACAGCCATTTTTATCTGCTCTTGTTGGGCTTATTCCTTCTTGCGCTTCATCTGTTTTCCTAGTTGAACTATACATGGCAGGTGGAATATCGTTTGGGACAATGATGGCAGGACTTTGTGCTGGTAGTGGTATAGGCATTGTTGTGTTGTTTACAAAAAACAGAAAACATATCTTTACAAATATAATAATTCTTGTATCGCTTTATCTTATAGGAAGTTTGGTCGGAGTTGTTTGCAATTTGTTTGTATAAATTTAGTGTGGTTACAAATGCTTGATTTGTAACCATTTTTTTTGTATATTAAATATATAAAGGAGGGTATGATGGTAAAAGAAAAAAATCGTTTTCTTTTCTGGTGGTTATATTGCTCACTAGTGTTGATATTTTTCCTATCGGCAACAATCGTATTTTATCCTAGTTTAAAATCGGTAAGTCAGGCAGCAAACTGGAGTGTACCATCTTCTATGCCAAGTGGTATGAAGTATAGTGGCTCTACTTATTATGCTTCAAACCCAAATGAATTTTTATATGCTATATCAAAAGGTGGAACTGTTGAACTTACAAACAATATAGATCTCAGTGGAAAAAATTATGTTCCAATTACAAAATCATCTTCGTTGGAGATAAACGGTAATGGTTACTCAATATTAGGTGTAACAATAAATACATCTAACAATTATATTGGAATTATTGGCTCTACTAGCAAAAATTTAACTGTTAGGCAGTTAAATTTGGTTGTTAATATAACATATAGTAGCACAACAAAAGGGTATATTGGTGGACTTGTTGGCTATGCACAGAGCACACTAACAATTGAAGATTGCAATGTCTATGGTAGTATAAATGCGACAAAATCAGCAAAGCATTTTGTTGGAGGGCTTGTTGGGGGAACAACATCGACAAGTAAAATAACTGAAAGTATCAACTATGCAAATGTAAGTGCAATAGGTGGTTCGTATGTAGGTGGTGTAGTTGGATATTCGTCAAACACAAATGACTCTATTCAAGTTTGTGCAAACTATGGTGACATAGATGGAGGCACGGGCTATGTAGGTGGTTTGGTCGGCTACTATAATGGTAAAAGCACATTTTCTAAAAATTTCAATGATGGTGATGTCAGTGCAACAAGTGCATCTGGAATAGGTGGACTAATTGGTGGTGGTACACTAAGTACCGTTGAAAACTGCTACAACACTGGAGATGTCAGTGGCAATTCAAGTAGTAAAGTTGGTGGACTTGTTGGAACAAGTAGTTCTAGTGTAAAGTTTTCATATTGTTATAGTACTGGAAACATAAATGGGGGCTTAGGTACAACATCGGAAACATCGAATTTTACTAATAAAACTGTTACTCCAAAGCATACTTGCAATCTCAATGAAATTACATATTCTCAAACAAATAGCAGTGAAGGGCTTGTTTCTGTTCCTTTAAATGGTGGCGAACAAGGTGGCGGTTCAAACGATGAAAATGTTGAAGTTTATATAAATTTAACAAAAATTGTTGCAACGGCGGATTCCAGAACAGACCTTTGTGGAAGCAGTTTTTCATCAAGTAACTCATACTGCTATGGTGGGACTTATGATGATGGCTTGACTTTAAATATATCTTTTGGTTTGTTTGTGGGTGGAACAAATCGAAAAACTGTGACCTGTAACTACACAATATATCCTGAAGAAAATACATTTGAAAAATCACTCACAAGTCATAATTTAAATTTGGATTACTATTATTTCAATGAAAATAAAAGTGGCAGATTCAACAATTTAATTTATCCACATATACGATCAGAAGTACAATGGATAGGGAATGCGATGTATTATTCTATAAAATATGTAAGAATAGCAGGTTTTCGTTTTTCTTATAGTGGTTCAACATTAACTATAACACCTAGATTGCAGTATAAAATAGGGCTTAAAAGTGCATCAGATGGCATAAATCCAAGCACTCAGAGAATATATAGTGATGTAACACAAGAAGGAAGTTCTTTATACTATACAAACACCGTAGACGATAAAGGCATATCAGCAACAAGCGTTACAATCTCAAATCCAGCAAGTTCAATAACAAGCACAATTTTGACAAATAAAGGTGATATAAAAAATAAGTCACTTGGTTCACAATATGTAACTAATAGTAGTATAAATAATGGAAACCCAGTTCTTAAAGATTTCTATTGGTTATATCAATAAAAATTATTAAAAGTAACAAAGTTAAAATTAAAGTTTTTTTAGTAACAAGGATTACTTTAAATAAAATTTTTATTATCTATATTTTAAAATAAAAAAAATGCAAGCATTTTTGCTTGCATATTTTTTTTGTGTTATCTTATCTTCATTCGTTTTCTAAGTAGGATAAACATTACTGTTAAACCAATTACAACCACACAAGATACAACGATTAAGATTATTGATACTGTGTTTAGTGGTTCTGTTTTTGTTACATGATATGAGTACAAAAGGCTACCACTTTCGGTTAATAATTTAATGTTATAATCACCAGCACCATTTATTGAATATTGGTAGTAAGGTTGCAATTTTCCATCAGCCAAATCTTTTGCTGTAAGCACTACATCGTTCATACCATTTATTCTTAGTATGCAATCACCGACTGCTGTTAAAAGGTCTTGTGTGTTAAATGATACTGTGATTGGGCTTGTGGTTGATGTATTTTCTTTAACTGAAACTTTGATTGGTGCACTTGCATCGTTTATCCAGAAACTATATGTAAATTTCTGTTTAAACTCGTTGTCTGTATTTATGGTGATTGTGTATCTACCATTTCCAGTTATAGCATCGTTTGCAGAAATCAAAAGACTTGTAAGATATGCTTTTTGAGTTGTTGTTCCGTCTTCATTTGTTATTGTCTTGTAGACAAGTCCACCCATATTTTCATTGGTTATACTCGAAGTTATATCCGTACCATCTTTTGTTATCTTTTCAATATAGTAGTTTGCATACTGACTAAACTCCATTGACCACCTAGATTCGTTTGGCCTTATTATTAAGAAGTAAATAGGCTCTTCGTTTATCTGGGTGACTGTGTTTGTTAATGTGTCTGTAATACTTGCCTTGAAACTTACTCTATATAAGCCTGCTTCATTGAATGTAAATGTACGATTGTATCTATCTGCTGTTGGGGTGTATTCTTGACCATTCTTTAAAACTGAGATTGCAGGTTGTGCATTTGAATCATAATAGCCAAGTGTTGATTGTGGGATTGTAACTGTAACAGTACTATCATAAACTGCATTGTTTATTGGTGATTCACCATTTACATAGAATATTACACTCTTTAAATATCTAATTGTGTATGTGCTAACAAGTGTAGTAAACATATGTACATTTCCTGCAACATCGCTAAATGTTAAATAGTATGTTCCTGATGTTGAAAGAGTCATTGTTGTCATACCATTTTCAGTTGTTAGGCGAGGGGTGTAAGGTGTTTGATTGTCACCATATGTTACATGGACTGTGATGTAGTTTTCAGGGATACCATAGTAAGATTGCCATGCAATGCGTTTTTGAGTGTAGTTTGATTCATTTACACTAACTGCGAATGTTGAGACAGTATTTTTTGTATCAAACGCAGTAAGTGTTCCTTCATTTGTGTAGTGAGAGAATCTACCTAATATGTTTGTACTCTCTGGAATTATTGTTATAGCAATATTTCTTGAGAAGAATACTGTAGCATTTTCGTTGTTTGCGTTTGATAGTGTGTAGATGTATGTTGTATAGCCATTTTGTGTTACTGTGTCACTGCTTGTTGTTTCAACATATTGTTCTGTATTGTATATTATCTCAAAATCACTTGTGTTTAGTATGTAATGGATTGGTATTGTACGAACATAATTTGTTGAATCTGTGTAACTAAATGAATTGCCCGTAGGTGTTGCTATATAACTTTGGTTGTTACGGTTATAAACTACTTGGTAAAAGTCTTCATCGTTGTCGGATATTGTAAAGTCAAGATAAGTATCGTATTGGTCATCAACAAATATGTCAAGGTATTTAATAACTATTGAATATGTTTGTGGTTCGCTTACAGTAAAGCCAGATTCAATAGGAACCATTGTTCCATCTTCATACATCAAGTAAACCATGACAGGTATTCTACCAGTTGTTTCTTTGTATGTTATTCTAACTTCGTTGCCATACATTGTATCATGTTCAAAAAGACCATTTTGAGAGTTGTTAGAACTATCTAATAGCAATATTTGAGGAAGAATATTATAGATAACTAAATTGAGTGTTCTATAAGGTTGTCCTGTTTGAATTTCGGTTATTGCTTCATATATGTTTAATGTGAAGTTAATTTCACCACCGACAACGCCTTCCACCATATCTTGTTTTGGAGCATTGAATACAACGGTATGTACTATTCCACTTGTCGATATAATAACTCTACCAAAGCCACTATTTTGGAATCTTTCTCGGTCTGTAGCATTACTTAAATTGAATGATTGAATTTGATTGTTTGTACTTACTGTTACAACCACTATGTCTTTTTCAACATTGTATCTAAATCTCATCTCTTTTGTTGAGTAGTAATAGTTTTGACCATTTTCATAATTTTCAACTATTTCAACTTCGCTTGTGAGTTCGTTTTCAATTACTTCTGAGCCATATATATTACTAATTGGGTAGGAGTCATTAAAGTTATCAACTACATTGTATTTGTAATATCTATTTGCAGTAGGCGAGATGATTGTTATCTTTAAGTATGTGTTACCAAGATAGGTTACATATGAAGATGTTACCAAATCGTTTATATCAAGCACTGAATTTACACTAGCAAAGTAGTTATAATCAGGACCTTTTGAATATACCAAACTTTGTACCAAGTTGCCGTTGTTGTTTCTAATGTATTGTACAATTTCAACACTAATTGCGTATATTGTTGCATCTGTTGAAGATGATGATGCAGGTATTCTAATAAGTATACCTTCTTCATCTGCATACGAACCTGTTGTGCTTGTGTGTAGTACTGAAAGTGAAGTGTTAAGCACTGAGCAAGATAGTGTGATATTTGAGAAGTATGGTACAAGCGAAATAACTATATTTTGTTTTTGAGTGCTTGGACTAAGTTTTGCAAATACATTAAGTGCAGTTTCGCTTGCTGATGGGTTTTGTGCATCATATATTGAAAGGTTATAATAATTTCCGTTTGAATATGGTGTTTTTAGATATGTTGTGTTTCCTATTGTTATTTGACTATATGGATATTTGAATAAATCAAGTGATGTTATTTCAAATGAACTTTTTGCATATATGTCTATTGTGTTATTTAAGTCTAAATAGGTGAGTGATTTTTGAATTGAATTGTTTTTATAGACAATAGGTGTTGTTCCTGTCTGTTTTAAATTTTCATAGTTTGTTAAATATATTGTGTAAACTGTTATATTTCCTGCGATATCAATTTCAACTATTTCAACATATTGGGTACCATGAGAACTTAGGTTTGCAATGATGTTTTCTGACAATGTTTGATTGTTAAGCACATTGAAGTTGTTTGTCGAATTTTCTATTGCAGTAACAGAAGTTTCTTGTGAGTATATGTCGTTGTATTTTGTATCGATCGTTGCACCATTGTTGATTTGTGCTTCAAAGAATCTATAAAGAATAGTGTATGCTTCGCCGTTTGTGTATGATGTCAAATCAATTATTGATTGTACTTGTGATACATCAACTGCGAATGAATAGTATCTATATAGCCCTGAATCTTTTGAGGTGTTATATTTTGCTTGTACATTTCTTACTGCGTCTACATCGACTCCGTTTAAAGTAACCAATTTATTTAGGTTTGCTGTTGGTGCAACTATATCAATTTTTAATGTGCGAGTAGTGCTAAATTGTCCTGCGTTGTAATCACTTTCTCTACCTTCATAGTGCATTGTAAATGTTATTGTGCTGTTATGTACATATGCACCAGAGATGGTAGATAAATCAATATCAACATAATTATTTAAGCCGTTTGTTACAATATCTTTTTGGTCTACTTTATAGACAATTCCGTTTACCTTGTATGAGATATCGGTCTTGTCTATTCTTGCCATGAATTGACTTTCTGGGTCGCTCCAAAATAGTCTAACTTTGTTGTCGTTTGTGTAGTACATTCCGCCGTCAGAATTGTATTCTGCGTTTGTGGTTGGGTCAACAATACTAAATGATGGTGTTGCTTCTGTTATTTCAAAAACAAAACTAAATTCGTTTACATCACCATATCCAAGGTAGCCTTGTTTTATTGTGACCATATAGAAACCTACATCTGTAAATGCTCTACCTGAAAGACTATCGTTAAATTTTAAATAACCATCAGTAGATATTCCATTGCTTCTATATATTGTTGTTGATTGGGCTAGGGTAGCACGCTCTAAACTATACTTTATTTCGGCACTTAGTGCATAAGATGAGATGACATTGTTTACATCTTCATCATTTTGTACCCAAGTGTTTATACTATCTTCGCCAACAAAAGTTGAACCATCGGTTAATGAATAACCATATTTCACTTGTGGAACATAAACAAATACAGGTAGTTTGTTTGTTGTCAAAATAACATTTTCACCATTTGGGTCATTGTAGGCAAGGTAAATATCTTTAAAGAACATTTCGTTATCGCCTTCAAGGACTTGTATCTTTATGGATTCACCAACATAACTAAATGTTGTACCCGTGCTATCAACAACAGAAGGTGTTGTTATGATACCGTTTCTATCGACTATAAAGGTGAATGTTCTTATCATATAGTCGTATGTTGCGTTTACTTTGTCCAAGGTATCAGAAAGTGTTGCATATATTCTTGTTATTGTGTACTTTCCAGCGCGTGTTTGATAGTGACCAAGTGTTCCACTCACAACATATTCACGGTTAATTGCCCAGGTGTATGTTCCGTCCTCATTTTCAACGCATAGATTTTTTAATGGGTCATCAGTAGAGTATATAGTAACAGGTGCTTGTGGGGTGTCAAAGAAGTATGTGTAAACATTGCTATTTGGAATGTTCTTTGCTGTAAATGGAGAATATGTATATGTTATCTCTTTTACTTCAACACTTCCTTCTTCTGGTTTTGCATTAAATGATAAGGTGAGGGTTTCATCGCTATCTGCAAGTGTATTTACATTTGTTGGCCTAAAATATTTATCTTTTTGCATATAGGTTGTTGTTGTGTCGATGTGTGCAACAGGTGAGTAACTATCTTGAATAAGTGCATTTTGTTGATTGTTCTTTGTGTAAACAAGAACTGTCTTTGAAGCATCTGATGAAATCCTTACAATATGTGTTCCAGAATAATTTTCTAAGTAGTTTTGTACTGAAATCTCATCAAGACCTGTTGCTATCTTTGTGTTTGATTCATCACGAGTGTAAAATACATAATCATTTTCAAGGGCGACTTCATTGCCATTTTCATCTTCGGTTAAGAAGTGGATTGTATACGAATTATCAACTATTTCATCTGCTGGAATAAAGAAAGGTGTGGTGCTGTCGCTTCTGTCTAGTAAAACATTTTGGTCAACTTCTATTTTAGCAAAATGTGTATTTTCTGCTTTAATAACCATTAAATCGAAGTAGTTTTGATATATATCTGTGTTGTTTAGTACATAAGCAAGCCAACTATCGCCACCAAACGCATTGCCGTTGTAAATTAAACCATTGAATTTAATTACCTTGTATTGTCCCCAGTAAATTGTGACATCACTTGAAATTATATTAAGGTCTGTCGATTCAACAAAAGTTCCGTCAATAATTTGTAAAATCTTGTTTTGAGTATTATCTATAATAAATGAGAAATACTTTTCGTTGCCTGCACTATCGGTTATGTAGAAGATGTACATACCTGCTTGACTTAATACGCTTGTAGATGGAATGTAGTTTAATGATTGTGTGTTTGAGTAGTTTACGGCAGTTAAATCACTTCCGTCATAATCAAAGTAGTAATCAACAGGCACACTGTCGTATGATTGATATTGTCCAAGTACATCGGCTGCAAAGTTTGCATTTGAGTCAAATACCAAAGGTATAAATTTATATTTTGCAGTTATTTGGCTTTTACTTGTTTTTTCGTTCCAAGAAACTGCAACAGGTTGGTTAGTTAAGAACTCGATTTCATTTCCACGATAGTAGTAAGATGAACTTAGGTTGTTCATTGTAAATATTTGTACATTGTCAATAGGCTCTTTATCAATGGTAAATGTTGAAGAGTAACTTCTTGTAAGGTTTTTGCCATAATACATTGTTATAATGTAGTTTCCGTTTTCGCTAACTTCAAAAGCATCGTTATCTGCTACAACACCTAAAACGCTGTAATCACCTGAGTAGTTTGCCTGATAAGAAATTTCAAGTCTTGTCTGTGCATCAAATATTGAAGTTGTTGAATCTTTGTATATAGAAACATTTTCGTTTGTGTATGCACCATCATAAAGTGTTTTTCCGCCCTGTGTTGTTATTGCCATTTCGGTTGCATCACGAGTTATTTCAAACAAGAACCATTGTGCACTAAGTTGTACTGTGTTGTCATTTCCAATATCAGAGCCTTCAAAACTGTTTCCGTAACTAATTCCGTTAATCAAAGAATTGTTTTTGTAAACAAGTTTAACAAGGTATATTCCTGCTTGGGTGAGTGGGCTGTTGTCATAGTAAATCTTTTGTTGTTCGCCAGCGAGAACATATTGACCATTTACTTCTTCTAGCATATAGTAGCCACTTCTTGTTGCTTCGACTGCACTATTGTCATCGTTGTAAATTTCAACATTGTAGTCAAATTGTACAGGTTGTTGGTTTGTACTTTGAATTTTTATTGTCTTATTATTTACTGCGTTTAAAATATTTTGAATTGCATCTTGTTCGGTTGTTGATGTTGCACTTGTTAATGATTTTAAATAATCATTTCCAGAAAGGTAGGTAACATCTGTTGGATTTGAGATTATTCCATTTGTCAAAGTTTTAAATTCAATAGTTTTTGATGTTGTTACATCACTATAAAATAGTTGGTAACCAAATATTTCAATACAATCTACTCTTCTTGTTGTGTTTGTTGTTGAAACTGGTATTATGTCGACTGTGTTGTCATAGATGTATGTAAATGTGTAATTTATTGTATAGATACCGAGATTGTTAAAATATAGCGTTACAAGATTGCTATCAGGTTGTTCAACGACAATTACAAGGTCGCTTCCAGATTTTGATAATGTGGAACCATTGTATGAAATTGATTGATTGCTTGTTATTTGTCTAAAGGTTCTATTTATATTGACGGCGAATTTTGTTTTGTCGTATGTGATACTTGGTAAAAGGTTTGAAGTTTGTCCTTGTGATGAATACTGATATTGATATTGGTATGCTCTATCATATGTTGCACCACATGACACACTGTATGCGTTTTCAATGACAGAACTTACAGAAGTGCCACTATAATAATCTGCAAGTGGTAAAACATAATAGACAAAGTTTATACGCTGAGATGACTGATTGCCATTTGTGTTTATTATGTAGTCAATTACAAGTTCATATTTTCCATAAGGAGATTGTGTGCTTGTGCATAGCGAGGTGAGTGAGAAACTGTTGCCGATGCCATAATCTACAAAAATGCCAAGTGCTTCAAGTTCAATGGTTGTGTAATTTTTACCATTGAGAGTTATAGATGGCTGTACTGTTGTTATTATGTTATCTTGTGCTTCAAGTTTTGCAACTACTGCATGACCTGTAGAAACATACGCAACTTCACCATTATTTAAAGTTGTGACAACTGTTCCTGTTTGTGTGTCAGTGCTATACTGAGAATATTGCGTAACAGAAAAATATTTATTTTCTCCATCTGCAAAAACTTCATTATTTTTTTGTGCAGGGAAGCATAAAATAAATGCTGTTAAAAACCCAATAGCAAAAATAGATAATAAAGTCCAAATTTTATTTATTTTTTTAACCATGGTATCCACTCCAAAAACAAATTTATATCACTAAAAATATAACACAATTAAGTGTTTTTTGACAAATATATTGTGTATATTTATTTAATAATTATTTTAATAATTAAATAAAACAAAAAACCCCCAAATAATTTGGGGGTAATTTTCTAAAAATCGAAATCATCAAATATGCTTGTTTTTTTAAATATTTTTGCATTTCTTTGTTTAATATCATAAAATATTTTTTGTTCGTCAAGATGCTTACTTGGGGCATATTCTTCTGCTGCTTTTCTTTGGTCCAAAACAGGATTTTTAAAATATTGTGTCATCTGTGTTTTTATTGGTGGTTGACCATATATTTTTACAATATTTACATCGTATGGTAACTGTCCAAGTTCATATGGTTCAATTAAAGGTCTTGTAACAATTTGAGTGCCAACAGTTTTTGTTGAATCTCTATCATTTCTTTCAGATTGATTTTGTGACACATTTTTTGTTTTTAAGGTAACTTCACCACATATTTTTGAAAATTCTTCACGAGTTTTTTGGTCTTCTGTTCCAATAAATATTTGAATATTGCAGTTGCCTTTGATTGTGTCTGCAACTTCTTTTGAGTATTTGTTGTCAAGTTGGCTATATGACTGTATAACAAGTTCAAAGAAAATTTTTCTACTTCTTGCAACTGTTATTATTGTGTCCATTTTTTCAATTTTTGGTAAGTTTGCAAACTCATCAAGTAAGAAGTAAACCGGTCTTTGAAGTTGTAAGTTTGGTCTTTGTGATGCTGTATCAATAAGTGTTTTGTAAAGTTGAGAAATACACATTGTTGCGATTGCGTGACGACTTTCTTTTTCGTCTGGAACTTTAATAAACAAAACTGTTGGTTTGTCTGTAAAATCGCTAAAATCAACATCTGTTCCACTTGTACAGTAGCATATACCCATATCTACTGTTCCACTTGTACAGTAGCATATACCCATATCTTGGAATATAGCAATCTTTGGTTGCAAAACACCAAGATAACTTCGTGTGGTATTTGGTGCGTTGTTTACGACAGTGCTTGTAAGTGCTGGAACTTTACTTAGTCTATCTCTTCCCGAAGTGTATTGTTGCAAAGTTTTCATCATGTTGTCGCCATCGGTGTCACGATATGTTGCAATTTTAACTAGGTTATAAAAATTAAATTTTTCTCTTGTCATGCCAAGTTCAGGATATTTGCTATCTTCAAGCATAGCGAGCATAAGTCCATACAAAAAGTCTTGTGCACCACGCTCCCAACCTTGGTCGGTTTTGCTTTCAACTGTTACGATGGTGCTTGCTATTTCTCTTAATTCGTTTTCTGCTTCATTTATAAGTGATTGTCGTTTTGCTTCAAGGTCTTGTTGTAAAGCCTCTTTGGTTGGATAGGCGATACCATTAAAGCCGTACCACTCATTGCCGTAATTTTTTGATATCACTTTAAAACCTTTAACATTTTCAGGAGGAGCGCCTCTATAAACCTTAACTTCACTTTCAAGTCTATTTGCACGAGTGTACATATCAAACGAGTGTTCCATTGGGTTCCATCTTGTTGAAGAGTATGGATTTCTTAAATCAATCGTGATTATTCTATATCCTTCCTCTCTTAATTGAATGGAGTGGTTGTTGTAAAGTTCGCCTTTTGGGTCGGTTATGACCATACAAGGTTTTTCAGCAGTGTGGGCATAAACTCTTATTGCAGGGTCAAGAATAAATGTTGTTTTACCAGAACCAGTGGTACCAATAATTAAAGTGTGTATAGGGTTGTACATATTTATATACATTGTGCCGTGCTTGTATAAACTTCTAATCATGACGCCGCATTTTTTTAGTTTTGGTAGTTGTTTAAATGTGGTTGGCATAAATACAGGGTTTGTCAAAAGTTCATGCTCTGTAACAAATCTTGCTTCATAGTGTTGGTCCATTTGTTTTCCGCTCTGTGTTTTTCCGGTGAAACCTTCATCATCGTCAACAGTGAATCTATTTTTTGATGAAATATATAAAATCACACCCAAAAGGCCAATACCCAAAATAATAAGCGTGTAAGTCCCACTTAGCGCCTGAGAAAAGGTTTGACTATCGCCAGTAACCATTGAAACAATTATGCCTATAACATAAATTACAACAAGCGCAATAAATGAATTTATAAATTTCTTTTTCATTATGCCTCCAAAATATGTATATATTTTAACTTGATTTTTATAAATAAGTCAAATAAAAAGGAAAAACATTGCAACAAATATTTTTTGTGCACATTTAATTATTATAATTTATGTTTTTTTCAATTATTTTATTTGCAAAATTAACACAAATAAAAAAAAATAATAAAAAAATAAAATATTTTTGAAAAATGTTTTGCAATTATGAAAATATGTGATACTATGAAATCGTCAATAGATTTGCAAGATGCATATTTTTATATTTTTTGCAAATAAATATTTTAATATTTTGGAGGAAAGTATGAACACATTATTAACAAAAATGACTACATATCTTCTTGCTCTTGGTGGAAAGGGTATGTTAGCAAATGACGATTTCAGTTTTGAAGAGTCTTGGGGCTGGGTTGGTACAGTTGTTGACGCAATCAACACACTTTTGTATCCACTTTTGGTCATTGTTGGTGCTTGTGGTATGATATATGCTATTGTCATCGGTGTTCAGATGGCTCGTGCAGATTCAACCGAAAAGCGTGAAGAAGCAAAGAAAAGACTCATCAATGTAATTGTTGGTCTTGCTATCACCATTGGTCTTATCCTATTCTTCAAATTGTTCATTGAAGTTATATTACCAAACTTCGTTGATACAGTTCCAATCGATGATGAAACACCAGATACAACTACTTTTATTAGATGGTAATTTGCAAAAAATATTTAAAAAGTTCGGTTTCAATGACCGAACTTTTTTAATAAAAACTATGTACAAAATAAAATATATTTGTTATAATAAAATTAAAGTAACGAAAACTATTACCAAGGAGGCATTATGGACGGCTGGGACCAACTTGAAAATTTCTTCACAGATTTTCCAAATTTTCTATTTACAATGATTATGCAATTATTGTATTTTTTGGTGTCTTGTTGTTATACACTTTTAGATTTAGCACAACTTATGTTTCGACTTATCGCAGGTCTTGACACATATGCCCTTGCTGGTGAAACAGTCGCTGGAGAGACAATCTCTAATGGTGTTCAACTAGGTGGCTCAGGAGATATTTTTTATCAAATAATAAGAAAAACTTTTATTATTGGTGATGATACATATTCAGTTATTGCTATCGCTTTTTGGAGTTTAATTATTTTGTCTTGCTTGCTATTATTTATTACAACAATCGCAGCAATGATAAAAAGTGAAGTTGATACAGGCAAAGACGGAAAAGTTGACAACTCAAAGGGCAAAATAATTGTAAATGCAATAAAGGCACTTATTTATTTTGTAATGGTACCAATTGCTTGCTATTTTGGAATTTGGCTTGGAAATGTTATGTTGTTTGTAATAGACGGGGCAACAGCACCACAAACAACAAGTATTGCAAGTATTGACAGTAATGTCAGTCAAGGTCTGGTGCAGTCCGAAAATGGTTCGTATAACTACTTCATGTTTTGGGGGCAAGAAGCAGGCACGACTTACACTTCGGTTTCTGGGCTTGTAAATAAAGTTTGTCTGTACCAAAGTAGCAGGATAAGGACCAATACTGCGTTCTATGATGGTATTGTAAATAATACCGACCCATCGGGTGCAACGCAAGATCCTGTTCAAGAAGGTGCGACATACAATTTTGGAATCATAACACAATCGACGCAAGAACAAGCCGCAACACTTGTAGATGATTTGTTTATGATAAACGCAAAACTAAAAACACCACAGGTACTTGGCAATTATGAGTATAATAGCGTATATGGAAATGCTAGTGGGACAACAGTTGTCCACTTTGATAGAAGTAATATTGCGCTTGTATCATACTTTTATGATTTGAAACAATACAACATAATTTTAGCATTGTTATTTATCTTCACAGGTGGAAAAGTTCTTTTAACACTTTCATTTGCTACAATGCACAGAATAATTATGCTACTTGCGATGATGTTTGCAGAGCCAATCACACTTTCATTTATGCCACTTGACAAAGGTGACGCATTTGGAAAATGGCGAAAATCGTTTATTTCACATGTGATTTCACTTTATGTCCTTGTACTTGTTGTAAACATTTTCTATATAATTTCACCAATCTTCCAAACATTTACTTTCTTTAGTACGGGATTAAATGGACTTGGTTGGGCAGATATGGTTGTTCAAACGGCATTTATAATAGCATCGTTGATGGCAATTCAAAGTTTTGAAAAGTTATTCTCAAGTTTCATGGGTGGCGAAAGCATAATGGAAGCAGGTGCTAAGACAATGGAAGGCTTGACAAACACCACAAAAACATTGGGTGGCGTTGCAATGGGTGCATTCCACTTAGGAACTCATGCAGTTGGCATGGGAACACATGCCGTTGGAGCACTTGCACACCTTGGTATTGCTGCTGGTTTGGCTGGTGCTGCTGCTAAAGATAAACGAAAAGAAAAGAAAGGCTCAAAGAGAATGGCAGGCGTTCAAGAGAGAGCAGACAGAACTGATGCACAGCTAAAAAACGATGCAAGAGCAAGAACCCTTTCGGGAATTGGTCAAAACGCAGCCGGGGAGTATAGAGATTATCAGTCTATGGCATCAAATAGAGAATATCAAAAATATCAAGATGCTGGTGGAAAGATGTCTTTTGCAGATTGGCAAGACAAGACTGGGGCTGGTTCATATTTAGATGCAATATATCAAACTGGTGGAAGTGCAGACAAAATGAGAGATTATTATGCTCAATACCATGGTGATATAGATGGAAACTTTGATGAAAAAGCCTTTACAGATTGGTTAGGTGGTGGAGTCACTGGAGCAGACGAAATGGCAATTAGAACAGGTGGTGGAACTGCCGGCCATGCTTCAAGAGATACAATGTCTAACTTTGCAGGCTTAACAGAAGAAGAATATGCAAAGAGTGCTGTAGATAGTGCTACAAGCGATATTGATAACAAAAACGAAAATAGTTCTGCATATCAAAGTTATAAGAAAGATTTGCAGAGTGCTATGCAAGATAGAGAAAATGCTCGACATGATTATGAGGCCTACAGGCAAGAAAATGAAAGAACACACGAGAGGCGTTTAAGAAGAGCAGAGTCTGCTAAAAAGCACGCAAAATACACATGGAAATCGTTAGGACAAGTAAAAAATAGTGCAACAGGTGTTGTAACATCGGTAGGTGGAATAGCATCTGGTGGCAAGAAAAAGTAAAAATTCTACCCGTTTTTAAAAAGTTTACTATTGTTTATCAGTAAACAAAAAGAACACGCAAAAGCGTGTTTTTTTTCATTTTATTAAATTATTGTACTTTTAAATAATGTTTTTAGTTTTAAATAGTATGTATTTGTTTTTCTAACTATGTAAAAACACATTATATCAACAGTTTTAAATAATTTTACATGATATTTCAAATAGGGTATAAAGTTAAATGTGTTTCAGGGTAAATCAATGATATAGCAAAAAAATTGTTATTTTACTTAGTGAGATTTTGCCCTGTTTCGCAGTAAAATATCACTAAAAAAGCACTCAAATATGTGTTTTTAGCGTGTTTAGGCTATTTTAAAGTAATGATAAACCAAATATTATAAACTACTAATTTAAGCTTAAAATCTTTTGATATTAGCGAAGAAATAATAGGAACTCTACATAAGTAAAGTTCCCTTTAATATCAGTTTCAAAGATATAAAGTAATATCGCTTTATTTTGCGTTTGATATATAGTAGTAATGTTGTTTTGGTTTGTTTAAAGCAAAATAAACTTAAATTATACAATTTTTAATATTTTAAAATAGTATTTCAAATATAGTTTATTGAAAATAATTTAAACCAGAAATGTTGGCTATTTTTTTTGATTATTACCACTTTAAATGTTTTTTTTAAGATATTTTATTGAAAGATGTTACAATAAATAATCTATTATCTTTTTAAAAACATTTTAAATTTACCTTGATATATAAATTATTGCGTATAATAAAAATTGTTAAATAGTTGAATTAAAGTTAAATATAATCAAATTGATTTGTATGATAAATGGGAAAAGGGTAGTAGGTTTGATGGGCCTAAAAACAGTTGAATAAAAAATCCACTATTTAGTGTAGTGGATTTTTATTTTTTAATATAGCGTGGGAGTAAAACCATCATCATTATCTTTTGTCATATCTATTTGAGGTATTTGTTTTATCTCGCTTTCAGGTGTTGTTGTTGGTTTTTCTTGTTGTGCTTCGCTTGCGCGTTTTAAAAGTTCATCTTGACCTGCTTTTAGAATGTCTGTTTTGTAGTGTAGTGAAGGTGATTTTAATCCGTCTTCTTGTGTGAGTTCCTCGAAAGTTCTTTCATCTAACTTAGGTTCTTCATCTAGCCACATTGGAGGAACTTCGCCTTTTTCTATTGCTTGTTGTACATCTTTTCTAATTTGTGCTTCCAAAACATCTATTTGATTTGTATTTGTTTTGTCTGCAGTATTTTCAAATTTATTGAGTTGTTTTACATATTTTTTAAGTGAGTTAATGTCTTCGTTAATAAATTCTTTGACTTTTTCAGGAAGGACATTTCTGCCAACTGCCAAATATTTTTCACGATATGCAATTTCTTGTTGTAGTCTTGTAAGTTCTTGTTGTTTGCTTTGTATAAACAATACATTTTGTTGCTCTGCTGTTGCTCTTAATTCTTGTACTCTTTGGAAAGAAGGTAATGTACTTAAATATTCTTCTCCTTTTTTCCAATTGTAATATTCGACATCTGACATACCTTTTTCGGCTCTTGTGCTTAACCTATCAAGTTTTCTTTGTTGACGATTGCTTAACTTTTTCTCTTGTGATTTTTTCATTAGTTTTGCAAGTTTTCTTTGTTGTCTTGGTGTCAATTCTTTTATTCTATGTTTAGCGTCAATGTAATCTTTTATATCGCCACCAATACTAAACAATGAACTAAATTGACCAGGTTTCATAGTCTGTTGTAAGAATGCTGATGTAGCCATACCTGCAACGCACATTAAGCATAGTAGTCCAAATAGTGGATTTGCTAGCATAAATGCGGCCATAAACAAGTTTGCAGCAGCAACAAGGAGAATAATTCTTAGTCCTTTATGCATCAAGTTAAATTTTGCTTGTTCCATTTGTTTTTTAGGATCCTTTCCGTCTTTTTTGTCACCACTTCCACTTGATTTATCACTTGCTCCTTGTGGAGCACCACTATTAGAGTTTGGTGGAACTGTGCCGTTATTTTTGTTCCCAGATTTTTCGCCATCTTTTGTAAACTTTCCTGAATCTTTGCCGTCAGCCGAACCACTAGGCTTTTTAGTTTCTTTGTCATCGGTTGGGGTAGAGGCTGAAGTTGAAGAACCATCTGTATCACCATCAGTTGAAGAAGTGTTTTTGTCGGTTGTTGTGCCTTCTGGATTTTCTTGTGTCTTTTCTTCATTTGATTCTTGTGCAGGATTTTGGTCATTTGTGTTTTCGCTTTCTGGACTTTGTGCCGTGTCTTTAATTCCATGTTTTATGTCTTGACCAAGGTTTGCTATATACTCATAAGAATTGTTTGTGTCATTGTTTGTGCCAACTGTGTATGTTGTTCCAGAATAATCCATATCTTCAGGAAGAGTTGTATAATCTGCCGATAATCCGTTCTCTGTATTTTCATATGTTGAAGTAACATCTTTATATGCGTTTAATGAATCTGTATTTATTTCGTAACTATTTGGAGTATCCATAGCATTTTCGTTGTCAGAATTTACTGTGTAATAATCTTCTGCACTTTCACCATTATTTGCAGTTTCTTGTGCCTTTTCTTCTGTAGTTTCTGTATAATTTGGTGTAGAGAATGAAGTTTTATCTGTTTCTTTTACTGTTTTAGCGGTGTCATTTTTTTCTTCAAAATTATTTAGTTCTGCATTGTTGTAGTTAGTGTAATTAGCATCAGTAGTTGGAGTATAGGTAGTAGTATCGGTATTTTCATCGGCTGAG
This sequence comes from uncultured Clostridia bacterium, assembly GCA_944383345.1. Classification (GTDB taxonomy): domain Bacteria; phylum Bacillota; class Clostridia; order Christensenellales; family UBA1242; genus UBA5893. The sequence continues at coordinate 112 of CALWPE010000048.1, read as the reverse complement.
ATTGTGTAATCAACAGTATCACTTTCATCTTCTTTTGAAGGTGTTTCTTTTTTGTTATCTTCTGCCATGAAAGCATCGGCATTTACTACTTCTACTTCTTCATCATTATTTT
>CALWPE010000047.1 GCA_944383345.1 uncultured Clostridia bacterium | reverse complement strand
GCACAGTGACATTAAACTTAATAATAGTTTTGACTTTCTTTTCATACCATTTCTCCTATGTTTATTATTAGTATATACGAAATGTATCGTAAAACCAAACATTTTGGGCAAATTTCTATATACTATTTCTATTTTGCCCTCCACCCCATATATTTATCAAGCGATTTTACATAATTTTTTAAAAAATTTTTAGTTTTTATTTGAAGGACTATTTAACATAAATTACAAAAAAAAACTCACTTTTTGCAAAGTGAGTTTTTTCAACCTTTTGAAACACAAAAGGTTATTTAATTTCAATGCGCTTTTTGGTTTCTACTTGTTTTTGTTTTGGAATGGTTATGGAGAGTGTACCATTTTCAAGTTTTGCAGAGATGTCTTCTTCTTTTATGTCGCCAACATAAAAACTTCTCTGAGCGCTTCCAATGTATCTTTCTTTTCTAATGTAGTGATGTTTGTCATGCTCTTCATGTTCATCTTTTCTATGTGCAGATATTGTAAGGTAGCCTTTGTTGATATCAACAGAAACATCTTCTTTCTTAAATCCTGGAAGGTCAACTTCTAGTTCATAGCAATCTTCTTTTTCTTTGATATCTGTTTTCATAAGATTTTCCATTTCCCTGTGTTTTGGTGGACGAGGGACATTGAAAAAGTCAACAAATGGCTCCCACAAATCAAAATCGTTATTTCTTGAAATCAAATCTTTCATAAAAATTACCTCCTGCATCTTTAAATGCAAGCATATTGTAACTCTATTCGCTAGCAATGTCAACTAGAAAGTGCCAATTTTTTAAAAATTTTTTAAATTTTTTTTGAAAAGGCACGAAATTTATGTTGCATTATAAAAACTACTTTTTTATTTACCTAAGATCAAAAAGTATACCTACTAAAAAGCCAATATATCACTGCGTTTTGCGAAAGCAGAAAATCTTACATAGCCTTCGCCATTTTCCCCAAAAGCACAACCCGGCACGCAAACGACATGGTAAGTGTTAAGAAGGTAATCAAAATATTTCCAAGAAGTCATTTGATTTGGAATTTTTGCCCAAACATATGGCGAGTTTGTGTTACCTATAAATGAAAAACCGAGTTTAGCCAACTTGTTTTTTAGTATTTTTACATTTTGCCTATAATAGTTTATATTTTTTTGACAAATTTTTTGACCTTCTTTTGACAATGCAAACTCTGCACCTTTTTGGATATGATAAGGCACACCGTTAAAAAATGTACATTGATGTATAAACCACATTTTGTTTAGCATTTGATTTTGTCTTGTAAGTAACTTTGGAACAACTGTATAGCCACATCTAAGGTTTGTCAGCCCAGCAGATTTTGAAAAACTTGATATCTCTATCGCACACTTTTTTGCGTCATCCGTGCAGTATATTGACTTTGGACAATCATCTACAATAAAACTTTGATAAGCATTATCAAATAAAATAATTGACTGAGTTTGATTTGCAAAATCTACCCATTGTTTTAATTCTTCTTTGCTAAGTGTTGCCCCTGTTGGATTGTTTGGCGAACATATATAAATTAGATAACTTTTATCTTTTTTTAATGCATTTGGTGACATTTTGTAGTTGTTCTCTTTGTTTAATGGCAAAAGTATAATCTTGTTACCCACCAAAAAATTGCTATCAAAGTATGCCGGATATGTTGGGTCAGCAATAACTGCCGTTTGCTCATCAAACAAACTTAAAATATTTGTAACATCACAACCTGCGCCATTACTAACAAAAATTTCATCTGTATCTATATTTATATTCATATCATTATAATTTTTTTTGATTGCCTGTTTCAAAAAGTCGTAGCCTGTTTCTGGTGGATATCCCAAAAAAGTTTTTGGGTTTTCTTGTCTTTTTAGTGAGTTTACCATAACTTCAACAAGTTTTTTGTCCATTTCTCGTGTAACATCACCTATACCAAGATTGTAAACTTTTATGTCTTTATTTTGTTGTTTAAACTTTGCTACTTTTTCACTAACTTCTGTAAATACATAGTTTTTTTTAAATTCGTAGTTTTTATTTAACTTCATAATACACTCCGTCAAACACATACTGGCACTCACCTAACATAGTGATATTTTCGTCTATGTTTATATCTAGTTTTCCGCCGTCTTGAATTACACAGACATTATTTTTTACGAGTCCTTCACAAAAGGCAACATATGCACTAGCACAAGCACCACTTCCACAGGCAAGTGTGAATCCACTACCTCTTTCACAAACTTTTATTTCAAGGCTTTCACCCTTTACCTTTACCAAATCTACATTGACACCTTTTTCAAAATAAGGAAGTGATTGAATTTCTTTGCAAAATTTTTCGATATCAAAATTAAAATCTTTTACAAAAGTTACACAGTGCAAATTTCCAATATCGACAACATATAGTTGGTATTTTTGACTTTTAAAGTTGAGTGCTAGCCTTGAAGTTATCTTTGCTTTGCCCATGTTTACACTCACTTTGGCGCTATCTTTGTCCATGCTTTCCACTTTGCAATATAATACCTTTTCGCCACTTTGTATACTTATGTTATTTTTTCCAAGTTTTTTACACATATAAAAGGCAACACATCTTGTTGCGTTTCCACACAGTTTGGCATTAGACGAATCTAAATTGTATATTCTCATTTTTACATCACACACTTTTGACTTTGTAAGAATAACAACTCCATCTCCACCAACGCCAAAATGACGGTTGCATATACTCTTTATAACTTTTTTTGAAATAAGTGTTTTGTCTTGCGTGTTGTCAATAAAAATATAGTCGTTACCAACTCCGTTCATTTTAAAAAATCTAATCATGTTAATATATATTATAAATGTTAAAAAATGTTGAAATATAATGTTGACTATTTTTTGTGTCTAAGTTAAAATCGCAGTGGTGATATATGTTTAATATAAGTAATAAGTATCTAAAACACTCAATAAATATTGTATGTATTCTTTTAGGTACATTTGTAATGGGTGCAGGGTTTAATATATTTTATGCCCCAAAAGATATTTTACTTGGTGGCTTTGGTGGTCTTTCAACAATAATTTCATATCTTTTATCTTTGGCTGGAATCAACATTTCCATGTCTATAATATATCTTCTTTTAAATGTTGTGCTATATATCTTGGCAGTTAAAATTTTGGGCAAGACTTTTGCTATCTATGCAATAATTGGCATAGTTTCTTATTCTGTATTTTTGGAATTTTGCACTTTTCCTGCAGTAAGTGATGACATTCTTCTTTGCAGTATTTATGGTGGTTTTTTAACTGGACTTGGTATTGGTGTAATTATTAGATGTGGCGCAACAACTGGTGGTGGCGATATGCTGGGTTGCATAATAAATCACAAAATTCCAAAGATATCTGTTGGTTGGGTAACAATAATAGTAAATTGTGTTGTACTTTTGATATCGTTTTTTATATATGGTCTAAACCTATCACTTTACTCAATAATTGGTATTTTTATATCAGGTAAAACAAGTGATTTAATAATTGAAGGACCTCGCTCGGTTAAGGCTTTTTATATAATTTCACCAAAGTTTGAAGATATATCAAACAAACTTTTAACCGAACTTCATCGTGGTGTAACAACATTTGAAGCAAACGGAATGTATAGCCATAAACATATGGAAGTTATACTTTGTCTTGTAAGTCAATTTCAAATATCAAAACTAAAACAAATAGTCTATGATATTGACCCATCTGCATTTTTGTTTTCGGTGCCAGTGAAAGAAGCAATGGGAAAAGGCTTTCACAAACTTGAAAAACACAAGTCTATTTTAAACAGACAAAAACAAAAGCAAAATCTTGCAACAAACATTCAAGAGCAAAGTTACAAAACAGTACCACCACAAAATGAAATAAAAAATGCCGACATTTCTGTCGACAAAAAAATTGATGGCGAAGAATAATTTTATGCTCTGTGCTTTGGCACAACGCAATCAACAAGCATAATAACATCGTGTGGATTACTTTTAAGCACTTTTTCAAATGTGCTTGGGTAATCCATTTCTATTTCAAATTTTTCTGCATAGGTGCAGTAAACTTTTAAACTTTCTTTTGCAAACAAATAAGCATCTTCAATGGTGTCACCGTCAATGGTTATACCAAGGTCTGGAAACAATGCAATGAATTTGTCATCTTCTTTATAGAACACTGCAGGGAATAAATATTGATTCATTTTTCTCCTCGTTTGCTTGTTGTGCTTTTACAACTTTCTCCAACAAACTTATGATAGTATATGTTTATGATATCATAATTATCAATTTAAACAAAATATTTTACACCAAAAATAAAAAAAGTTCAGCAAAAACTGAACTTTTTAAAATTATAACTCACAACCCCTGTCAATGTCTTTTCCCTTTACTTTGACACAACTTGGGTCAAAATTGAAAGACTTTGAAACTTTTTGTGTTTTTTGCCCATGAGCATAAAAAACATTATCAATATCCTTTGCAGGAACTGTTACTTTCTTCTCAAAATTAAAATCTGCGACAAGACCTTTTTTTGTTGTTATTTTCATTATTTCCTCCGTGTGACTGTCTTTATTTCGCTAACATAGTAACATACTTTTTAGGTTTTGTCCATACCTATTTTTAATTTTTTTTTAATTTATTTTTAATTCAATTATTTTTTATTTTTTTATAATTTTTATTATATTTTAAAAATACTTTTAAGGCGTAACAATTTCATAATCCAAGTTTCTATAAACTAGATAACTTCCATCATACAGTTCTTCATATCTTGTTATGCCTTCAATGGTTGTTACTTCGTTTGAAACTTCATATTTACCTGTATCTGTATTTTTTTGCAAGACATATTTATATACATTAAATCCACGATTCATATAAACATTTATATTCCCGTTTGGCTGATAGTAAGCAGTGACATTTCTGCCCTTTGCGATGTCTAGTGTGTAAGTGCTATCAACATCTGGAAAATAAACATTCATCATTGTTTCACAGTCTGTCAAAACACAACCATGATATGCTGATGGTGCACCTATTTTGTTGTTATTGTTTCTAACTACTCCACCTACCTTGTAATTACTTGAATTGATTTCTACACCATTTAGAGAAAATATTGTTACATTTGCACCAGTGCTTGAAAATAGTCCAGAAATTCCAATAATCCCTTCAACTGTTATTCTAAACAAAGCATCTTGAAAATCTGATGTGGCTATGTCGTGGCCTATACCACCACAAATTGGTTCAAGATGAGTAATAGGAATTTGCCAACTAGATTCTTGTTCTATTGCAGAATCACCAAAAGTGTATGTTATAAGAGAATGGACTTTTCCACCGTCAACGGTAGCAATTTTATAGTTATTTGGGTAGTTTGTGTCAAACTGCACAAGTCCGTTTACAACCTTTGTTGTTGGTATCAAATAAAAATAACAAACCCCAGTCGATGGTAAATAACTTGTTGAGATATATTCTAGGTCGTCTATGTCCAAACTATCTTTTGCTTGTACCCCATAGTATATTCTTTGTCTATAATCGTCTGTTCTTACTATATAATAACTATCATTAAAACAACAAATCTTTAAAGGCAAGTCGTGCTCTAAAAATTGTACATTTTTGCCTTCAATAGAAATGTTGTATTCTCTTAGCATTACACTTCCAATATTCACCTGAATTTGAAAGTAGTTGTATTTTTTTGTTGGTTTAAACTGATAAGAATCGCTTAATATAAATGCATCACTGAATGTATCAACAATTAAGTCCTTAACTTCTACACCATTTAAAGATAATCTTATTCGCCTGTATGTTGGTCCGTCTGTTCCAACTATGCTACCATTGACTTGATATTTTATTGTAACCTGCCCCGATGTGTCACAACAAAATTGACACCTTGGAGATTGCCAATCGTAGCCGTCTGGTCTAAATATCTTTCCACGCATTTGGTCGAAGTTGTACCCAAGTTCTTCACTTTCGCTGTCTTGTTGTTCTCCCGAGCCTTCAGAAGATGAACCTTGTGAAGATTCAAGTGCAGTTATTCGAGTATCTAACTCAATGTCACTATTTTGCAACTGCACAACCTGAGTAGTTAAAGTTTCAACATCTGTTTCTATATTTGTAATATTTTCATTTGCACTATCATAGTTTGTACTTAAATTTGAAACAGTGATATTCGTTTGTGATAATGAGGCACTTAGGTTATTTAAGTCTTCTTGTATGCTTGAAATGTCTTGTGTAACATCTCCCATTGAAGAAAGTGTCGAGTTTATTGTCTGTATGTCCTGCATAATTGCAACAACTGCACTATTTAATGTTTGGTATTCTTGTTTGTGTGCCGTAAAATCTTGTTTGTGTGATAAATAGTCTTGATTAAGACTATTGTAGTCTTGTACATGCCCGTCGAGTTGGGTGTTTACACTCTCTATCTCGTCTTTTATATCCTGAATATCCTGTGTTACACCACTTAGCGAAGCGATTACAGAATTTATTGTTTGAATGTTTTGTTGAATCTCACTTACTGCACTATTTAATGTTTGATACTCTTCTTTGTGTGCTTCAAACTCTTGACTATGCTCTGTATATTCAACTAAGTGTTCGTTTAACTGTGTTTGGTATAAAGAAAAAAGTGTCTTGATATCTTCAAGACATGTCTTTAATCCTGTCATATAACCTTGAGTAGTCACCTGATTTGAAAGTGACTTTATTCGCTTTTCAAGTTCTTCTATTTGTGCTTTTAATTGGGCGAGTGTTGTGTCCATAATAACTCCTTTTCACCCAATTTTAAATAACACATATTTTGATTTCAAATTTTTATGACAAAAAGTTATTTTATAACCTTTTCAATCTCACCACCACCAAGGCAAACTTCGCCGTCATACAAAACAACATATTGCCCTAGTGTAACTGCTCTTTGTGGCTCATAAAATTTAACTTCTATATGGTCATCAACAACTTTTACATGTACTTTTTGGTCTGGTTGACGATACCTAAACTTTGCGTAGCAGTCAAATTCTTCTAACTTTGGCTTGTCTGGAATAAAATTAAACTTTCCACTGATTAGCCCATGCGAGAAAAGTTCTTCGCCTTCTCCTTGTGATACATACAAAATGTTGTTTTTTACATCTTTGTCAACAACAAACCACCTTTCGCCATTGCCGTCACTTTTGCCACCTATTCCAAGACCTCTTCTTTGACCTAAGGTGTAGTACATAACCCCTTCATGCTCTCCAACAACTTTTCCATCAAGTGTTTTTATAACACCTTTTTTTGCAGGTATGAAGTTCTTTAAAAATTTTCTAAAATTGCGTTCACCAATAAAGCAGATTCCAGTGCTATCTTTTTTGTTTGCATTGCTTAAATTAAGTTGTTCTGCAATTTTTCTAACCGTAGGCTTGTCGATATCTGCCAAAGGAAAAAGCACAGGTTTTAACTGCTCTTGGCTTAATTGATTCAAAAAATATGACTGGTCTTTGTTTTTATCAAATGCTTTTAATAGGTAATATTTTCCATCTTTTTCTACTTTTTTTGCATAGTGACCTGTTGCAATATAGTCAGCGCCAATCTTTTTTGCAAATTCCAAAAAAGGACCAAATTTAACTTCTCTATTACATAGTACATCTGGGTTTGGAGTGTTGCCCTTTTTGTATTGCTCCAAAAAGTATGTAAATACTTTGTCATAGTATTGCTTAGAATAATTTACTGTGTAATAAGGTATTCCAATATTATTACAAACTCTTTTTACATCTTCATAGTCTAGTTTTGATGTACAAACTCCACTATCGTCATCTTCTTCCCAGTTTACCATGAAAAGACCTATGACATTATACCCTTGTTGTTTTAATAGATATGCACTAACGGCAGAATCAACACCACCACTTATTCCCACAACAACAGTACTCATTTCTCCTCCACAAGTTCAATGGAAACAGGCACTTTGAATTTTTTTATACAGATATTGAATATATCAAAAACCCACATTATGCCAAGTGCTCCCACAATAATATAAATAAATGTTCCAATGCTGACCGGAATTAGATTATTCATGCTAAGAATTGCCCCAATTATAAAGACAACACCAAAACATAACATAAGTATTCCTTTTTTAAACCTTCCAACATAAAAACAATGCCCGCCAAAAAGACCTAAAAAAATGCACATAAGAAGTATCTTGTACATTTTTAAATCACTTGGTAATTTTGTTGTGTAAACCACTTTATTTTTTTTACCAAGGCGTAGCATTTTTTTACCTGCTTTATTTGTCGCCCATTTAAGACGCTCAAAAATAAGCCCACAATATGAGCATTTAACTGCCATTTTTGCGTTTTTTTCGCCACATCGTGGGCATTTTTGATAATTAAACATATTACTCTCTTTCTTCCGTCAAACAATATATTCGCTTTGTGCTACCATCTACTTTTAACTTGTTCGATATCTCAACACCAGCAATTATATAAACTTCATTACCATCACAAAGCACAGGGATATAATCTCTTAACCTTGATGGTATCTTTTTGTCAATTAGATAACTTTTTAGTTTTTTTGTTCCACCACCGAACTTTTCAAACACATCACCGGCTTTTCTAAAACGCCACTGAGCATCTTTTGGAACTTTATCTGCATCATAGTAAAGTTTACCAGAGTCACCAGCACTTGCGACTTTTTTGATTGTAAGTTTACCATAATTTGGAACTATAAAACTTCCAAGTTTGTGCTTTTCACTAAATGCAATCTCTTTTTTGCGTTTGTTTGTGATTGTTATGTAGTCGTACTCTTTGTGCAAACTAACTTTAAGTGGTAAATCTATACGCTTTCCATTTTCTGCACTCTTTACAAAATTGATAACCATATCAATATGCTTGCTCTCTATGTCTTTATTCACACCAATATACGCCAAAGCACGAGTTATCATTCTTGAAAGTATAGGAGTTGGATATACAAAGTATGAAAGTGGAATTTTAACTTCTTTTTCACTTATAATAAAAGCATCTGTTGGAACTTGCGAATTTATGTATTCATCATCTTTACTTGCAAGGTCTGCAAAATTTAAAATAGATGCTATTGCGTTTGGCCAACGCTTTAATATAAGTGGCATAATCTCATTGCGAATATAATTCCTGTTATACTCATTCTCTTGATTTGTTTCATCTTCCCTATATTCAATGTCGTTGTCAAGAACATATTGCCAAATAGACTTTTCATCTGTGTTTAGCATAGGACGAATATAAACCTTGTCACGAACAAGCCCCATACCTTTAAGCCCACTTATTCCACTACCACGGAAAAGATGCATAAGTACAGTTTCGGCTTGGTCACTTTGATGATGTGCAAGGGCGATTTTGTCAACAGTTCCACGACTCAGCATAGAATCAAACACACCAAATCTTGCTTCACGACCAGCACTTTCAAGTGATAAAGATTTCTCTTTTGCAAGTGCAGGAACATCAACTTTAAACTTGTATGCCCTTATTCTGTTTTTCTTGCAATATTCCATAACAAACATTGCATCAAGTGCACTGTTTTCACGAATACAATGGTCAACAGTTATTGCGACCACTTCAAACCCCATTTCATGCGAAATAGAATTTAGGTAGTGTAGTAGTGCCATACTATCTTTTCCACCACTAACACCTACACCTACAACATCTCCTTCATTTATAAGATGTTTTTCCAAAATTAACTTTTTTATGTTTTCCATATCTTTTTACCTTAACAATAATATACTACACATTGCATAAATTTTCAAGATAATGTATTAACAAAATGATGTCTTTTAGTTAAATTTTGACGAAAAATGACAAAATTTTAATAATATTTGAAAATTATTGCCATACACATAACAGCGAGGCAAATAATCGTAACTATTAAAGACCAAATAAGTCGTTTCACTTTTTCATAGTAAACAACTTTTAATTTAAAGTCAATTTTTTTATCATAAAAATTAAATATTGCAAAATTATGATGTATATGTTATCATTTTATGGGTGGAAAAAATGAAAAATAAAGATGTCTTTACAGAAGAAGAAAGATATGCGATAGAACTTTTACTTCAAAACCATGAAAAATATAAATCAAGACTTGGCGAATATGGTGGATTTGTTGCGAAAAAAGAAAGAAGTTCAAAACTAACAAAAAAATACAAGATTGTACCACTTTACATTTCAAAAGAATATGCAAAGCAGATTTTAAACAGAAAAAGGCTTTATGAAACATATCATCTTCTTGATAAATATTCTAAACAAAGCCAAGATGCTACACAACAAAGATTAGCAAAAAAATATATGGAACTATTTGATAGTGTACAAGATATTTGTAGCAACTTAAAAGACGACAAATTGGTAGCAGAATTTATCAACTTTTTAGCAAGTAAATGTGTAAACGATTTTAATTATGAAACAAAAATAGAAACAGCAACTTGGTTTAGCATATTCCCTTTTATGCAATCTTATGAAATTACTCATATAAACACATTGCAAAAAAGTGAAATAACTTACATAGAAAAACTTTGTAAGCACATAAATGATTTGAAATTTGACAACATTGCTATACTTGGTTACTAAAACAAAATAAAATAAAAAAGACAATGAGATAAATCATTGCCTTTTTTTATTGTTTAAACTATGCACAAAGTAAGTTGTTTATTTGATATAAACTCTCTACACTTTTACTACTAAATGATAGTATTTTATTTGCATATGCAAACTTTTGTGAGTCGTTTTCTGCATATTCAGTTGGGTCAAAATTGCATCTTTCAAAATCTTTGAAATTAACATTTTCTACACTTTCATAAAATAACTCTAAATCATTTTGATAAAAACTATAAATCTTTAAAAATGATTCTAGTTCTTGAATTGTAGCAGCTAAGGCTGTGTCGCCAACTATATCTATCTTTGAATATTCATCAAGTGTAGTAAAGAATTTATCGGTATTTAATTTTACATAATTTCCGTCAAAAGCATTTAAGTAAGTAATCGCAGGAGTGATTGTTGCAACTGCACTTTTTAGGTGTGCTAAGTTCTTTTGGTTTCGTATTGCTGTTTCATCGAGTTGAATATAATTACCCTGCTCATCTAGAAATGAATCGTATGATTGGAATATATAATTTTCGCAAATAGAAATAAACATATTGTCCAATTTAACAATTTCTTGACAAAGGTCAATTAAACTTCTTTTGTAATCTCTTAAATTTTGCAAAGAGATTATACCAAATGGGTCATGATTTATAACAGTTATGTCAAGTTCGTGCAAACTACTTTCAAATTCTACAAATTTATTTTTAATAACATCAATTTGATTTTCAAGTTCTTTATAGTCGTCTAACGCATTTTCGGTCACTTCGGTTGGAGCAATACTTAGTGTACTACTAAAAGCCTGCAAAAAGTGGAATGATGCAACAAATATTGAGTCATACACAGTTTCAAGTTCTGTATATTTTTCAACATTTTCTCCACTTATTGTACCATTTTTTATGCCCTGTATTATGTTGGCAACATTGGTTTCATAGGTTACACCGTTTTCATAGTCTGAATTTAAACAAATATCTTGAATAAAACCACTAAATTTTTCACTTGTTGTACGATAAAAATTTTCATCTATTTTTTCACCACAACCAACAAACGAAAAACACAAAATCATCATCAAAGCAAATATTGAAAATATCTTTGTAAATTTTTTCATATTGTTCCCCTTTTAAACCATAAAATAACTTTTAAGTGCAGTTGCACAAGCACTTTGTTCTTCACCTAAAGATGCAATATATTCATCATAAGTGTTTTTTGCAAGGTTATCTATGACTTCATCAAAGTTAAGTTTATTGAAATTTGCTAAAATTGCGTCATATTTAGACATATCGTCTGTGTATTTTTGTGAATTTGTAATTGACAATGAGTTGCTAAAATTACCAAGTTTTTGTACCGATAAGGATAAGGCATTTTGGTCAACTTCTCCACCAAAATAATGCTCACAAAGTTTATCTGCCCAATAGCATAGTGATAAAACATCTCGTTTTGTCAAATTATTTACTTCAAAAGTATCTACCAAATATCTATCAAAAACATCTGCTATCATCTTGTAATAACTTGTAAGGTTTTTAGCAAAATCTTTGTAAAATTCATTGAAATAATTTTGTATTCTTGTAAATGTAGCATTGTCATCTGGATATGTTGCTATTGCTTCGCTTGTTAAATATTGTTCGATATAAACTTTACTATTTTGCATTATCTCTTCAATATCTTTTCTTTTGTTTGAAATGTCCTGTTGAAGTTTTAGCATTTTGGAATCTTTATCTTGTGTAAATAGTAAATTTTTCAATAAAAATTCATTTTGATATGACAAAAGTTGAAGTGTTGTATTGATATCAAAAAATGCTTGTACAACTGAATCAAAATTTTCATTTTCAACACCATTTAACTCGCCAAGTACTGTGCAAATATATTGATTTTTGTTAAACATATAAGAATAGTCATCACTTTGTGTTACTGAATAAGTGTCATTATATGGTGCATCTAAGTCAACTTTTGGACTAAACAAAAACACACAACCAACCACAATGGCAATAACCAATATAATTGATATGGCAATAATTATAAATTTTTTATTAAAAAAGCCTGACTTTGACATTGTTTTTACTCCTTATTTTTATAGTAGCATAATTTTTAAATAAAATCAATATTGTACAAAAAAATAATAGTTTTAAAAAGTCCCGACAAAAAATTTACATTTTTGTTGTAATTTCTAAAATAAAAAAATCTCCCACAATGTGAGAGATTTTTATTTTTTATCTTCTACCACGCTTTTTCTTTTTATCTTTTACCGTGTCTACATTTTCTTCATTAGACTTTTCTTCTTGAGTGGTAGGTGTTTCAGATACAACTTCTTCTTGTGGCTTTTCTGCGTTTTGCGTTGCATCTACTTCGCCTAACTTCTCTTCTGGTAAAACATTTGGCTCTTTTTCTTCGCTTGCGTTTGGTGTTTCTTCTGCCTTTTCAGCATCACTTACTTCGACATCTTTTGTCTCTGGGTTTTCTGTGCCTACAGCATTTTCACCTTCAAGAGTTTTGTTTTCTTCATTAACTGTTGCCTCTTGTGGTTCACCCTCTGGGACTACTTGAGGATTTTCTTTGTTTTCCTCAGGCTTTGGCTCTGGGTTTTCTACCATAGCCTCATTTGTCGAAGTTGGCTCTTCTTTTTTAGGCTCTTCTTTTAAAGTTTCTTGTTCGTTGTTAGCAGGGTTTTGAACTTCAGTTTCAACAGGTGCTGGCTCTTTGTTTTCAAGTGCTGACTTTTCTTGTTGCTCTTTTATTTGTTGTAAAGTTTCACCAAGTTGTCTATTTAGTTCATTTTGTTGTTCCATCAAACGATTACTTTCTTCAATAATTTGATTGCTTATTGCAGTTAGTTCGTCTTGATTTTTCCTTGGTCTGCCACGCTTACCCGTTGTCGTTTTCTTTGCTGGGGTAGAAGTTGTTTTTCTTGGTCTACCACGCTTACCTGTTGTAGTCTTTTTTGTTTCTGTGGTAGGTGTGGTTTTTCTAGGTCTACCACGCTTGCTTGTTGTTGTTTTCTTTACTGGGGTTTCAGTGGTTTCAGTTTTCCTTGGTCTACCACGCTTGCCTGTCGAAGTTTTTGGCGAAGTAGTTGTTGCCTTTCTAGGCCTACCACGCTTCTTTGCTGGTTGAGTTTCTGGTTCTACTTCTGTTACTTCTTTTCTAGGTCTACCACGCTTGCCTGTTGTCTTCTTTGCTGGTGTCGCTTTGGTTTCGGTTTTCCTTGGTCTGCCACGCTTTTTAGGTGTAGTATCGTTTGCTTTAGCATCGTCTGTTACTGTTTTTCTTGGTCTACCCCTTTTTGCCTTTGGCTTTTCTTCCAAAGGTTTTTCTTCTACAACTTCTTTTTCTTGTTTTGGTTCTTCCTTAGGCTCTTCCTTAGGTTGTTCCACTTCTTCTTTCTTAGGCTCTTCCTTAGGCTCAACAACTAAGTTATTAGCAACTTCTTCTACCTTTGCAGGCTCTTCTTTTACTTCAGGCTCTTTAACTACATCGGTTTGCTCAGAAGGTTTTTCTTCTTTCTCGGCTTTATCCTCTTCCTTTGGCTCTTCTGCTTTTTCTTCTTCTTTGACTTCAACTTCTTCTTTCGTTTCTTCCAATGGTTTTGTTTCTTCAACATTTTCCAAAGGTTTTGTTTCTGTTGTTTCTTCTAATGGTTTTTCTTCAACCTTTTCTTTAGTATTTTCTTCTTTTGAAACTTCAGCATTTTCTTTTGATATTTCTTCTGGTTTTGTTTCTACACTTTCAGCAGGTTGTTTATCTTCTTCGTGCTTTTCTTCTGCAACTGTCTTGGCAGGTTTTTCTTCAGCACTTTGAATCAAATTGCCATCTTGGTCATAGATGTTGCCATCAAGTGCATGATAAAGTCCTTTATCATCATAATATGTACCATCTTCATACCAGAAATATCCATTTTCGTCATAGATGCCTTGTGGCTGATTTTGTTCTTC
>CALWPE010000046.1 GCA_944383345.1 uncultured Clostridia bacterium | reverse complement strand
TTCTTATGGAACTAATCTTCAGCCTACATTAAAATGTGAATCGTATACATGGCGATTTAGGGGAGATAGCAAGCAGACATTGGTTGCAAAATGGGTTCCTTTTGAAGCTTCAACCGATGTTGAGTTTGATAAAGGAAGTGGTCGTATATCTCCAAATTCGGCTGTAACAAACGGAATCATTTTAAGCACAGGTGCAGACTATAAGGTCTATGACTATGGGACATCAGCAGGGACATCTGGCTTTTCATCATTGGTTTCAGGCTCTTCAACTAGTTTTAAAAGAGAAAGTGATGAGAGTGTAGTTATAAGGTTTACAATAAGCCAAGGATACCAGTTAAAAAATACTTCAATGACATTGTATGATGGCAATTTCAATGCACTAAAGTATTCTGGTGCTAGCACAATTTCTAACAATGGAACTTATCCTATTACCTATTATTTTGAAGGTAAAAATAATTTATTATTGACAAATAAAATTATAGTAAATTGGAATAAAACTACAAATAGTGTAGTTGTTACTTTCTCACATTTAATGGGTATTGGGCACATTGTTTTTGGAATTGAACCAAGAACTTTTGACTTTTCTTTTGGCGCAGCCATTTCAGATGGCACAAAGAGTGCAAACAATGTTGTCTCGGTAAATTACAATAATTCTGCATATCAATTAAACACAAATAATAGAGTGTCGGTAAGTTATACTTATGGTTCTGATATAGTCTTTAGTAATGTGACATCGCTACCTGGATACACATTTACAAATCAAGTAAATGTTTATAGTAATGGCAATAACCTAGAAACGGCATTATTTAGTGTTTCAAGTAGTGGGTCAACCATAACACTAAAAAGGCTTAATTGGTCAGACAATATTGACAATATACAATCTATTCGTGTTGAATTTGTTGTAACACGCAATGAGACAAAACTTGAAATACGTTTTGGTGATGGATTAAATTCGCAGTATCTAAAGGATATAAGATTCACTTTGGGTGGAGTTGATGCTTCAACTGGTGCTACTACTGCATCTACTACCGTAAGATCAGATGATAGCATAAGATTCACTGCTCAACTTGGTTCAAGTATTTCATTTGTTCAAGTAAACAATGTCACATATGACCTTGCAGGAAATTCTGCGAATGTTACTTACAATGTTCCTACTCGTTCACTTGTTCTTGATATCAACAACATTCTTGTAAAAGGTGGGACAATAGTTGTAAACATTCAATTTAAAATATTTACTGCAACTGTAAATGTTATTAGGCGAGATACTTTAAATGGTAGAACTATTAGCGAAACACCAGTAATTAGTGGCAAATCTTTGACATACGGGTTTAATGTTTTAAAAGATCTTAACAATGCAACAATAAACTTCCAAGATATAAATAATGGTGCAAATAATTTTAGTACTATAGTTGATTATAGTTCAAGTGCAGTTTCTAAAATTGAATTGTACAAAGATAGTACATTTTTAAGTGATATTACTAATAATTCTAGTGTAAATCAGGGATTTACTTTCTCTGATGGTGCTACAATCAATTTCTATATTGTTTATGAACAAAGGACAGCACAAGTTCAACTTGCAAGAGCAAAAGTTGCAAATGGAAGTAAAACTATTTCAAGTGTAACCAACATATCAAATAGTGAAGTCACTGTTGGTGGAACTATTACACTAAAAGATGGTAGCGCTCCTGCTGGTTATTCGCTTTTGGGTTGGTACTATATCGGCAGTGAAACTCAATTAACTCTTTCAAATATGAGTTTCTCAAATGCAAGTTTAATTCCTGCAAATGTAAGCAGTGTAACACTACTTAAACCAGATGCACAAAGCACACAAACTGCAATAGCACACCAAGATTTTATGTATTTTGTTGCAGTGTATGAAGCAAAAATTTATACACTAAGTTTTGACACATCACAAATTTTAGATAGCGTACAAAATAAATACTATGATGTAGTGCTTTCAAATAACGATACATTAACAATAGAATATGACACTAACACCATTAAAGGTGGTAGCATACCAACAGCATCTCTTAGGGACAACCCAATGTTATACTTTGTTGGTTGGCAAAATGCTGAAGGTTCTTATTCTTTAAAATTTGACTATAACCAAGGACAAAATTCATTCTCAGTTACTGCAAGTTGGAAAAATGTTGCACCAAGCAGTTCAACAATTAGACTTGTTCCACAACAATTTAAAGAGACAACTGTAACTTTGTACTATTGTCGTGAAGATGGCACAAGGACAGACCAAACAACTACTGTTTTGTATGGTGGTATACCAAGCAATTTAAGTCAACCAAGTGCAAGACAAGGTTATGTGTTTGGTGGTTGGACATATAATGGTACACTTTTGTATCCATTTGCAAACAATTCTTGGGGGAACTTCCAACCATGGACTTATATGGTTCGTGAAGCGAATATTCTTCCAAAGTGGGATGCAGTTTCTGTAAATGTTAAATTGGATCCAGGTCTTGGTAGTTTCCAAGGGAATGTTCAAGAAATAAGTGGTAGTGTTCTTTATGGAACAAACAACTACTCATTAAATTCTGCACTTTCAACTCCTACATGGTCAGCAAGTGGTGCTACATATACTTTTGCTGGTTATTTTAGGAATGTTATAAACGGCAAAAATTTTTATTTCTATGGTGTAGGTGATTCACGAAATACTGTTTGCGACATTATACCAAATGAAGGAATAACATTGTATGCTTGTTATAATCTTGATTCAGTAAATATTACTCTTTCAGTTTCTGGAAGAAATGGTTCGTCATGGGTATATGATGGCAACTCATCTACAATTACTGCTACTTTACCAAACAACTTGCCTTTGATAACCAATTCAACATCTTTTACAAAAGACGGAAAAGCAGTTAGTGCATCTGTTAAAGATGTTGTTGACAGTGGGCTATATAATTGCACCATGTCAATTAGTGGTGGAGAAACTACAACTGACGGAGTTAAAGTATTCACCACAGGCACTATTACTGCAAATGCACAAATTCAAATCACAATTTCACCAAAAACTGTAACAGTAAGTCAAAATGGTGCACAAACAAATGTTATTAGAAAAGTTTTTGATAACACAACATATGTTTCAAATATATCGTTCAATGGTTTTGTAACAGGAGATAGTGTATCAGGCTCTGTTGAGTTTGTTGACAAAAATGTTGGAACAAACAAAGAGATGAGAGTAACAATCTCTGGCAGTGACAGTTCAAACTATGTTTGTCAAAATATAACAGGTGAAATAACACCTTTTGTCATTGTTTACAATGTTAGTGGTGCAAGATATAAAGTTGGGGCTGATAGTGACAAAATCACAATCCCAAGCGAAAATATCAAAATAAGTGATGAAAGTTCAAGATTTTTAACATCTGTTGGCGCAAATCCTACAATTAGTTTAAGAACTTCAAGAAATGTTGTTGGAGTTTACACATATGGTGGTTCTAACAATATTGAAGTTGCTTCATTTAGTATAGGTGGCAACAATGTTGATGCAAACAACTTCTCATATACTATTCAAGGTCAATTTGAAATAGTAAATGCTGGTGCAGAAGATGTTGTTGTACAAATAAGACTTAACTGCGAAGATGGTGGCAATATAAATATTGCTTCACTTGGTAGCATTGCAATCAGTGGCTCTTATGCACAAGTTACCGGAAACAATTCACAAAATGTTTATGTAGTTGATTCTAAGAGTAAGTTTGGACAAAATTCTACAATATCATTTGTACTTACAAGAGATGTCAATTATTGGGTTGATAGGGTAGTTGTAAACAACGCAGAAGTATCTGTTAATATAAATAGCACTTCAAATCAAGATAATATTTCGTATAGCATACAAGGTGCAGTTAGCAACTCTATTATTATAGATATATATATTACTACATTAAGTAATATAACTTTTAACTACGCTTTATATTCTGGTGAAAGTTTAAGTGGTTCACTTCCAACAACAACAAGATTTGCTTATCAAAAAACTATAAGTGCAAGTATAGAAGAAGTCGGAGCAGTTCTTCCTAATGTTCAAAGAGTAGGTTTTGTATTCACAGGTTGGAAAATTGAAGGAACGAATGTAGATGTCACATCTTCAACAATTTGGAGTTATCGTGGAGATAGAACTTTAGTTGCACAATATCAAATTGCAAACATTTTGGCAGAGTTTTATGTTGACGAAGTAAAAGGTGATATCGTATCAAATTCATCTAGTTATGAGGCATCTTATGATGGCGCTTCTCATGTCCTTAGATATTTAATTACTAACCAAAATACAACGGCAATAAATTATAGTTATGCTTGGACACAAAACTCAGCACAAACTGCAAATACTTCAAACTCACTTACTGTATCAACAGTACTTGATAGTGGAAGTTATGTACTAACAATTCGTGCTGTATCAAAACAAAATTCACTTGTAAACACTACACTTGTTTTGTCACTTAATGTAAAGATAAATCCTGCTCAGTTGTTTAGCAGTGGTTATGTAATTGCAAAAGAGTATGACGGAACAACATCAACAGGAGTTTTGACAATTTCTAAAAATGGTCAAACAATTCAGGTTGTAGGTGTTTACACATCAAAGAATGCAGGTAGTGGACTTGATACAACCCTTTCAAGATGGACAATAAACGGTGCAAGGGCAGATAGTACAAGCCTCAACTATGCACTTAACTTTAACGAAGTAAATATGCAAGCAAGTGTTATAAATCCTAAAAACTTAACACTTACTGCAAACGCAACAAAATCTTATGACGGAAAAGTTTTGACAGTTACCGGCTCATACACAGACAAAACACCTTTTGATTACACAATTTCAACTGTTAGCGCAAATGTTGGAACATACACACAAGGCAATTCAACACTAAACCTTGCAATAACAGGTGACACAATAAGCAACTTTAACATAACAATTTCTGGCTCTTTAATAATTACTCAGGCTCAAATTGATATAGTATGGCAGGGTGCTACAACAGTTACATACGATGGAAAATACCATGCACTCACTCCAGTCTTCCCTAGTTATTTGAATATAACAGGAATCACATATTCAGTTGGTGGAAGACCTGTTTATGAATATTCATCTCTTGCCGATAACACAGGTGCGTTAGATGCAAATGCGTATACAGTGTCAATTAAGTACGATACCACAAATACAAACATTGCAGTAAATAATGGTGTTAGCGCATCGCTTACAATAAACAAGCGTACAATTTATGTTAGTTATGATGGTATTTTTGCAGAAAAAGTTTACGATGGAACATCAAATGTAATTACACAAAATGTTGCTTCTATATATGACAATTCTGCACTTGACAGACTTTTAAGTTCTGTAATTCCACAGCAATATATGCCACAACTTGCATATACCTATGTAAACCAAGTTGCTGGACAAAATAAAGAGATAAATGTTGAACTTGTAGATAGTACTAACTATGTAATTAGTAGTTCTTTTGATACACTTTTGGGTAACATTAGCAAAAGAGATGCAACTATTTATATAACATCTACAAAAACTTTTGACATGACACCAAACTATGTTGTTGAGGCAAAGGATATTCATGTTGAAAACATTGTAGAAGGCGAAGTTGTAACCGGTAGTGTTGTATTTAATGGTGTAAGCAACAGTGGTAATTATTACGACTTAAAATCAAGAGAAAAGGTTACAAGTGGACTATATTTTGGTGCATATAAGTTTGACACAAACTACAATGCAACATTTGTTGACTCGACCTTGGAACAATATCAACAAAACTTTATTACAATAAACAAAGCACAAGTCACAGTAAGCACAGATAAAAACAAGCAATATGTTTATTCGGGCGAAGAAGTTGAAATCACATTTGATTTTGTCAATTTGACAAATCCAACTGTTGTTCCAAGCAAAGATAGTGCAGTATTTGTATACACAGCAGTATCTGGAAGTTTGGATAATAACAAAGCAGTTCAAATTGGTTCATACACATACTCGATGACACTATCCGGACTAGATGGACAAAATTTTGATATATCTGGCGATGTAAATAATGTTGCCTTTGGAATAATTGCTCGTACAATACTTATCGAATTTACAGAAGATATCATATTTGAATATCAAAATACTACTGTAACTTATAAAAAAGATAACGGACAAACACCAAACACAAACGAAAAAGTTGGCAACGATAGGTCAATTCTAGGCACCGCAACATTGGGTGTTGGTGATGTATTTGACTGGGCATTTACAACAAAGAGTAAAGATTTTGGTACATATTACATAAACAATGACAACCTTGTTACAAGAGTATTAAAAGTAACAAAAAATGGTGTAGATTATACCAAAAACTACAATTTTGAATTTGAAACATATTCTGCGATTATAATCAACAAGCAGACTATAAACTTCAATGAAATTTCGTTTGTTGAAGCAACAAGTGAATACAATGGACTTGTTAAAGAGATTAGCATTACATTCTACGATAAATATCTTGCTAAAAACATAACATTCAAATATGGTGATGAATATGTTACATTCAACAATTTAAAATTTGTCAACTCACTTGGAGAAGATAGACAAATCAATTCACCACAGGAAGTTAAGTATGCAGGTACTTATTCATTTGGTTTGGAGTTTACAAACTATTTGATTACAAATTCGGGCACACTTTCTTATGTAATTACACCATGCGAACTTGACTTAAACATTACAGGTTTATCAAAAGTTTATGATGGTACAACAGTATTTACAACAGCATCGCTATATTCACCAATTCCAGCAGGTAGTACACAAGGTGAAAACCGTGCTCCATATGAAGGTGATGTAATTACATTGGTTGGAAACTATGCTCAAAAAGATGTTGGTAAGAATATACCAGTAACATTTACTCTTAGCAGTAGTGATTTGTCGGTACTTGGCTCATACTTTATAAATGCACAAAACTACAACGGTGAAATAACTCAAAAAGAGATAACATTATCACTTCAAGACGATTATTACACATACTACACAGGCGAACAGATTGAAATTGATATTGCAACATTCAATAAAAACGCACTCGATGGCAGTATGGGACTTGTCAATAACGAGATGATGCAAGGGTTAGTTGTTGTACCTGTAGTAGATGTTGGTTCTTACGAACTTTCAACACTAGACTTATCAAAAATTGCATTTAATATCACAGTTTCATCAATTACTGGTGATTCGTTGTTTACAAACTACAAAATTACAAAAGTAAGTGGCTTAGTTGTTGTTCAGCACGCACAAGTTGTTGTAAGCATAAGTGACACATCAAAAATTTATAATGGAAATGTACAAAGTGCAACAATAACATACAGTGCAAGCGAAGGTCATGGGCTAATAGTTGATAGCGAACTTAAAACAGAGATAGTTGTTACATACACAAACAGTAATAACGAACAAGTTTCTCCTAGGGACGCAGGCACATACAACATAGTTTTATCTACAATAGAAAATTCAAACTATCGTTTAATAAATGATGCAGGCGAGGCAGTTTCAAATTTCACATCTGTTTTAAAACTTATTATCAATAAGCGTGATGTCGCCGTCAATGTAAACTATACTCACACATACAACGGCGAAATAGCAAGATACACAATAAAAGCAGATGATGTTGGTGACCCAACTCAAACAAAGAGTGGTGGACTTGTTTCTGGACAGATCTTAACTGGTACACTTTTGACAAACGGTTTTGTTCCAGCAAGATATTCAATATTAAATCAAGTATTTGGTGGTGGAGATTTAACATCATTTGATGTATATCCACAAGATGTTAAAATAAATATCATAGCAAACGCACAAGATGTCACATCTAACTACAACATAATCTATACGGCAGTTATACTTATCTTGGCAGATGTTCAAAATATCAACTCAAGTGCTATTGAAATCATTGAATATTGCGCACAAGATGTTACAAAACTTGATACTTTTGCTATTGAATTTACATTTGGTGACAGTGTATATCAAATAAAATACAATCAAAGTTTATCATTTGGCGAAGGCTACACAGCAACACTTAGTGGTCTTGCACTTTACCAAGGTGGCACAGATGCTACACAAGTAGGTGAAGCAAAAGATGTAGGTCAATACAGATTGACATTAAGCATTACAAACGAATATGACGAACTTAATGTTGCCGACAAATACATCAATTTCACAGTTGTTCAAAGAAAGATAACTCAAATTGTTGGTGATTTTGATAAGTACTATGACGGAACAAGCCTTGTTATAAATGTATTGTCATCACCTCAAATTTACGATGATGATAGAAGTGGTGTAGTTATTGTTGGACAATACATTCAAAATTCTAGCCCAACATTTGCAGTTGGTACTCATGCAATTAGTTTCACACTTCAAGGCGATAGGGCAAACAATTATCAAATTGCACTTGAAAGCACAATAATGGGTACAATTTCAAAACAACCTATTGTTCTTACTCTTAAACAAGTAGTAACTGTTTACTACACAGGTGAAGCAACAACTTTACAAATCACACAGTTCAAAGCATTAAAGAGTAATGATACAAATAGCGAAATTGTAGATGTTGTAAACAATCTCACAGGAACTACTATTGATATACTAGAAGTAAATGCAAACACTTACACATTAGAAAACTTGTTTGCACAAAATAGTATAAGAATAAACCTTAGTGGTTCTATAGAAATTTTAGACAACTATCAAATAGTTGGATACAGTGGTCAACTTGTTATAAAACCTTGTGAAGTTGAAGTTTCTATTGATAACATTTCAACAACATACAACGCACAAAGCCAAGGAATAACATACGAATTGTTTGCAAATAATGGTTCAATTTTGGAATCTGAAAGAGATGGCATCATAACAGCTCTATACGACAATTCAGAAACTCTTCCAATAAATGCAAAACAATATCAACTAACATTAAAAATTAGTGATAAATACGCAAATAACTATGTAATTTCAAAAGATGGTGCATTAAATAACTCATTTAATTTTGGTACATTCACAATATTAAGGCGAGAAATTGCAATAAATATTGGAGATGACAACGAACTTATTTACACTGGCACACAACTTATGTACACACTTACATCAGATGATATTTTACCAACCCAGACAAACCCAAGTGGACTAATTAGTTCACACACAATAGTTGGTGGATATCTAACAAGTGGTAGTGACTATGTAGTTGATGTCGATGGAACAAGTGTTCAAATTGTCTACACAATAGGTGGAGATACATATTACTTAACTCTTACAAACTTTGATATTTTGCAAGGGGAAACAAGTGTACTTGCAAACTACGAGATAAAGAGTGAATATGGTTCTGTACAAATAGTTGCCGCAGTTGCCGGTGAAGTTGATAGTAGCCATCTTGAAAGTTTGGTATATTCTGCAACCGATTACACAAAGACAGGCGATATTCAAATATCTGTTGGTGTAACAGGTGTGCTTATGACTTTTGTATTAAATCAAAGCCACCCAAATGGTTCTTTGACTAACTTACTCAATGCAGAAAAAGAGCCAGTAAGCGAGGCAAAATATGTTGGAACATACTATGTATATTTAACTATTACTGGTACCGATATAGACAATAAAGAATTTGAATTTACAATAAAACCAAAAGAAATTACTGAAATCAATTACACACACGACAAAAATTACGATAGAACATCAAATATATTGGGCGAGATTACTTCTAGTCAAATCTATGAAGAAGATAGACAATATGTTCAAATTTTAGGTAATTATGTTGATGACCAAGGTACATTTATTGCAACTAAGGGCGAACATTTTGTAAAATTTGAATTCTCAGGCGCAGGAATTAGAGAGGCTAACTATACACTTGTAGACTACACACAAAACAAAGGAAGCATTTTAGCAAGAAACATTGTTTTAGAGGTTAACCAATCTAATAACTCATATCTTGTTTATTACACAAACGAAGTTGTAAACATTGATTCTTCTGTATTTAGTGCATACATTGAAGACAACAACGAACAAATTACCGACTTTAATGGAAATGTTACAGGTTATGTCGCCGTCAGTTTGTTTGACGCAAATACTTATAATTTGGCAGACAACTTTGACAAGATTGATTTAACAGCACTTTTGTCAGCAGACGGAAGCGACTACTTAGAGAATTACAACATAACATTAGTTAAAGGTAATCTTGTAATTGAAAAAGCACAAGTTTTGGTTGCTGTTTCTGACTATGAAAAAGTTTATAATGGTCAAGTTCAAACACCAACATTTACTCTTTCAATAAATTCAGGACACGGAAAACTTGCTCATGAAAATATACTTAGTGCAAAGTACAAGTTGGACTCATCAAGTGAATACATAACTTCACCAATAAATGTTGGCACTTATGATATATTGTTATCAATAGTTTCAGAATTTGCTTCAAATTACACATTGTTCTTTAATGATGTTGTTGAAAATTATACAGCAGTTGAAAAATTGGTTATTTCACCTAAGGGCGTTGTTATTACTGTAAACCCAGCTCCTTATACTTACACAGGTTCAAACATTCAGTACAACATCACTTCAGCAGATGTTGAAGGTTTGGCAGATGGACACTCTTTAGTTGGTACATTAACAACAAACGGTCATAGGGGTGGAATTTATACATTCAACGATGTATATGTAATTGGTGGAGATTACTCAGGTAGTGAGATTACTCCAAATATTGAAATTTCATCTTCAACAAGCAACACAACATCTAACTATACAATAAGAATAGATGCACAAATCACAATAATAAGTAGTTTGACACAGTTTGATACAAGTGCATTGAATGGACTTGTTTACGATAAGACAGATAAAGTTGAAAATGGACTAATTGTAGTTTCACTTTTGGTCGATGACCAAACAAGACAATTTGTATATGGTAATGATTATGGCGAAGAAGCAACTTTCTCAGCAATAAGTTATGTTGGTGAAAGCACTCAAGCCACAAATGATACTGCAATTTATGCAGGCGAATACACATTTATTGTTAATTTCAACATAAATGGTGCTTCGTTATCACAAACAGTAACATTTGTCATCTCTCCAAAGACAATAAGTCAAGTAACACTTCAAAACGATAAAGTTTATGATGCAACAAACATTGTTCTAAACGAAATCACAAGTACAGATGTAATTGACACAGATGTTGTTGTTATATCAGGTATTTACAGTTCGGCTAACGCTGGTTCACACGATATTGAGTTGTCAATAAGTGGTGTTGATGCGTTTAACTATGTTCTAAATGAGAGCTTGGGACTTACAGGTGTGATTGAACAAAGAGCAATAACATTAAATGTAAATGACCCAATAACATATCTTGGAGAAAATCCACAGATTACACCGGACAATTTAACAGTTGGTGGACTTGGACTTGTTGATACTCAAGTTCTTAGTGGTTACATTGTTCTTCTTAGAAAAGATGCAGGAACATACGAATTTGTTGAAACAAATATTGATGTTTCAAACTTTAAGATTTTAAGTGGGGAAGATGATGTTACTACTAACTATGCGATAACATATCAAGGCAATGTTGTTATAAGTGCATTAGGTTTAACATTGGTTGTAAATACAATAGATTTAACATATGATGTACAAATAAAAGACATAAGACCAAACTTGATGTTTAGTGAATCACTTACCGAAAATGTACTTGCT
>CALWPE010000045.1 GCA_944383345.1 uncultured Clostridia bacterium | reverse complement strand
ACCACTATAAGATAATAATGATGCAGTCTTGTCGGCATTAAGTTTGAATTGGTAATCTGAAAGTCTAAGCACAGGCAATGCGCCATTATTTAGTTGGATTGTGTATGAAAATGAAATGTCGGTAATTGGATCTGTTGGATTGTCTAATGACATACCTATTACAAAATACGCAGTTGCTTTACCCTGCATTTCAACTCTTGTCTTGTTTGTGGAAATGTTACTGTTATATGTTGATGTATCTCCAAGGTTAAGTATTGCATGAATTACATTTGAACCATTGTTTTGAATTTTTATAACTATGTAGTATGCAAATGACTTTTCTTCTTTTGCTTCTGTATCTTGAACAAACGGACCATAATTTAATGGAATGTTCTGTACACCCGGATTTTCTGAGTCCTCAAAGCCACCTTCTGGGGTATAAGAATTATAAATGTTATCTTGAAATACTATACTTTTAACAACACCCAAAGTGCTAAGGTTTGAATCAAAAGTGCCTTGGCTAAGAGCCGAGTCAATTGCACCTACCGAATCATCAAGTAAGTCGCCACTTGTTAACTCCGTTGAGTTAGACAAATAAAGTGATGTATTTATATTAACAAAGACATCATTTACCTCGTATGAAATTGAACCACCCAAACTATAATTTACACTTGTTGCACTATATACTCCAAATACAAGTACAGCAATAGTTACACATAATGTTGCAAGACTAAACCATAATTTATTGCGTTTATCCATATTTTTACACACTCCATCTTATAATTAAATTTGCTTTAATAAATAATTGTTGAGTTTTGTTGTGACAAATTACTATATGTAGTATTACTTTTATCACCATGCTAGTATATACGAAAATGGTTTTAAATACAAACAAATAAACAATTTTTTATTAAATTTTATATAAAAAAACATTATTTTTTATTAGAAATATCTTTTGCAAAAAAAATATTTTATTACAAATACGCACAAAAAAATGGCACTATTTTATACCCCAAAAAAAATACCATTAAAATTATATCTATAATTACTGTTGTTTTATTTTTTTATTTTCAACAACATACTAAAATTATGGGAGAATCAAAGGGATATCATACTGCCTGCTTTTGACAATATCCCCTTGGTATAAGTTCATTATAATTAGGCAATACCTAATTGTCAATACCTAACTATCAAGCAAAAACCAACAAAATCTAATACTATTTGTTGTTACACTTGTGAATATGAAAGAGTTATCTAATATTGAGCTAAAGAAAAGAATATCCAATAATCTAAAAAGGGAGATTGAACTGTTCCAACTTTTGCAAAACTTTGCAAAATAATTGATTGCAGGGCTGACGATATACCTAAATTGTAAGTTTTGGCACTCGCTGTGCCAAAAGGCACAAAAAAATGCGAAAGCAAACTTTCGCATTTTTTGCACAAACGGAGTTTGGGCGAGTGCCCTATTTTTTTACTTTTGCTCTGGTTCTGGTAATATTATATCACCAAACTCAAGTTTAAAGTCGCCGTCAAATATTTCAAGTTCTTCAATTGAGCCAACAGCCTTTAAGTCAACTTCGCATTGTTTTATAAAGTCAGCATATTTTGAAGTAATCTTTAAATCTTTTATAAATGTTTTCAAAGAAATTTTATTTTCGCTTTTGAATTGACGAATAGCAGAAACAATCTGCATAACTTCTTCACCATATTTGACCAAATTTTCATCGATATCATCACCGAGATTCAAATATCCTGAAATATGGATAGATGGTTTATTTTCTTTTTCTGCGAAATAATCCATATATATTTCTTCGGTTAAATGTGGAAGATATATTGAAAACATTTTTAGCATACCAAGAAGAACATAATAGCAAGCATATTTTGCACTTTCGGTTGCTTTTTCACCATATATATCTGGGTTATAAAGTCTACGCTTTACAAGTTCTATATAGTCATCACAAAATCCCCAGAATAGTTTTTCAACTTCACTAAGTGCCAAAGATATATCGTATCTATCAAGATTTTTTTGGAATGATTTAAATACTTTTTTATATTTTTCAATCATCCATTTATCCATTGGTAAAAGGTCAACTTTCTTTGGAGTGTAGTCATACAAGAATGAAAGTACAAATTTTGAAGCGTTCCAAATTTTGTTTGTAAGTTTTTTGCCTGCATCAAAACTATCAAGAGAGAAACAACTATCTTTTCCAAGTGAAAGGTTATTTGCCCAATATCTTGTAACATCTGCACTGTACTGCGCAATTATGTCTTGTGGAGAGTTTTTATTGTTACCACTCTTTTTAGATAGTTTAGTTCCGTCAGCACTTGTTACATAACCCGATATCATAACATCATTCCACGGAAGTTTACCAAAGTGGTACAAACTTTTTACTACTGTATAAAAGTCCCAAACACGAATGTTGTCATGTGCATTTGGCCTAAGGTTCATTGGTATCATATCGTCACTAAGTCCCTTACCTGTGACAATATCTGTACAAATTTGTGGTGTTAAACTGCTTGTTGCCCAAGTGTCCATAACATCATGCTCTGGCTCAAACTCAGTGTTACCACAATTTTCACACTTACCTTTTGGCATAGTGCTTCTTGGATTTACTGGAAGTTCGTCCTCACTTGCAATATGGACATGCCCACACTTTTTACAATACCAAACTGGGAAAGGTACTCCGTAATATCTTTGACGAGATATGCACCAATTCCACTGCAAATTTTCTACCCAATTTGTGAATCTTGAACGCATATTTTCAGGGTGCCAAGACAAGCCCTCTGCGGCTTTTAATATTTCATCTTTATGAGAAAGAACATCTATAAACCACTGTTTTTTTACTATAATTTCAATAGGTGTTCCACATCTTTCATGAGTTGAAACTGCGTGAACAAGATTCTCTTGTTTAACTAACAAACCTTCATCTTTTAGTTTTTCAATAATAGCAAGTCTTGCCTGCTTTATTTTTAAACCTGCAAATTCGCCTGCAAGTTCTGTCATACGGCCACTGCTATTAAATGCTTCTTTTATTGGTAAGTTATATTTTCTTTGCCACTCTTTATCTACATTGTCACCAAAGGTACAACACATAACAACGCCACTACCTTTTTCCATATCTACAAGGTCATCGCAGATAACTGGAACGGCAAAGCCAAAATGTGGTACAACCAAATTTTTACCTTTTAAATGTGCATTCTTTTTATCGTCTGGGTGAATAAAAACGCAGTCACAAGCAGGAAGCATCTCAGGTCTTGTAGTTGCGACAATAACATATTCATCACTACCCTCTACATAAAACTTTATGTAGTTGAAAGTACTTTCAAGGTCTGCATTTTCAAGTTCGCTTTGTGCAACTGCAGTTTGACATTCTGTGCACCATAGTGCTGGCGCTTCTGCATGATAGATATAACCTTTTTTATAAAGTTCAATAAAAGATTTTTGTGAAATTGTTTGTGTGCGTTTTGATATTGATGAGTAGTTCTCTTTTAAATTACACGAAAAACCTGCGCTTTTGTAAAGTGCATGAAATTCTTTTTCAAGTTCTTTTGTAGTCTTAGAACAAAGTTCAATAAACTCTTCTAGTGGCATATCGTGTGCTTTTTTATTGTACTTCTTTTCTACAAAACGCTCGGTAGGAAGTCCATTATCATCAAAACCAAGTGGAAAATAAACATTTTCACCTTTCATTCTATGGTGTCTTGCAACTGTTTCAATATGCATATATGAAGAAAGATGCCCCATATGAATTTTTCCATTAACTGTTGGTGGTGGGGTATCTATTGAAAATACTCTTTTGTCACTATTTTTGTCAAAATCGTATATCCCATTTTCTTGCCAATAGTCTTGCCTTTTTTTTTCTTTTTCTGTGAAATTATACTTTTTGTCTATCACTTTTTTGCTCCTTAAATTTACTTTGATTATTATATCAAAAAGAGCAAAGTTGTCAATAAAACTACGCTATTTGTGTATAAAAAGTATTCCAAGTGTGTTTGGCCCACAATGAGATGATATAGTTGCACCTGCATTTGTAACAAAAATATTTTCAAATTTAGCATCTTTTAGTTTTTTCTTGGCATATTCAATTATATCATCACTCGCCGTTGTGTAAGTAAAAAAGGCAACATCATAATCACAATGTGGATATTGTGCTATCGTGTCGTCGATGTACTTTTTAGCACAACTATTGAAACTTCCGACATATTTTTTGCCGACTTGCATAGCGCCATCTTTTACAATTATTTGTGGTTTTATTCTAAGAAGATTTGCACCAAACTTGCTTAAAGCACTGCACCTTCCACCCTTGTACAAGTAATCCAATTTATCTAAAATAAAACTTGCTTGCACATTTTTTCTCATATTTTCAATCTCTTTTACAATGCTTAGTGCGTCGTCTTTTTCTCTTGCAAGTATAGATGCTTTTATTGCAAGCAGTGCAATCCCTGTTGATAAACTTTGCGAATCAATGACATATACATTTTTAAACTTATTCGCAATATTTTGGGCATTTGTATATGCACTACTTATTTTTGACGAAAGCGATATATGAATAACTGCATCATAGTCTTTTAATAAATTTTTAAAATGTTGTTCAAACTGATATTCATTTACTGCACTTGTCATTGGCAGAATTTTATTCATAGTCACAAACTTAAAAATTTCACTACAAGCAATCTTTCCGTCTAAATAATCTTTATCCCCCATAATAACAGTAAATGGAACTGTGTGAATATCAAATTCATTAAGTAATTTTTCTGGCATGTCTATTGTGCTTTCTGCTGAAATTGCTATCATAGCCTAATCCTTTTAAAAATTGAAAGTTTATATGTTAATCAAAAAAAACTCACCCTACTATATTGATTTTTTCTCTACTTTAAAATTTTTATGAGTAGAATAACAAAAAAATACTCTACTCACAGTAGAATTGTTTACTTTTTAGCAAAACTATGTTAGTTTGTAGATATGGAAAATTTAGAAATTATAATTGCTAACAACATCGCAAAAAACAGAAAACAAGCAAAGTTGACTCAATCCGAACTTGGTGAAAAACTTAATTTTTCAGATAAGTCTGTTTCAAAATGGGAAAAAGGAGAATCACTACCCGATATCGTCACACTCAAAAAAATGTGTGATATCTTTGGTATAACTTTAAATGACTTGACTCAAAAAGAAACTTTTACAAAACCAAAACAAAAAAGTTCAAAACATCTTTTAATAACAATGCTTTCAAGTGGACTTGTTTGGCTAGTCGCTACTACTATATTTGTGTTTTTATTACTACTTACTTCATTACCAAAAATATGGTTATGCTTTATTTATGCTCTACCAGTTATGTCAATTGTACTAATTGTTTTTAGTTGTCTTTGGGCAAAATACATTTGGCAGTTTCTAGCGTCTACACTACTCATTTGGACATTTCTTGTTTCACTATGTTTAAGTATTAAAAATATTTGGTATATTCTTTTAATTGGTGTACCACTACAAGTTTTGCTTATAATGTTATTCTTCTTAAAAAAGAAAACGAGGCAAGATTAAACCTTTTAATTTTATGTATTTGTTGAACTTTGTTAAGATGTCGTGATTTTCAAAAAGGAATTAAATGAAAAAAATTGAAGTTTTAGTAAAAAAGTTAATAGATACAAAAAAGACTATTTCTACAATGGAATCGTGCACAGGTGGCGAATTAGCAAATGCAATAACAGACTGCACAGATTCCAGTAAGATTTTTAAGTTTGGAGCAGTAACCTATTCTAACGAATACAAGATAAAAATGGGTGTTGATAAAAAAATTATTGATAAATTTACTGTGTATAGCACCGAAACGGCAAAATCAATGAGTAAATGTATTTCTCAATTTACAGACTCAGATTATGGAATAGGAATTACAGGAAAATTAAAAAAGTTTGACGAAACTAACCCTCACGGAGAAGATGACATTGTTT
This sequence comes from uncultured Clostridia bacterium, assembly GCA_944383345.1. Lineage (GTDB taxonomy): Bacteria > Bacillota > Clostridia > Christensenellales > UBA1242 > UBA5893. The sequence goes on along the minus strand of CALWPE010000045.1, from coordinate 956 downwards.
TTGTTGCAATTTATGATAAAATGCACGATAACTTTTATGAACTCAAACTAAAAGTTCCATTTGAAAAAAGAGCACAGAATAAAAAGTATGTAATAGACAAAATCGCATCAAAACTATCAAAGATAATAAATTAAACTCTTTAAAAAGAACCAGTGATTAAAAAATTTTGTGCAATAATGTGCAATTATAATAACAGTTTAGAGAAACGCAATGAAAAGAAAATTTTATATAATTCATGGGCACTAATTTGTAAATTTTTGAAAAATCTCTTGACAATATTTCTAAACTTGTAATATACTTGGCAAGTAGCGAGATGGTTATCAAATCATTTCGTTACACCCCCCTTATATAATTGGTTTTGTGGAGCAAAAGCACACAAATCAAAATAAAAGACAAAGTAAAGTCTATAACACTAAGCCAATGGAATGTAGCTCAGCCGGTTAGAGCACTGCCCTGTTGCCGAGCGAAGCGAACGCCAACCACACACATACTTCCCTGACGGGTGGTTATAAGGTGGTTCCATCTTATCTGGGTGGTTAAATATATTAGACAAAGCAAAGTCTATAACACTAAGCCGATGGAATGTAGCTCAGCCGGTTAGAACACCACCCTGTTGCCGAGCGAAGCGAACGCCAACCACACATATGCTTCCCTGACGGGTGGTTATAAGGTGGTCCCACCTTATCTGGGTGGTTAAATATATTAGACAAAGCAAAGTCTATAACACTAAGCCGATGGAATGTAGCTCAGCCGGTTAGAGCACCACCCTGATAAGGTGGGGGTCGGTGGTTCGAGTCCACTCATTCCAACCAGTGAATGAGTGGCAAATTGCCCCCCCTTTTTTTTTTCCCCCCCCCCCCCCACCTTAATGAGCATAAGCGAATATAAATAATTTCATCGGTCGACACTCATTCCAACCAAAAATTAAAAGAGTAGTAGAAATCTGCTCTTTTTTG
>CALWPE010000044.1 GCA_944383345.1 uncultured Clostridia bacterium | reverse complement strand
TCAAATAATAGAAATGCAAGCGGTCAAGGTGGTGCAGGAAGTGTTGCTGGAGAATGCTATGGCTATATAGAAAATGTAACTGTTCTTAGTGGTTCAATAACAGGACCTCAGTATTATAATAATGATGATAGAAAAACTGGTGGCATCACCGGTGCTTTGGCAAGTGGACAAGTAATAAACTGCGTAAATTATGCGTCTGTTACAAGGTCAAAATTTTCTGGTGGTATAGTTGGCGTACAATATAGTGGCACAACAATACAATTTTGTTATAATTATGGAACAATTTCAAATGGAAAAAATGATCACCCACGTTCCGGTGGTATTTGTGGGGAAAGTTACGGAACAATTAAACTATGTGTAAACCATGGCAATGTAACAAGCACAACAACACCTAATGGTAGCGGAGATGTAAGGGCTGGTGGTATTGTTGGATACACCACACAATCTATTGACCAATGTGCAAACTTTGGGACAGTTACAGCAGGTAGTAGCTCCACTGATACAACATATGTTGGAGGAATTGCTGGTTATACGGACCAGAGCATTACAAATTGTTGTAATTTAGCGGATGTGACTGGTAATGCAAAAATAACTACAACAGATTCGTCAACATATAATTGTACGCCATATTCTGACATAAGAGTACATCAGCATCAACATTTTTATTGGTCTTGGCTTACCGATGAGTTTTTCTATACTAGATCTAAACCAACAATAACTGAAAAGACAAAAAAAGCATATAGTGGTGGAATCGCTGGCAAGGCTTCTAGTGCAAAATATTGTTATAGTGTTGGAACAGTTGAGGGGGGTTATGTGTATAATATTGCGTCAGTTTCTCAGTCTGTGAAAGGAATTATGTATGTAAATGGCTTCATGTCCAAAGGATGTCCCCAAACATACACATTTAACGATGGGCCACAATGGGTTGAATCTTTGTATATTCAACCAATTGTGCCAAATTGTAGTAGTGTTCCGAACTGTTATTATTCTTCTTCAATTACCGCACAAGACATTAACTCTCTTTTGTTAACGGGTGGAGTTGGATTATATTTAAAAATATCAATTGACTGGGGATATTCAATTTTAACCATGTTTACACGCGGTAGTGGTCAAGAATCATCTCTTTCTTGTGATATGGATTATTTAATGAATAAAGCAGGACAAACTGAATATGACAGCAACCCAGGTTTATTGGTTAAATATTACGAAAGCAACAATTACTTTTATATTAAATCCACTATTACAAATTATTATAATGATGAAAAAACAAATGCCGAAAATGTAAATAGTCATTCAACAGTTTTTAGTACCTACATTCCCCAAATTACTGTTTATGGTACAAGCAGGACTGCTGATTCTATAAAAACAATTAGCCTAAATAGTAATTATTGGTCGAAAAACGATAATATTCTTGATGGTTATCCATATCTTAAAAACTTATATTGGTAATCAATATTGCTATTCTATATGTTTTTTGCTGTCTACTTTTTTCTTTTATTTTCTGCATTTGACATTCTTTTTGTTCTGTCACTCTTTTTGTCACTTGTTTCGATTACTCTTTTCTTGTCATTCTGAGCCAAGCGAAGAATCTCTCAACGTTCTTGCAATTCAGTTTGGCAATTTTTTATAATTTTTTTAAAATTTTTACATAAAAGTGTTGACAAATTGTAACACTATGCATATAATACTGTTAGCACAACGAAAAGCAGAGTGCTAGCAAATTAACATTTAAAAGGAGTAGTATATGCATTTAAGTGAACGAAAACATTTCATTTTGTGTAGTGTAGTTGAAGACTACATCAAAGATGCTGCTCCTATCACAAGTGCAGGAGTTCAAGATAGACACATTCCAAAAGTTTCCACAGCGACTCTTAGGAACGAACTTAACGCTTTAGAGAGTATGGGATATTTAAAACAGTTGCACACATCTGGTGGGCGTATTCCTACTGCTGAAGGTTACAAGTACTATGTCTCATCTTTGCTTGAAGATTTTCAAGTTTCAGAAGACAAACTAAAGAAAGTTGAAAGTCTTTTAGATGGTGAAACAAATTCGCTTTCACAGATTCTTTCTGGTATTGCAAATCTTGTTTCAAAAGCGACCAATTACCCAACGGTTATGGTTGCCAACGGATATGACAAACTTGTAATCGAAGAAGTTAGAATAATTCCACTTATAGATAATGAAGCACTTGTTTTATTTAAAACTCATAGTGGTATTGTTAAAAACAGTATGACAACTAGTGCAAGTGAAAAAGTTTGTGATGATGCATCAAGTTTTCTTACTCGCAAGTTCTGTGGAAAAACCATAGGAGAAATGCTTGAAGGTAACATACTTGAACAATCATTAAGCGAAGTTCAAACATTCAAATCACTTGTAAGTAGTTTGATAGATAGTATGCGTAAGTTCATTCAAAAGACCAAAGTAGATGTTTGTGGTGAAGCCACAGCAAACATTTTGGACGAAAATGAGAAATCTAGTGTAAAGCAAACAAAAAAAATCTTGTCGCTACTAGGTGATAAAGATGAACTTTACAACACAGTTCGTGCCAGTGATGACATAACTGTTGAGATAGGTGACGAAGATGCGAAAATGGCAGGGTGTGCACTAATTACTGCGCCTATAATAATAAAAGGTACGCCAGTTGCTTCGCTTGCAGTCATTGGTCCGGATAGAATGGACTATGCAAGTATTGCTCAGGCGCTCAAAATTGTGATGAATGAACTAGATAAAGATAAAGGAGATAGTTAAATGTCATACAAGAAAGACCAGCCAAAAAAGACAGAGGAAGAGCCTATGGTTGAAGAGCCAAAGACAAAACAATGTCAATGCGAGCATGATGAAGAAAGTAGATGTCAATGCGAAAGCGAAGGCAAAGAATGTGGTTGTCATGGTGACAAAGAAAACAAAGATTGCAAATGTAAAGACGACAAATGCGATTGTAGTTGCGAATGTCATGATGAAGACAAACAACAAAAGCCAGACCTTGCACAAGAATATCTAAATATGGCACGAATAATTCAAGCAGATTTTGATAACTACCGTAAACGAAGCATTGAGAGCATAAAACAAGCAAAGATTGATGGTAAAATTGAGGCAATAGAAGTTATTTTGCCTTGCCTAGATGTATTCAAAAAAGCAAAGCAAATAGTTACAGACCCATCATCATTAAAAGGTATTGAGATGGTTGAAAATGAGATTCAAAACTCATTAAAGAGTCTTGGAGTAAAAAAGATTGAGACCATAGGCAAACCTTTTGACCCAAGATATCATCATGCACTAAGCACCATGATGGACCGAACAAAGCCAGACGGTGTAGTACTTGATGAATATCAGGCAGGATATATATACAATGATAAAGTAATAAAATATAGTCAAGTTATTGTCAATAAGATAAAGGAGGATAAAAATGAGTAAAATTATTGGTATTGACTTAGGTACAACAAACAGTTGTGTAGCAGTTATGGAAGGTGGGCAACCAACAGTTATTCCAAACGCTGAAGGTGACCGTACAACACCATCTGTTGTTGCATACACAAAAGAAGGAGAAAAATTAGTTGGTAAAGTTGCAAAGCGTCAAGCAGTTGCAAACCACGAAAACACAATTACATCAATTAAAAGACTTATGGGTACTGACCAAAAAGTTACATTAAATGGTAAACAGTACACACCACAAGAGATATCAGCAATGATACTTTCAAAATTAAAACAAGATGCTGAAAGTTATCTTGGTGAAAAAGTTACGCAAGCAGTTATAACTGTTCCTGCATACTTTAACGATAGTCAGCGTCAAGCAACAAAAGATGCTGGTAGAATTGCTGGACTTGAAGTTTTAAGAATTATAAACGAACCAACAGCAGCAGCACTTGCATATGGTCTTGACAAAGGCGAAAACAAAAATCAAAAGATTTTGGTTTACGACCTTGGTGGTGGTACATTCGATGTATCAATTTTGGAAATAGGTGATGGTGTATTTGAAGTTCTATCAACAAACGGAGATACACACCTTGGTGGTGATGACTTCGATAACCGTATTATTGACCTTTTGGTTGATGATTTTAAGAGCAAGAACAACATTGATTTAAGAAATGATAAGCTTGCAATGCAAAGGTTAAAAGAAGCAGCAGAAAAAGCAAAAATCGAACTTTCTGCAACTCCAAAGACAACAATATCACTTCCATTTATAAGTGCAGATGCAACAGGTCCAAAACACCTTGAATATGACCTTACTCGTGCTCAATTTGATTCAATTACAAGCGATTACATCGACAAGACAATTGAATGTACAAAGCGTGCACTTAGCGATGCAAAACTCACAATAAACGATATAAACAAAGTTATTCTTGTTGGTGGTTCAACCCGTATGCCAGCAGCGTATGAAGCAGTTAAAAACTTTACAGGCAAAGAGCCATTCAAAGGAATCAACCCAGATGAATGTGTTGCAATTGGTGCAGCAATTCAGGCAGGTGTTCTTGCTGGTGAAGTTAAAGATGTATTACTTTTGGATGTAACACCACTTTCACTTGGTATTGAAACACTTGGTGGAGTATTTACAAAACTTATTGAAAGAAATACTACAATTCCTACTAAAAAGTCACAGATATTCTCAACAGCAACAGATAACCAACCAGGCGTAGACATTCATGTTTTGCAAGGTGAAAGAGAGTTTGCTGCTCAGAACAAGACACTTGGAAGATTCCAACTTACAGATATCCCACCAGCACCAAGAGGTGTTCCACAAATAGAAGTTACCTTTGATATTGATGCAAATGGTATAGTCCATGTAAGTGCAAAAGACCTTGGAACAAACAAGGAACAATCAATAACAATAACAGCATCAAGCAATTTGTCAGAAGACGAAATCAACAAGGCAATTAAAGAAGCAGAACAAAACGAAGCAGAAGATAAAAAGCATCGTGAACTTGTTGATGCCCAGAACAATCTCGACAATCAAATATATCAACTTGAAAAACTCTTAAAAGACAGTGGCGACAAAATTTCGGAAGACGACAAGAAGAAACTTGAAGAAGCCATTGAAGAAGCAAAGAAAGCAAAAGACTTAAAGACCGCCGAAGAAGTTAAGTCTGCAAGTGAAAAACTTTCAAAAGAAAGTGAAGAAGTTGTTGTAAAATTGTACCAAAATGCTCAGGCACAGGCACAAAACAAGAATACAGAAGATAAAAAAGACGAAGACCCAGAAGTAGTTGTTGAAGACGATTCAAACGGCGACAAGAAAAACTAATAAATTGGAGACGATATGGCTAAGGACTATTACAAAGTATTAGGAGTTGATAAGTCTGCCAGCGAAGATGAAATAAAGTCTGCATATCGAAAACTAGCAAAAAAATACCACCCAGACCTAAACAAAGATAATCCCGATGCGGCTGATAAGTTTAAAGAGATAAACGAAGCCTATGAAGTGTTATCTGATAGCCAAAAGCGAAAAAACTATGACCAATTCGGTTCAGCCGATGGTCCACAGTTTTCTGGCTTTAATGGTGGTGGTGCAAACGGTGGTGGTTTTTCTGGCTTTGATTTTTCGGGTGGCTTTGATGACATCTTTGGAGATATATTTTCTGCATTTGGTGGAACAAGGTCAAGGCGTACAAGGGCATACCGTGGTGAAGATATAAACCTTAGTTTAAATATCACACTAAAAGAGGCATGCCTTGGTACAACCAAAACAATAACTTTAACAAGAGTTGAAACTTGTCCAAAATGTTCTGGAACAGGTGCAAAAGATGGTACAAAATTCTCAACTTGTCCTGACTGCAAAGGTGCAGGGCGAGTAAGGTACCAGCAAAACACAATATTTGGTACAACCATAAGGGAAGGCGAATGTCAAACTTGTGGTGGAACGGGTAAAGTAATCAAAGAGAAATGCCCATATTGCCAAGGTAAAGGTGTTGTTAGAGTACAAAAGAATATAGATGTCAAAATTCCAGCAGGGATAGACAACGACCAAATTTTAAAGATGACAGGTCAAGGCAATGCTCCTTCTCGTCCGGGAACAAACGGTGATTTAAACATCAAGATGAGTGTAATTGCAGACAAACTTTTAACAAGGAAAGGCAATGACCTTTATATTGATGTTTATGTACCATTCACAACGCTAATATTAGGTGGTGAAATAGTTGTTCCAACACTTGAAGGTGAGTTTAATCTTGCCATAAAAGAACTTACTCAAAGTGGTACAGTTATGAGAATAAAAGTTAAGGGTTCAAAAATCCTTCATCGTGAATCTCGTGGAGATTTACTTGTAACACTTAAAGCAGAATCCCCAAAATCACTTGACAAAAAGAGTAAGGAAGTATTAAAAACATTGGCTGAAAGTATATCCATTTCAAACTATCCAAAGTATAAAAAATATATGGATACTTCAAAAGAGGTAAAATAATTTGAGAAGGTTTTTTGGCGAAGTAAAACAAGATAAATTTATGCTTAATGGCGAGGATTTTAAACACCTCGCCGTTTTGCGTTTTAGCGTAGGTGATGAATTTTTGGGCATTTGCAACGATGAATATGAATATTTGTGTAGAATAGACCAACTAGACAAAAAGCAAGCAATTTGCAGTATAATTTCAAAACAAAAATGTTTACAGAACCCAAAAGTTAAAATAACACTTTTTCAAGCATTGCCAAAGGCAGAAAAACTTGAACTTATCACTCAAAAAATTACAGAGTTAGGGGCAACTGATTTAGTACTTTTTACAAGCGAATTTACAGTTGCAAAACCCAACCCAAACAAGATTTCAAGGCTTGAAAAGATAACCATAGAAGCATCAAAACAGTGTCAAAGAAGCACATTTTTAAACATACACCCACCAATAACATTTGATGAAATGCTTAAAAGTTTAGATTGTTATGATGCAGTGCTTTTTGCCTACGAAAAGCAAAAAGACATTGAAAAGTTAGACCTAAAAAACTACAAAAACATTGCAATAATAATTGGTAGTGAAGGTGGCTTTTCAAATAATGAAGTAGAAAAAATACTTCAAAAATCACCAATCTATTTTGGACTAGGAAAAAGGATATTAAGGTGCGAAACGGCAGCGATTATGTCTGTTGGTATCGTAAGTTATTTTGTAGAGAACTAAAATGAAGATAGCAGTTTTAACATTAGGTTGCAAAGTCAACAAATACGAAAGTGAAAGCATGATGCTTGCATTAAAAGAGCAAGGTCATGAAGTTTTTTCACACCTGTGCTTTGCTGATGTATATATTATAAACACTTGTGCAGTAACCAACGAAGCCGAACGAAAAAGTAGACAAATGGTTTCACGATGTCTTGCACTAAACGACAAAGCAAAAGTATATGTCTGTGGCTGTGCATCACAAAACAACGCAAAGCAGTTTGAAAAATTAAAAAATGTACAGGCAGTGTATGGAAATGCCAATAAACTTGACCTTGCAAACAATCTTGACCAAAAAGGCACTCACATAAAAGACTTGCCAAACATATATGAAGATGTGTACAAAGCATATCCAACGCAAATTCGTGCTTATGTAAAAATTCAAGATGGTTGCAACAATTTTTGTACATATTGCCTTATCCCATATTTAAGGGGAAGGAGCCGTTCAAGAGATTTTAATTCAATATTAAAAGAAGTAGATTCACTAAAAAATAGTGTCAAAGAAATTGTACTAACTGGAATAGATGTCTCAGATTATAAAATAGACGGCGAAAAAGCACTTGATGTTCTTGTTGATAAACTTTCATCTTACAAAAATATCCGTTTCAGATTAAGTTCTCTCGAACAAGGTGTTGTTGACGAAAAATTACTTGTTGCATTAAAAAAATCAAACTTTTGTCCACATTTTCATCTTTCACTTCAAAGTGGTTGCGATAGCGTCTTAAAGAGAATGAATAGAAAATACAAAACAAAAGACTACCTTAGCACTGTTAAATTGATACGAAAATATTTCAAAGACGCAAATATCTCAACAGATATAATTGTTGGTTTTAAGGGCGAAACAAAAAAAGAATTTAAAACAACATATAACTTTGCAAAAAAAGTAAAATTTGCAAATATTCACATATTCCCATATTCAGTAAGACTGGGCACTGTTGCACAAAAACAAAACTATTTTGAAGTAGACAAAAAGATAAAAAAAGCAAGAGAAGCAAAACTTCAATCATTAAATGCCAAACTACACAAAAAATACATAAATAAATTTAAAAACAAGACACTTACTGTACTTGTTGAAGAAAAAGTAGGTGAGTATTTTGTAGGCTACAGCGAAAATTATATCAAATGCTATATAAAATCACCTGTAAAAATAAATGAATTTGTAAAAGTAAAAATAAAAAAACAGTTCCAAGACGGTGCTTTAGCAATTACTGTTTAGTACTACCTAATTAAAAAATATATTTGTTTTTTAAAATAAATAAATATTTACATTAAATAAAAAGTAAAAACATAAAAAATACTCGTAAAAAAATTGATTTTACGAGTATTTTTCGTATATACTAAAGGTAAAGTACTCTATCCCTCTTAAATGCCAAAGAAAATAGAAATTTTAAGCATAAATTTTAAAAAAATATTAAAAATTGCTTAACAATGGACTTTTCAAACTAAATTGTTATAACAAAGGAAGTGTGTTATGAAAAAACCGATAAAATATTTAATAGCA
>CALWPE010000043.1 GCA_944383345.1 uncultured Clostridia bacterium | reverse complement strand
GGTTTCGTATGGGAGAAGAGCGAATATGAGTTCCAGCATGGCAGTACCTATACAAAGGTCAAGATGGAACTGGACGAGCAGACCTACCTCATCCTGCTTCAGCGCTACCGTGAGCTCTTTGAACCAGGTGAGCCTGTCGACCCCAAAGACCCCTGGGAGTATCAGATTGATACCTATATCACGCTTTTACAAGCCTACTCCCTTAGCAGGGGAGCCCCTTCGACCTCTTGGGTACTTCTCCATTTTATATTGAATTGTTGCTTTTGAGTGCTTGGTTAAAATGATGTTAGTTTTTTTATTTATAATTATTTTAAACTTTGATGTTATTTATGCAAGGGTATTTTAAACAAAAAGTCACAGGTCGTGATTTTTTATTTTACTTCTTGCTACAAACATTTTGACCGAAATGTTGCTTATTATAAGAAACATTTTTAACTCAAAGCCAAAGTAGTTTAGCATACAATTTTATCGGTGTCAATTATTTTTGTATCAAATTTCAAGAGAGCCAATATTGACAAAATGGCAAAAATATGATAGATTTATATGCGTATGGAGGATATCGTGAAATTTAGTATAAAAAAGTTATTTAGAAGGCCTTTAAAATTAGATACATTTTCAAAATTGAGTAAGTTAAAGTATGAAATAAATGATGCAAAAGACCCAAAAATTGCAAGAGAAAAATTTGAAAATGAGTTTATGAATACATATGAAAGACTTTTAAAGGAAGAGAACCCAAACAGAATATATGTTTTTATTAAACAATTTATAGACCAAAAGCAAGAATTTGAGGGAGAATTTAAAAATCTTTCAGAAGTTGTGCTTAAAAAAGGTGATTCAGGGATAGTTGGCGACTTGTATCGTTGCTTACCTTGGACAGATTCCAGATTTTTCATCAAGGCAAAAACAGGTGAACAAATTGGTGGAATATGGAGTACATATTCAACAATAGACGGTTTGAAGAAAAAAGAAAAAGAAGTTTTTGATAAAGACTACAATGTTTTGTTGGACTATGTTCTTGAAAATGGCAATATGCATGAGTGTAGAGTTATGGCAAAATATTCAGACGGCGAAGTTCTTTCAAAACTTGAAGATAAATTTCTTGAAAAATGCAATAATGTTTATGACATTTGCGAATTTGCATACCAAAAAAATGCGAATGAAGAAAAGTTTATCAAAAAACTTTTGGGCTTCAAAGATTTGATTGGCGTAAAAGCAATACTAAAAGAAAAGAAAGATGTCATTTTGGAAAAGATAAAAAACAATCCAGAAAAAGCAGAGAAATATATTGAATATTGCGAAGTCTGTAAAGATAGCGATATAGATGAATTAAAAGCAAAACTTGGGGACATCGTTAAGAAATCTGAACTTAAAGAAAATCAAGCAAAGGGAAACGAAGATTTAAGTTTGTAAAGTTATTTTAACATAAACTAATATAGGATTGTTAAAAATAAAGGGTATTGACAACAAGTGCTTTTGGGTGTAATATACTTATGAATGGAGATATATTATGGATTTGGGAACAATTTTTGCAATATTGCTTGTGAGTATGCTTGTTTTCTTGCCTTTCGTGCTAATTTTTCATCCAAAAGTTAAAAATAAACTTAAAAGCCCAGAAAGCCCAAAGAAAGATGAAAACAAAGAAAATGAATAATATATGTTAAAAAAAACACCAAAAATGGTGTTTTTTTTGTTTTTATTTTAGCATTTAATTTAAAGTTGCTCTATGCGCTTCAATTTTTGCAAGAACTTCTTCTCTGTTTTGCTCAAAATATTGTTTGTGTTGTTCTATAAGTTGTTTGGTTTGTTCAATCTTCTCATTTAAAAGTTGTTTGGCATTTTCAAAAATCTCTTTACTTAATGTTCTTAGTTCTTCAAGTTTTTCTTCAAGTTTTTCTCTAAATTGTTTTAAAAGTTCGTCAAGATTATTTTGAATTTCGTCAATTTGTTTGTTTATTTGTGCTTTTTGTTCATCGGTAAGAAGTTGTGAGTTTTCAAGTTCGGTTTTAAGATTATCAATTGTCTCTTCTAAAGTTGGCATATCTTGAAAGAGTGGGTTTTCTTTTAGTTCATTTATGAAATCAAAAAGTTCAGTGCGTAAAGTAATAGAAATATCTTTTAAATCGTTTGAAGTTTCGTCAATAAGTGACAATATTTCTTGTTGTGTCATGTCGGCAAAGTTTTGAGCATTTTGAGTAATGTTATTATATGCTTCTTCAAATGTTGTTTTAATGTTCATAACTGCACCAGCAATTATTCCATTTTCGTCAAAGTAACTATTTATTGTGTCTTTTAAATGTGAAGATAGTTCATCAAGTTTGTCTAGGTTTTCACAATAGATGGTAACATTAACCGTACCATTTGTTGTGTTTACATCTAAAAACCCTGCCTCAACGCAAAGATTTACAAATTTTTCTGTTGCCTTTTTTACATCAAGTCCTTCAAGGTCTTCATCAGATAGTAATGTTTCAGCATCATCATTTATGTAGTTCACATGCATAACTTTGTTGTCTGTGTCAAGTACAAATTGTACTTTTGGATTGACATCAAGTTCCATAACGGCATATGGAGATGTCTTTCTTGGCAAAAACACGATAAGCAAAACGCAAGCCACGATAACTGCTACGGCAATACCTAGTAGCCAAAACTTTTTTGAATTTTTGTTTGTTTGTGTGGACATAACACCCTCCTTATTTTTATTATGTGGGTTTTATATATTTTTGTCAAACAAAAACAAGTTTAAAGTTTATATGTCTTTTTATACGAAAGAATTTATTGTTTAACAACTAAAGAATGGATTTAATAAAGTTAGCCAAGTACATTTCTAAAAATATTTTTAAAATAAATGACATTGAGCAAAAAGTTTTTTAATTGTGCTCTTTAAAGTATTAAATACTAAACATACTCGTAAAAACAAAATTTTTTAAAAAATTATGTAAAATCGCTTGACAAACATAGGGGGGGGGGGG
>CALWPE010000042.1 GCA_944383345.1 uncultured Clostridia bacterium | reverse complement strand
GTATGTGGCATACTCTTTAAAAAGGTATTTAGTACTATAAAAAGTCGGAATAAAAATAAGGAGTTATTTAGGACAGAACAGCAAGCATTTTCTATATGTAGTGCGAACGCTACAAATAAATACATTTGTCAGCACCTAGATGAAAAAACACTTGATTTATGCATAGATTTGGATATGCTTTGCAAGAAATTTGGAAAAGAAGAAATTATACCCGAGTCTACAGTTTTGATGCATGATGAAACACTTGTATCATTCTCAACAAAAAATGGTGTACTATTAACAAGTGCTAAAAGACTAAAATTAAAAAAACAACACAAAAAAGAAGACTTTGAAGCAACTAAATAATATATCGTCCAATTTTAAATAACATATTTATAAATTTAACCCTTACTAGATTTAAAGTAAGGGGTTTTTATAAAAAAAAATTTGTAAAATGTAATAACAAATCCTTAACAGGAAATAAATATAAAATAAAAAAAACCTTTACAAAGGGTTTTATGGTGGATCGCCAGGGGTTCGAACCCTGGACCCCCTGATTAAGAGTCAGATGCTCTACCAACTGAGCTAGCGATCCATGACAAACAAGTACATTATAATACATACATAAGATATTTGCAACAAAAAATTTAAAAATTACGCAACATATTTTTTATTAGCATACATTTTGCAACCCTAGTTTATCAATTAGGTGTCAAAAAAATTTTGAAATCGATGACAAACAAAGTATAATTATTGTATGAAAAAGATATCATCTTATTTAATATTACTTTTTTTAATCACCTGTTGTTTTTTATATGCTTGTAAACAAACTAATCCTAATCCTAAAAAGTTTGTAAATGGTGTATGGTGGTGGGACAACACACTTGATGAAAGTTGTTTATCATTTGCATTAGACAATGATGTAAATGAAATATATTTTTGCGACCAAAATTTTGAAAATACAAATTTGGTAAAATCAATGAAAGATAACAATTTAGATATCTATTGGCTCATTGGAGAAAAAGAGTGGCTTTTAGATTTTAGTTTGGTAGATGAAACAGTTGAACATTTTATCAATCATGATGATGCTAAGTTTTATTCAGGAATACATCTTGATGTAGAACCACATCAGTTTAGTGATTTTGAAACAAATCGAAAATCTTACATATATAGTTTAATAGATATGGCACACCACCTTAAAACAACTTACCCAAATATTAAATTTGATTATGATATACCATTTTGGCTAGATGATGAAATTGCATACAACGGCATTAAAAAACCAGCATATCAGCATATGATTGATATATCATACAGAGTATTCATTATGAGTTACCGTGATACAGCGCAGGCAATGATAGATGTAAGCGTAGAAGAAATAAATTATGCTAAACAAACAAATAAGATTGTAATATTAGGTGCAGAAACTGCGAAAAGTGATGAAAGTAATATAGTTTCGTATTATGAAGAAGGCAAAAAATATATGACCGAGCAATTACAGATAGTAAAAAGTGTGTTACCTGAAAATTTTGGAGTGTCTATACATCATATAAAATCATGGAAAAATTTAAAAAAATGAGAGAAAAAATCAATTTTCTCTCAATTTTTTATAAAAAACATTAAATTTTTCCATTTATTCCTTTATTTAATATAATTTCTATATACTCTTGCTTTTTCCAATAAGTATTTGCATTTTCTTTAAATTTTTCAATTTCAAGTTCGCTAACATTATCGCCTACTATGTAAATATCTGAAATATTGAAACTAAATAAATCTTTTGTGAACATTCCACCCAAATTTGACACAAATAGTGAATTTTTTATTTCATTACTAAATACTGAATAGCCTTGAAATAAGTTTTTATTTAATACCATTCCATACAAATCGCAGATTGTAGGTAGAATATCATATGTATTGCAATATGTGTTTTCTACACTTTCAAAATTATCTCCATACAGTTTAAAAAGTTTTGGACTATAAAATAGCATAGGTATATTGTTCGCATATGTATTTGAAAAATCTGTTTTGTCCACACCCTTTAATCTATAAGCAAGATTTGAGTAATAAGAGTTATGGTCTGCAAACAAAAGTACTGAAGTATTGTCGGTTAATCCTCTTTCATCTATTTGATTGAGTATATATTCAACTGTTCTATCTAGGTCAATCATAGCAGATTTGTAATGTCTAAATAATTCAAGCGTTTCTTCATCTTCTGGGAAAATAAAATCTGTATTCTCTTGAAACCATGCTTTAAATTTATCAAAATTATCGTAATACTCTTGATAACAGTCTGTTAAATATTTTTGCTCATAATCATACGGACCATGCGTTGTAATAGACGCAAAATATGTTAAAAATCTTTGATTGGTAGGCAAAAACTCATCTATTTGATTTGAAACAAATTCTTTATCTGAAATCCATTTATAAAAGCCACCAAATTCCTGTTCGCCCGTATATGAATCTGCAAAGTGTAAATTATCAAAACCAACACCATTTGTACCATGTGTATTTATTCTACCATAAAACCCTTTATCGTTTGCATGGAAGAATGATGTCGTAACATCATCACCTTCAACTGAAGTCTTAAACAAATTAGGTAGAGAATATCTAAAATTGTAACCATGATTGACTGGGGTTGTTAACATATAGTTTTTTGAAGCAAATCCAAGTAATGATATCTGTTCACTTATATTTGTCCTATTTCTACCATAAAATTGTTTAAATACAATTGTATTGTCACCACCTGCCAACCTATAAAGTGTTGGTGTATTATATGGATCAATCGCAAACCAATCTAAACTCTCACACAAAATAACAACTAAGTTATCTCCGTAAAGTGGTGCTAAGTTGTCTCCTGCTATATAGCCATCATCAATAAAATCAGCATATTTTTGCTCATCTACTGGCTCATCAAAAATATAATTTAAGAAACTTCTTGTATAAAAACCATAATGACCAAATTTTTTAAATGCATCTAACTTAAATTGAAAATGCTCATAAAGATACTCATCACTTGTTTCAATTTCACTATCTGCAGATACTGCCGGTTTTAAAGATGCTTTTTCTAAACCATAAAGCCCAAAGCCTACAACTTGAAACAACAAAAATGAAGCCAAAATAAATGCAGTTCTTGAATATTTGTGTTGTTTAATCACTAATTTGCATTTTTTTTGAAATAATATCGTCAAAGTTATCATTGCAGCAAATAATAGCACATTTATAAGCACACCTATCCAATCAATTAGTTCCACAGTCAAAGCAGATGTCGCTTCTGCACCAAGAAAAAGCGAATCAAATGAAAGTATATCACCAAAAATTGCATAAAGTGTTGAATTTACAACATTTAAGATAAATTGCATCGAAAGTAAAAAATAAAAAACAACATTCATTGCAATTTTATTAGTAACAATGTAAATAATACCAGCAAAAATTATCATTATTCCAATATCAAATAAAAAATATGTTGGTACTACCATCAAATTGCCGTTTGAATCTGTAAAACCTAAGTACAAAAAATTAACTATTTCAAAAATAATAGCAAAAACAATAAATAAAAGTGGTAAAAATACCCTGTAACCATCAATTTCTTTTGTTTTTTTCATTTTTTTACACCTAGTGGAAGTTTAGCACAAACTATGTAATTTTTCAATAGTTTTCAATAATAAATGACAAAAATAAATTATGTCAAAACATTTTTATTCTTTTTGTACTAAATAATTAACACTAGTTTATGTTTTCGTTTTCTTAACATAAAAAAGTTTACACTCACAGCAATAAAGGCTTACTTCTTTAAGTATAGTGCTAAGTTATGACTAAAATAACTCAACATACTAAAATACATAACTTTACTTTGTCTCTTGTTCCAACATTAAAAAATGCCAAATTTTAAATAAAAATTTACAAAAGATTAAAGATTGTATATAAAAAAATCAAAGTATACATACATTTATGTACTTTGATTTACTTTTATGGTGCGATTAAATGGCTTTAATCCCGATAAAAAGTTTGGAGATTCTTGTTTTTCTCACTTAACTAATAAAAAAACACCACTATTCGTGATGTATTTTACTTCTGGTGCGCCCAGAGGAGCTCGAATCCCCAACCTTTGGTTCCGTAGACCAACGCTCTATCCAATTGCGCTATGGGCGCATACTAAACTATGCTAAGTCCTTTAAAAAACTTGCATAGACGAGACTACCACAATTTAATATAAATGTCAAGAAAAATTAAACTTTAGGTAAACTATGTTTTTCTATATACTTACTTATTTCCAAGAATATGTCACTTTCACCTTGTTTTAGATTTTTTTGCATGGCTTGTCTATCCATATAAACAAAAAATTTATATGCATCTTTAACACCTTTTTCTGTTAGTTTCTTTATTCTAACATCTTTTTTTATTTTTTCATTTGCGTTTTCTAATTTTAAAAATTTTTGCTCATCATATATTTTTGCCTGAATATCACATTCGAGTTTATCTACTTTATATGCAAATTGTGCTTCTGGTGTTGACTGCTCATCAAAATTTTTTATAAGTGTAACAAAGACTTCTTCTGCCATAAGCCCCGCAAAAATCTTTTTTATCGCTTGTTCGCCTTTTATTTTTTTATCTTTATAGCCTGCATCAAACGGAGTCAAATCGCCTATTATTATCTCTTCGGTTTCGTGGACTGCAAGTGTCATTAAAACTTCGGCAAGATTAACTGGTGGCAATGTTTCTGACCAAACAGCAATAGCAAGCATACAAGTTCCATAAATATGCTCAGCAACACTTTCAAGACGCTGTTTTTTTACATTCCAATACTTCCACCCCGTGCGAATGGTATCCTTTAACTTGTTCGTCAATAAATAATAGCGAAGTATTTTCTCAATTTTATCCATAATTTTCCCTTAATTATAAATTTATTATTTAGCAATATTTTGTCAATCTTTTTTAGGTGTCTGCATTTTTGCTTTATGTTCAATAGGTTTCCACTCAACTTTCTTTTTAAACATTGATTGTATATATATTGGAATATAAAGTCCCATGTAAATTGGAAACATTAAACAACAAATAATTTTGTTTTTTAGTGTTATGTTTATATGTTTTCTCTCTGCTAAAAACATTACAAAAGCATACGCTACAAAGAAAAGATACATTACAGACGATGCAATTGCACAAGCGACATATACCGACACGCAACTTGGTTCACCTATTACTGAGCCGACAATCCCAAGCACAAGTGTAAACACCATATACAAAAATGCCGTTGCTAACAGTGAAACTACTGGCAAAATACTCATAATGTATTCAAATTTACACAATCTGTTGTTTTTATCAAGCAAAAAACTTTTTACTAGGCTTTTTTTGTACTTTTTGGTTACATTTGCAAAACCCTTTACCCATCTTAGCCTTTGTGTCCAAGATACTTTAAGTTTTGTTGGTTGTTCATCATAAAACTCTGCATATTCGTTGTATGTTGCCTTTACATTGTTTATTGTTGCATACATTGAAAGTTCATAATCTTCTGTAAGTTCAAAAAATTTCCATCCACCAAGTTTTTTCAAGATTGAATTAGAAACATAAAACCCTGTGCCACTTATGATGACATTTTTTGTAAATCTTGACCTGCATTTGTTTTGGAATGTATTTACCATAGAAAATGTAAGCGCACTAGCACTTGCTACCCAGCCATCATTCCAGTTTTTACTATTTCTGTAACCAAGTGCTATTTCGTACCCTTCGTCAAATGTTTTGTTCATTTCTTTTATGTAATTTTTATCCAAAACATTATCTGCATCAAAAATGAAAAATGCATCAAATTCTTCACCTTTACTAAATATATATGTTACTGCTTCGTCAAGAGCATATCCCTTACCTTTGTTCTCTAAATGTTTTCTAACAAAAATTTCTGTATTTTTATATCTTTTTGCAATCTTACAAGTTGGGTCATCTTCTCTTTCAACAATGACATATGTTTTTAAAAGATTTGCATCATAATTTTGTTCTTCAATAGAAATTAGCAACTGCTCAATAACTTTACTTTCGTTGCGAGCAGGAATTAAAATTGCAAACTTATGATTGACTTTTGCATCTTTGAAGCGTTTTGCAGGAAAAAGCCCTACAATATGATAAATTATTTTTTGTAATAACAAAACAAAAGATATTGCGAGCAATATATAAAATACTATATTGCCTATATGAAAAATTTGGTGATACATAAAAATTCCCTTTTTTTAATATGGTTCAAATTCAATCGTTACGATATTTGCAGTGGCAAGCCGAAGTGCTTTTAATTTGTCAATTTTCATGACTCGCCTATCTAAATAAAATGCGTCTATTCCTTCCCATAAAAATACCCATGCGAGTAAGTCAATAATATAGGTTATGGCAATATGAAGTTTGTCACAAGTCAAAATATAGAGTGCCGAAAATATTACTCCCAGCAAAATAAACCATAGTGAAAATATCATTGTTCTATGTAGTCTTTGGTCTACTGCATATATTGTACTTTCATAATTCTCTTTAAGTGCAGATTGAATTTCTTTTCGCTTTTCATCATTTGCGCCTTTAATATGAAATTTTATTGTTAAGTCATATTCAAGTGGAATAACACTTGCTTTTTGATTTAAGTACTCAACAAGTGATGACGATAATGTATCGCCTCCCTTAAAGCAATATGGTGAAAAAATGTCGTCGTAATTTTCTGCGCCGACATTTATAATAGCACGGCCCTGTTCATCGCAAACAAAACCATCACTATCTTCTATCTCTTTTAACTTATCTTTAAGATTTTTAACTCTTGAAACTTTTGGCACAATCTATCCACCTATGGTGATTATACCACATATGTATGTTTTTTACAACAACAAATTATTTATTAGAGTCTACTTTGTCTTCATCTTTTTTGTCTTTGTTTTGCTCTGTGTCGTCACTTTTATCTTCTTTTACTTCTTCGCCTTTTGTTTCAACAACTGTTGCTGGTGTATATACTGTATCATCTTTTTTATCTGTATCATTCGATAGAGTTGACATAATCATTTCTTTTCTTTTTTGCTTTTGTACCAAGTCAAAAATCATAATACCAATACCTATTAAAGCAAATAAAACTGCTAATAAAAAGTCGGCAATAAATGCCCCAACAAGTTCATTAGTTGAGAATATTAAACTTATTGATTCTCCAAGCGTTAATATTATATTTTCACTAACATATGCAAAAGATTTTATAACTAAACCATCAGCAATAAGCACTGTTAAGAAAATTTCTATAATAGCCACACCTACAATGTATACATACAACCATTTTGATTTTGTTTTATAAAATTTTTGAAAAGTATAATACATTGCTAATGTAATAACAATTCCACTAATTGATGCAACAAACCCAACGGCAAGTAAAAGCCCAAGCACCAAACAGCCACCAAGCCCAGCAAGTGCCGATAATGTTCCGGCAAGTAGTAAATTTTTTACATTTTTTTTGTTTTGGTTTTCTTTTTCAGTAACAGTCACTTCTATATTTTCTTCCATATAATCTCCTTAGTTGTGATGATAACATAATAGTAAAATATTTCAAAATTATTTTTGTTTTTTATTTAATTTAAAATATTATACAAATTATTTTATAATTTAATGCGAAATTAGAAAAAATTATTTATAAATAAAAATTTATTTGTTTTTTTTAAAGATTTTTTTAAATACACAATTAAAATTTTTTATCCAAATCTGATATGACATTTTTATATATTTCAAAAACATGAGTTGGGTCTTTATCTAAACCAGATTGAAGCCATTCATAAAGTAAGGTGTATATTCCACCTGTCGTGAAAGAAATATAACAATCAAAATATTTTTTTGACCAGTTTTTCGCTTCAGCATTTTTCTGCAAAACTATACCTTTAACAACTTCTTTTATTGCTAAAGTGATATTATCCATCAAATTATTTTTGTACGCCAGCACAAATATTTCAGCATTATCAAAAATAAATTTGAAACTGCTAATCAATGTATTACCTTGCTCACTTAACTCCATTTCAATTTTTTGCGCATAGTCTTGTACAATTTTTTGAAAGATTTTATCTATTATCTGCATCTTATTATCAAAATATCTATATATAGTACGCCTAGAGACTCCCGCTTTTTTTGATATACTTTCCATAGTAATTTTTTCAAATGGTGTGTTTTGCATAAGAATACATAACGATTGTGTGATATAATTTTCAATTTCTTCTAATTTCATATCATCTCCAAATTTAGTTTACCAAAACTTATTACACTAAGTCAAAAAAATGTCACAATTAGTATAATTTTGATACATATTTAATATGATTTAATATTACATCATAATTAAATTTGCTTTTTTGTACTGTTTATGTATAATTGATTATGATAGAAAAATATATTTTTTTATCTTGAAGGAGTTTTATAATGATTAGACTAATCGTTGATTCCACTTTTGGAATCTCAAGAAAATACGCAGAAGAAAATAATATTGAGGTTGTTCACCTTAAAATGATATTAGGCAATGAAACTTATGAAGAAGGTTTTGAAGATACATGGGCAGACTTTTATGAAAAAATGAAAGTATCAAAATATTTCCCAACGACATCACAACCTTCACCACAAGATTTTATTGATGCTATAAACAGAATTTATGACAAAGACCCTGATGCCGAAGTGCTTATTTTAACAATTTCAAATGCCCTTAGTGGTACAATAAATTCTGCAACTATTGCAGCAAATTCTTTTGAAGGCAAGCGTATTGTTGCACACGATTCAAAACAGGCAGCAACTTGTGGAAGAATGTTAACAGAAGAAGTAGTTGAACACATAAAAAATGGCATTACTTTTGATAACCTTTTAGAGTTATTACCAAAAATAGAAAGTGCACTTGCAATTCAATTTGTTCCTGATTCAATGGATGCTTTGAAAAGAGGAGGAAGAATTGGTGCTCTTGGTGCAGCTATTGCAAATATTTTAAAAATTAAACCTCTTTTTAAATTTTCAAATGGTAAACTTACAATAACTAAAAAAGTGTTGGGGCTAACAAAAGCAATTACAGAAGCGATTGCTTTACTTCCAAAGAAACTAAAGAAACTGTATATTTGTTATATCTACGATAAAGTAAATGTCCCAAAAATTACTGAAAAATTAAAAAGTATGCTAGGGCTTGAAAACATTGAAGAAGTTGGTCTTGAGCCTGTGTTTGGTGTCCATGTTGGAATTGGTGCCATTGGCCTTGCAAGTCTTGAAGAATATTAAAATATTTTAAAAGTTATTTATAAAAAAATACTCGTAACTAAGTACGAGTATTTTTTGTTATGCTGAATATCTTGCAATAAAGTGAGTATTCATATAGATTGTTGCTTCATCGCCCGGCATATACATCTTTCCATCAAATGTGTTGTAATAGCCTTCAAAGCCTGCTAAGTCTTTTGGCGATTCTAGTGTGTAGGTCTCACCTTTATCTAACCTTGTGCTTACTCCTTCACTTGTGGTGATTTTATATGTATCTGGTAATGCAACTATATCTTCAAAGTAACTCTCTGGGAAGTAATCTTCTATTAACTTTACTGCTATTTGATATACCTGCTCTATTGGATATTGATTGTATGGTG
>CALWPE010000041.1 GCA_944383345.1 uncultured Clostridia bacterium | reverse complement strand
ATAAAAGATTATCACCGACAAAATCAAGTCGCTTGATATAGCATATTATCATGATTTTGAAGATATAGTACATGACATAGTAAAATACTCAAAATACAACGAAAGATATTATAATTTTTTAAAATACGCAATTAAACATTTTGATGTAAATAAAGCGATAAGTATTCTAAAAGAAGAAGGTGTTATAGTTCCAGCATTATATGAAAAATATGTTTTGGATTTAACAGACTATGTTAAAAATGAATTTAATAGTGAATTAAATAACAAAAATGAATTTAATAGTGAATCAAATAAAAAATACGATAATTCGGAATACTCGTTATAAGAAAAATAAATTATTTTTAAAAACATTGTTATTTTTATTGTTTGTGCTATAATTGTTTAGTATGAAAACGATAGCACAAATCTCCACACCACTAGGAAGCGGAGGAATAGCAATAGTAAGAATAAGTGGTGAAGATGCGCTAAAAATTGGGCGCAGTCTTTTTTGTTGTAAAAAGTTAGAAAACAACGAAATCACACCAAGATATTTGTATCTAGGAGATTTTAAATTAGACGATGCAACAGAAAAATGTATGATGGTCTATTTTAAAGCCCCCTACTCTTTTACTGGTGAAGATGTTGTAGAATTTCAAATACATGGTGGCGAATACTTAGCAACAAAAGTTTTGGATAAAATTGTAGAAAAAGGAGCAACACTTGCACAAAACGGCGAGTTCTCAAAAAGAGCATTTTTAAATGGTAAAATGTCGCTTGACGAAGCAGAAGCAACAATAGATATGATAAATGCAACAAGTGATGCAGAGATTAAAGCATCAAGCAAACTTGCCCACGGTAATCTATTTAAAGAAGTAAAAACAATTCAAGACAACTTAAAAGATGCACTTGCAAATATGGAAGTTTGTTTAGATTATCCAGAGCATGACGATGAAACAAAATCTATTGAAAATATACAAAAAACTTTAAAAAATTCTTTAAAAACATTAAAAAAACTAGAAAATTCATATAAGAACGGTCAAAAAATCAAATTTGGTATAGATGTTGCAATAGTTGGAAAACCAAATGTTGGAAAAAGTAGTTTGCTTAATGCACTCATAAAAGAAGACCGTGCAATAGTTACAGATATAAAAGGCACAACTCGTGATACACTAAAAGAAACTGTAAATTACAAAGGTTTAAAAATAAACTTTATTGACACGGCAGGCATAAGAGAAAGTAAAGACATTGTAGAAAAAATAGGTGTTGAAAAAAGTAGAGAGAGCATAAAAAATAGTGACATTGTTCTTTTTGTGCTAGATAGCAGTCAAGAAAAAGATAAAGAAGATATTGAACTAGAAAAAACAATAGACAAAAATAAAGTCATCTACATTTTAAATAAAAGTGATAGACCACAAAAATTGTTTATAAAAGATGCTATTTATATAAGTGCAAAAGACAATAAAAATATTGATGAAATATTTGAAGAGATATTAAAAAAGACCAGACTTGATAAAATAAATTATAGCGAACTACAAATAACAAATAAAAGACAGCATGAAGCACTAAAAGAAGCAATAAACGAAATAGAAAAAATAACAAATGAAAATATTGTTACTTTGGATATTTTGGATATGCAAATAAAGAAAATTTGGCAAAAATTAGGAGAAATTACAGGAGAAACGGCAAACGAAGCAATTATTGATGAAATATTTAGCAAATTTTGCCTAGGTAAATAAAATGGAAAATTTTGATGCAATTATAGTTGGTGGTGGACACGCAGGTTGTGAAAGTGCCCTAGCCTTAGCAAGACTTGGAAAAAAGACACTTCTTTTAACAATAAGTTTGGATGCAATTGGTTTCTTGCCTTGCAACCCAAGTATTGGTGGAACAGCCAAAGGACATCTCGTTTGTGAAATAGATGCACTTGGTGGAGAAATGGGAATTATTGCCGACAAAAGTGCAATTCAAATAAGAATGTTAAACCGTGGAAAAGGTCCAGCAGTTTATTCTTTAAGAGCACAAGTAGACAAGCAGTTGTATCACAACAATATGAAAAGAGTTCTTGAAGAAAACGAACTTATCACAATAAAACAAGCAGAAGTTGAAGAAATTTTGGCAGAAGACAATAAAATTGTA
Organism: uncultured Clostridia bacterium; assembly: GCA_944383345.1. Taxonomy (GTDB): domain Bacteria; phylum Bacillota; class Clostridia; order Christensenellales; family UBA1242; genus UBA5893. The sequence goes on along the minus strand of CALWPE010000041.1, from coordinate 6,386 downwards.
GGTATAAAAACTGCACAGGGAGAAACATATTTTGCAAAAGCAATAGTTATATGTAGTGGTGTTTATCTTAAAAGCAAAATCATTATTGGCGAGTATAGTAAAGAGAGTGGTCCAAACGGATTTTTAAGAGCAGAAAAACTAAGTGATAGTTTGAAAAAACTCGGTATAGAATTAAGAAGATTCAAAACGGGTACTCCTGCAAGAATGAATGGAAGAACTATCGATTTTTCAAAACTTGTAGTACAACACGGTGAAGATGGTATTCAAACATTTAGTTTTATGACTGAAACACAACCAAAAAACATAAAAGATTGTTACCTAACATACACAAATGAAAAGACTCATGAAATAATAAGAAAAAACCTTTCACGAGCACCAATGTATAGTGGAATAATAAAAGGTATAGGACCAAGGTATTGCCCTTCTATCGAAGATAAAATTGTAAGATTTCAAGATAAGACAAGACATCAAATATTCTTAGAGCCAGAAGGACTTTACACAAACGAAATATATATTCAAGGAGTTTCAACATCTTTGCCTGTTGATGTTCAAAAACAGATGTATGCTTCGATAGAAGGTCTAAAGCACGCACAGATAATGAGAGATGCCTACGCAATAGAATATGACCTCATCGACAGCACAACACTTTATCCATCACTAATGCACAAAAAAATATCAGGATTATTTTTTGCAGGTCAAATAAACGGAACAAGTGGTTACGAAGAAGCAGCAGCCCAAGGAATCATAGCAGGAATAAATGCAAGTAGATACATCGACCAAAAACAGCCTTTAATTTTAAAACGGAACGAAGCATATATAGGCGTACTCATTGATGATTTGGTTACAAAAGGGACAAACGAACCATATAGAATGATGACTTCAAGAGCCGAATATAGACTTCATTTAAGACAAGACAATGCAGATAAAAGACTTACTCCAATAGGTAGAGAAATTGGTCTTGTAAGTGATGAAAGATGGCAAAAATTCCAAGAAAAACAACAAGAAATTGCAAAAATATATGAAATTTTAAATGAAAAGATAAAAGTAGACCAATTAAAAGATTTATATATAGAAAAAAATGAGAGTGTTCCAACAACATCTCAAACAATCAAAAAGATATTAAAAAGACCAAATATAGATATATTTGATATAAACAATAAATTCCACTGCTTTGATAATTTTTCAAAACGAGCACTTGAATATGTAAACACCGAAGTTAAATTTGAAGGTTATTTACAACAAGAAGAAGAGGACATAGAAAACTTTAAAAAGCAAGAGAATATGATTATTCCAAACGGGATAGATTTTAAAAGTTTAAAAGGTCTACGAATAGAAGCACAACAAAAACTAGATAAAATAAGACCAACATCAATAGGTCAAGCATCAAGAATTTCGGGCGTATCCCCTGCTGATGTGACTATACTTATGATGTATATAAAATCGATGAGGTAAAGATGATAGAATTATTAAAAAATCTTTTCACAAAGTATCAAATAGAATACACTGATGAACAAATAGAAAAAATAAATAAATATTACAATATGGTAATAGAGCAAAACAAAACAATGAATTTGACTCGAATTTTAAGCGAAGAAGAATTTGCAACAAAAAACATTTTAGATAGTGTTTTGCCTATAAAAATAATATCAAAAAATGCAAGCGTTGTTGATGTTGGTACGGGTGCAGGGCTTCCAGGCATACCTTTAAAAATATTAAGACCAGACATAAAATTGACACTTCTTGACAGTTTGCAAAAAAAAGTAAATTTTTTAAAGCAAGTAGTTGTAGAACTTGATTTAAAAGAAGTAAATTGTGTCCATGCTCGTGTTGAAGATTTTGCGAAAACAAATAGAGAAAATTTTGATGTATGTGTATCTCGTGCAGTAGCAAGACTAAACACACTTTGTGAGTATTGTTTGCCTCTTGTAAAAATAGATGGAATAATGATAGCATACAAAAGTTTGAAAGCAGAAGAAGAAGCAAAAGAAGCACAAAAAGCAATAGATATTTTAGGTGGAAAAATAGAAAATGTGCAAAATGTAATAATTAAAGAAGAAAATAGTATTCGCACAAATATAATAATTTCAAAAATAAAAAATACTCCAAATATTTATCCAAGGGGTAAAAATTTACCAAAAACAAAGCCAATTATTTAGAAAAATCTAAAATAATTGGCTTTTTTGATGAATTTTTGTCATTTTCATTTAATTTTTGATTATAAGCATTATATATTTTTATTATATCATCATCACTAAACGCATAAAGGTTTTTCTTTGCTGTGTCAAAATTTAATGAATTTCTTTTTGTTAATATCGCAAGACATTTCAAAATTTCATCTTCTGTAAAATAAACATTTGGGTGATTTAATAGCATTGTAATTGTGCTAAAGTCTTTTAATAAAAAACTCTTTTTCAAAAGTAAATCACGAATTTCAGGCGAACTATAATAATTTAAAAGTTCTTTATATGCAGAAGAATAACTACCGTCACGCTTTTTACACATTTTTAAATAATTTTCTATATGATTATCTGGTAATGTGTCCTCCCCTGTTGAATATTTTGCGATCTTCTCAATAAGATATTTTGCATAGTTTTGTATATTGTTAGCATTTTGGAAAAGTGCTTTTAATTCGGTTTCATACATTTGATTTTCTTTTTTTTCATTTTCTTCACATCTAATAAGTGCTGTTCTTGCCCAACTTTTTGCAAAACCCGAACTTCTTAAATAAATTTCTGTTAGAAAATATTCTAGTGTTTTCGATGCATAATCTCGTGCATCTTTTTCTGTTTGTGATGTGTAATAAGCATGAAATAAATAACCATTTTCATCATATATAATAGAATATATTTGATTAGAAAAATTATAAATTGGAAAATAATTTTGAGTATAAAAGTCAAGTTTTTTATAATTTTTTTGTAATGCTTGATATTTGTGTCTTATCTCATGCGCAATAGTATTCAAAGCAAGTGGAAGGTCTGATTTTAAGTATTTTGAATTTATTTCAACATGATTTTTGTATATAGAACCATAACGGTTTTTTCTGTCACGAGAAAAAGATATTTCAACATCGTCAAGTCCAAGGTCATAAAGACAATATTTCGAAAAAATGTAACATAATTTTTCTTCATCATTAAGAAAATGTCTTGAAAAAAAATGCCCTATTTTTGAACTATCAACTTTATTTAAAAAAGGAGACATTTCAAGGTGGTCAATAAATTCTTGTATACATAAATCTTTATTTTGACTTGTAATTACCATATTTTTATTTTATTACTAAGTTATTTATTTGTCAATATTGATTGCGTTTGTAAAGTGTTTGTTTTTTATTGATTTTTTGACAATATATGATATAATAATTATGCAATAACTTTATTTATTATTTTTTTGGAGAAAATATGGGAAAAACTATAGCGTTTGCTAACCAAAAAGGTGGAGTTGGTAAAACAACAACTTGTATAAATGTTGCAGCATATATGGCAGCCATGGGTCAAAAAGTTTTGATTATTGATATGGACCCACAAGGCAACGCAACAAGTGGCGTAGGTATTGAAAAAACCAATGATTTAAAAACACTTTACAATGTAATTGATAAAGAAGTGATGATTGACGAAGTTATACTTCCAACAGTACTAGATAAGCTTGATGTCATTCCGTCAACAGTTGACCTTGCAGGTGCAGAAATTGACCTTGTTCAAATGCAATCAAGAGAGCATGTTGTGAAGAAATCACTTGAAAGAATAAAAGATAGATATGACTTTATTTTGATTGACTGTCCCCCATCACTAGGACTTCTTACTGTAAATGCTTTAACTGCTGCAGATTCAGTTATTATACCTATTCAGTGTGAGTTTTTTGCTCTTGAAGGTCTAACTCAACTTATGAATACAATAAGGCTTATAATACACCACTTAAATCCAGAACTAAAAATCGAAGGTGTTGTGCTTACTATGAAAGATAACCGTTCTAACTTAGTAGCGCAGGTCAGCGAAGAAGTAAGAAAGTTCTTCAGTACAAAAGTGTATGATACATACATTCCAAGAAATATACGCTTGGCAGAAGCACCAAGTCATGGACTACCTATACTTTTGTATGATACATCATCAAAAGGTGCAAATGCTTATCAAAGCCTAGCAGAAGAAATTTTAGATAGAAATAAAATTAGTTATAAAAAAATAACTAAATATACAAAAATTAAAACAAGGAGTATACAATAATGGCACAGAAGAAAATGGGTTTAGGAAAAGGACTTGGAGCACTCTTGTCTATTTATGATGAAGAAGTTGCAGATTTAGAAAAAGACCAAAATAAGAAAGATAAAGCCATAGCCTCCCCTAACGCAACAACAAACAATCAAAATCAAACTTCATCACAAGGAGTAAATGAGATACCTGTAAACAAAATACATGCAAATCCAAACCAACCAAGAAAGAATTTTGACGAAGATGCTTTAAATGAGTTGGCAGCATCTATACGTACTCATGGAGTAATACAACCTATCGTTGTAAACAAGGACGAAGATGGTTATTTAATCATTGCCGGTGAAAGAAGATGGCGTGCATCTAAGATTGCAGGATTAGACACAATACCATGCATTGTTAAAAATTACACAGAAAGACAAATCAAAGAAATATCTATAATAGAGAACTTGCAAAGAGAGGATTTAAACCCAATAGAAGCAGCAAGGGCTATTAAACAACTTATGGACGAATACAACTTTACACAAGAAGTTGTTGCTGATAGAATAGGTATAAGCCGTCCTAATATAGCAAACACACTAAGACTTTTGTCGTTGTCCCCTGATGTTATTAACCTTGTTGAAAACAACAGACTAACTGCAGGTCATGCAAGGTGTTTAGTTGTTATTACTGACCCAAGAGCACAATTAAAGTTTGCGACTGCTGCTTGTGACGGAAAGATAACTGTAAGAGAACTTGAAAAACTTGTAAAACAGTACATGAATCCAAACGCAAAAGCAAAACATGAACCACCACAACAAAGTCTTGAATTAAAAGAACTTATTGATGAGATGCAAAGAGTGTTTGCAACCAAAGTATCTGCTATTGGTAGTGATAGAAAAGGTAGAATATATATTGATTATTATTCAAGAGATGATTTGGATAGGATATCTGAATTGTTGCAACTACTAAAATCAAAGACATTGACACTTAAAGACCTTAGAGAATTTAATAAAAAATAAGTCATTGCTAAACAATAAAAAAATCAAAGCCTTTACTTTTAATGTAAAGGCTTTTTTATGTGCAATAACAAGTTATCCACATTTTTTATTTAAATTTGGGTGAAAAACAGACATATTCAGGAAAACAAGTATTCAATTTATCCACAAAACGCCCAAAATTGTGGATAACTCTGTGTATAACTGAATGTTTCATGTGAAACAATTAAAAGACATAGCAGTATAAATTATGGGATAAAATATATGTGCTTATTGATTTTTAAAGTATTAAAAAGATTTTGTAATGATAAATGATGATAAAATAGTATTTATTTAATATAAAAACATTCGTATTTTCTAATATATATTTTACAAGCACTGCAATGTATAAGTGTATGTGCTACCGAATTATTTGAGTGTTTGCTTTAAATTTATTAAAACTATTTACTGCAAGCACAAAATGAACCAAATAATCAAATTGTTTCATGTGAAACAATTGATAAAATAAAAACAATAGCAAAAGATGATGAAATTTACAATTCAGGTCAATAGGCAAAATTGTGCAAGTATAAATATTTATGTCGACACAAGTAAAGAAGATTTAAAAAAGATGTCACTTGAAAACGAGAATGAAACAAAATATACAAGAGAAATTTAAGATGTGTGTATTTATCTATTCAACATATATCTTTATATAAGTACTTAATTTGCTATTGTTTAAAAAAGAAACATAACAAATATATTTAAATATACCTAAAGGCTTATTAAATAACATATTTTTATATAAAAATAGCTTGCACCTATGTTAAATATACCCTTATTATATAATTGTAATTCGTTTTTTATAATTAAATGTTTCACATGAAACATTGTGTTATTCTATTCGATATATGTTTCACATGAAACAATTTACTTTTATATTTATTTCATTGTTTCACATGAAACATTTTTTGTTTGAGTTTGCTTAGTATAGATAAATAATATATTTTATGCCATATGTCATACTTATTGTATTGAATGTACTTTAATCAAGCCAGTTAAAAACAAAACTATGTAATTTTTTAATAAAATAGTGATATTTTATACTTGCGTCTACAAATTTTTATAAAAAAAACTGTTAAAATTGTTTCACATGAAACAATTTTTTATTAAAACATATCATAACACATTAAAAGTGTTCTTTGTTAAATGTAAATAAGTTGTTTTAAAACTG
>CALWPE010000040.1 GCA_944383345.1 uncultured Clostridia bacterium | reverse complement strand
TCAAGAATTCTTCTTGCCTGTTGTGCGTCAACAAGATTTAAGTCAATTTCACGAGGTGCTTTTAAAGCCTTTTCAACTGCTGTTTTACTAATTTCATTGAAAACAATTCTACACTTTATGTGTGGGTCAATTCCAAGGCAATAATCAAGATTCCAAGCAATAGCGTCTCCTTCACGGTCGGGGGTGGTTGCAAGTAATACAAAATCTGCTTTTTTTGCTTTGCTTTTTATGTCCTCAATAATTGCCTTTTTATCAGGCATAATTTCATATTTTGGTTCAAAATCATGATTTAAGTCAACAGCAAAAGATTTAGATGGTAAATCCCTTACATGACCTTTTGACGACATGACTAAATAGTCTTTGCCTAAATATTTTTGAAGAGTTTCACGCTTTCCAGGTGACTCAATAACAACAAGTATCATTTATCCTCCATACTAAATTGCATAATAATTTCCCGGCAATTTTTTTATTATTCCACGAATTTGCATAGTTGTCAAACAAGTATTTAATGTTTGTACTAAAATGCCTGTTTGACATTGTATTTCATCAAAACTTTTCTCTCCGTCTTTAAGAACATTATAAATTTTGTTTTCATCAAAATTTAACTCTATCTTTTGTTTTTCTACTTTTTGTGGTTTAATTCCATACTGCTCTAATATGTCATTTGGTGTTGTAACCATTTGAGCATGTCCGTACTTTATAATATTGTTTGAACCTTCGCTTTTTGGACTAGTTATATTACCCGGCACACTAAAAACATCAATACCAAGGTCCAATGCGAAGTTTTTTGTGTGCAGTGAACCACTTTTCTTTGCAGCCTCAGTTATAAGAACTCCATTGCTTAGCCCTGCTATTATTCTGTTACGCATAGGAAAAGAATAGTTCCTAGCCTGAAATGTTGGATAGTACTCAGTCAAAAGTAAACCCTTTTGTGCAATTTCCCTAGCCAAGTTTATGTTACTTTTAGGATACATATTTTGAAAGCCGTTACCAAGCACGGCTATGGTCTTACCACATTCGTTTAATGCCGTTTCGTGAGCAATTTTATCAACACCTGTAGATAAGCCACTCACAATAGTAAACCCATTTTTCACAAGTTGCCTTGCAAAATTTTCTGTAACTTCTCGTCCATAATATGTTGGAGTTCGTGAACCAACTATCGCTAAACATTTTGTTGAGATTAAAGAAACATCTCCTATATAATACAAAATGTAAGGCGGCTCATCTAGTTGTTTTAATTGTTCTGGATAAATTTCACTTTCAATTGTAAAATAACCAACATGCTTATTATTAAGATATTTTTCAAGAGTTTCAAAAGAAAAGTTTATAAGTTTTTGTCTAAATTTGTCATAATCTTCGCCTAAATAGTCAACAATAAATTTATCTCCATTTAAAATTGCATCTAAGGTTTTATCAGATTTATAGTGTTCCACAATTTCATGGCACCTTTTTACTGTCAATTCCATAGCAGAAAAGAAAATATATGTTTTATCGTTTTGACTTATCATTCCCAATACTTCCTATCTAAAGACCTATATTGTATTGCTTCTGCAATATGTTGTGGCAAAATTTCGGCTTGCCCATCTAAGTCTGCAATCGTCCTAGCAACCTTTAATATTCTATCGTGTGCCCTTGCTGTTAAATGTAAATTATCAAAAGCCATTCTTAAAATATCTTGACATTGTTTACTTAACGAACAGTATTTTTTTGTCTGCGTAACATCCATTTTTGCATTGGAATATACCTTTGTACCTTTAAAGCGTTCCAACTGAATTTTTCTTGCCTTATCAACTCGTTTTTTTATATCTATTGAACTTTCACATTCTTCATTTGTATGAAGGTCATCATATGTGACATTATCAACTTCAATATGTAAATCAATTCTGTCCATAATTGGTCCACTCAATTTTGAAAGATATCTGTGAATTTGTGCCGGTGTACATCTACATTCTTCTTTTTTTGAGCCAAAGTTTCCACATGGGCAAGGATTCATACTAGCAATTAAAATAAAAGATGCAGGATATGTAACTGTTTGTTTTGCTCTTGCGATGGTAATTTGCCCATCTTCAAGTGGTTGCCTTAATGTTTCAATAAAATGCCTTGAATATTCAGGCAATTCATCTAAAAACAAAACACCATTGTGTGCTAAACTTATTTCACCCGGTTTCACTTGCGAGCCACCACCAACTAAACTTATTGATGTTGCAGTATGGTGTGGTGTTCTAAATGGTCTTGACAAAATTATACCATCACTAAGGTTTAATTCGCCTGCTACACTATGAATTTTAGTTACTTCAAGTGCTTCTTCAAAAGTCATATCAGGCAAAATCCCCGGAAAGCATTTTGCAAGCATGGTTTTACCACTTCCCGGTGGTCCAATCATCAAAATATTATGTCCACCTGCTGCAGCAATTTCCAATGCTCTTTTTGCACTAAACTGACCTTTTACATTTTTCATGTCAAGATAAGATGTTGGTTTACTTTGTTTTAACGCCTCATAATTAGATGTCATCACCTTTTCAAGAATTATATCTGGACATTTGTATGAATCAACAAGTTCGTCTAAACTTTTTACAACCTTAACATCTATATCTGAGATAAAACTTGCCTCAAAATAATTTTCTTTTGGCACAATAAAATGCTTATAACCTTTTTCTTTTGCAGCAATTAAAATTGGAAGAAGTCCAGTCACTTTTTTGACTTCACCATTTAGCGACAACTCACCTAAAAATATTGTTTCTCCAATGCGTTTATAATCAATTATTCCACTTGCTGACAAAATTGCAACTGCGATTGACAAATCATAAAAAGTCCCTTCTTTTTTTATGTCTGCAGGCGCAAGATTGCATGTTATTGAACTAACTGGATATTTTAGTCCAGAATTTCGAATTGCAGACCTTACACGCTCTTTTGCTTCTTTTATTGCTGTATCGCCAAGACCTACAATATCAAATTTTGGTAGTCCAGCAGAAATATCAACTTCAACAGTGACCTTATAACCATCTATACCATTCAAACCAAAACTAAGTACTTTTGCTAACATAATAACCTACTGTGAAAGTATAACACCCAAACACAATATAACAAAATAAATAATTGAAATTTTGAAATAAAAAAAAGCACACGCTTTATCGTGTACTTTTGTTTTAGTTGTTGTCTGCTGATTTAATTTTAGCGGCTTTGCCAGTAAGGTCTCTAACATAGTATAATTTTGCGCGTCTTGGTTTTGCCTTACGAACAATATCAACATGGTCAATAAGTGGAGAATGTAAAGGGAATGTTCTTTCAACTCCTACACCGTAAGAAATTCTTCTTACAGTAAATGTTTCTCTCACACTACCATTTTTTCTTGCAATTACAACGCCTTCAAATGCTTGAAGTCTTTGTTTATCACCTTCTTTAATCTTGACCCAAACCTTAACGGTGTCGCCAATACTAAACTTAGGTGCATCATCTTTCAAGTTTTCTTTTTCGATAATGTCTATAATATTCACCGACTTTTCCTCCTATATTATATTTACTAAATGTTCATAAACAAAAAAATTTGCCAGCGGACCATTCGAAGTCTTTTTAAAGATATCATATAAGAATTTTTTTTTCAAGTGTTTTAACAATAAATTTATATAAATTTTATAAATTGTTAACTAAACGCATTTTCTATATGATTTATTTTACCATCTAATATTTCAATAACATCAAATCTACAAAATTTATCTAAGTTATTAGTCTTTTGAAGATAAAAAAGCGCCGTGTTTTTGATGTGTCTTTGTTTTTCTTTTGTAACAGCCTCCCTAGGCAAGCCATAAAGTTTTGATGTCCTTGCTTTTACTTCAACAAAGACTATGTAGTCATCTTTTTGTGCTATTATGTCTATTTCTCCCAACTTACATGAAAAGTTGGTATTTAAAATTTTATAATTTTTTTCTATAAGATAATTAAAAGCGACTGCTTCGCCACATCTTCCAAAAATTTTATTTCTCATTTGTTCCTACAAAATTTTTTATAAAACTATCTCTATGAATTGGACATTTTCCATATTTCTTTAAAAGTTCTATATGCTTACTTGTGCCATAACCTTTATGCTTAGCAAAAAGATACAATGGATATTTTTTATCAAATTCTTGCATCAACCTATCACGATAAACTTTAGCCAAAATTGAAGCACAGGCTATGCTATAACTTTTTTGGTCGCCTTTTATTATTGGTATAGTTTTCACTTCGCAATCAATCTTTACTGCATCTATTAACACAATATCTGGTGTTATGCTTATATTATGTATACAATTTAGCATACCTTGCTTGGTTGCATTTAAAATATTTATTTTGTCAATAACAACATTATCAACTTCTTCAATATAATATGCTATCGCAGTTTTTGTTATTTTATCAAAAAGTATTTCTCTCTTTTTAGGCGTAAGTTTTTTGCTATCATCTACCCCTTCGATTATCTTATCTTTATCTAGTGGCATAATTGCAATAGCACAAACAACAGGGCCTGCAAGTGGGCCTCGACCTGCTTCATCTATACCTGCTATAAGTTTGTAACCTTCGTTTTTAAATTTATCTTCATATTCAAACATTTTAAATTATCCTATCCAAAGTAATTTTACCAATGCGACCTTTCCTAAAATCATCTACAATCATTGCACAAACTCTATCATAGTCTATTTCTCCACCTTTAATTAAAAAATGTTTTTTTTGTGCTAAACATTCTAGTGTTTCAAGTGGAGTATCTTTTTTGTCAATGTTGTATCTGTTTACAAACTTCGTGTAGTAATAATTTTGCAAATAGTCAATTAGATATAAACTTAATTCATTTATATCAACAATTTCATCTTTTATACTTCCAATCAAACATAGTTTTTTTGCAACATCTTGGTCTTCCAAATTAGGCCAAAGAGTTCCGGGTGTATCAAGTATTTCAAAACCATTTTTTAATGCAACCCATTGTTTGCCTCTTGTCACCCCTGCTTTATCACCTGTCTTTGTTTTCTTTATCCCACACATATTGTTTATTAGTGTGCTTTTACCACAATTTGGGACTCCTATAACCATTGCTCGAAGTGGAATATTGAGTTGCTTTCTTTCATTCTTTTCTAACTTTTTACTGCATAATTTTTTCATTATTGATTCAATGATTTTACTTGATTTACTTTCAGTACTATTTAGTAGCACACAATCACTATTTTGCTTTTTTGAAAGAATGTTCTTCACATTAACAGATATTGAATCATCTGCCATATCTACCTTATTAAGTACATATAGTACAGGTTTACCCTCACACAATGAATCAAATTTTGGATTAAGGCAAGACAAAGGGGCTCTGGCGTCCAATACATATATCACCATATCTACTTTTTTTATTTCAGTATTCATCACATTTAAAGATTTTGCCATATGCCCGGGAAACCAATTTATATTATTTGCCATAAATCTCCTTTATAATTTACTTTTCAAATAGCATTTTATAACGGCTATTTGTTTCTTCTTTTATTTCAAAACCTAGTCGTTTGTACAAATTAAATGCTTTTGTATTTTTTTTGTAAACCCATAAATATACTTTATTGTGTTTGTCTAAAATGTCTTTAATTATTTTAGAACCTATGCCATTACCTCTATAGTCACTATCAACCCAAATTTCATCAAGTAGTACACCATCTTCAAAATCTCTAACACCAACACAACCGATTGTAATATCTTTAATTTTAATCATTTGAAAGTACTTAATTAACTTCTTAAATGATGTCTTTAAATAATTATTTATCTTGTCATAATCTTGTTTTGGTACATCATCAAAGACAAAAATTGATTGTCGTTTGTAATTACATAATGTTTCGTAATCTCGTTCCTTGGCTTTTACTAATTTGAAATTGTTTACTACAAATTTATTAAAAAGGTCAATTCGATTTTGTTTTGTTATTTCAAGTGACTGTTTAAATCTCCAATCGTCAATTTTTTTGTGGTCACCAGATAACAAAACATCAGGCACAGAAATCTTTTCGTAAACTTCTGGTCTTGTATACTGAGGATATTCCAAAAGCCCATTTGAAAAACTTTCGTCTTCCAAAGATTTTTCATTTATCACACCCTCAATATTTCTAACTATTGCGTCTACCATAACCATAGCAGGCAATTCACCGCCTGTTAATACATAATCACCTATTGAAACTTCTTCAGCCCCTAAAATGTCAATAACTCTATCGTCTACGCCCTCATAATGTCCACAAAGAATAACAATATCGTCATATTTTGAAAATTCCTGTGCCATTTTTTGATTGAATATTTTTCCCCTTGGGCTAGCATAAATAAATTTAGAATTTTCAATTTTTAAACTCTTGTAAGCATCAACTATTGGTTGCAACATCATCACCATACCAGCACCCCCGCCATATGGATAATCATCACATTTTTTGTGAATATCTTTAGAAAATTCTCGTATGTCTACAACATTTATTTCAAACAAGTTATTGTCTAACGCACGCTTTATTATGCTGTGTTTTAAACTCTCAAACATTTCTGGGAATAATGTCAAAATTGTTATTCTGTGCATACTTTCATCTCTTCAAATAATTTTTTATTTACTTTCATTTTTCCATCAACAACGCCAGTAAAAACTGATTTTAAATGTGGTAACATGATTTCTCTATTGTCTACATCTAATATTGTAATTACATCTGTTGCACCGTAACTTTGTATGTCAGAAATAGTCCCTAAAAACTCGTCGTTTTCGTCTACAACATCTATGCCTAAAAGGTCATCAACATAATACATATTCTCTTTGAGTGACATTTCGTCATCGTTTGCATAAACTTTTTTTTGTCTAAATGTTTCAGCAATATTGCGATTGTCAACACCCTTTAAAAGAACATACAAAAAACCTTGCCTCCTTGATAAATTTTTTATAGTGTAGTTTTCGTTATCAATGTACACATCTTTTAAATTTTCATATATATCAAGATTTTTATCGGCAGGATAAATTTTTAGTTCACCTTTTACTCCCTGTGGTTTCACAATAGTTCCAACTAATCTCATATTGTCTCCATATAAAAAACAGGCAAAAATATGCCTATTTATTTATTTTTACATTGTATCTAATTTTTTCTTTGGCTGAAATTGATTTTACAATAGCCCTTATTGATTGTGCAATTCTGCCATTTTTACCAATTACCTTACCAACATCGTTTTCGGCTACATTAACTATAATATTTATTTCGCCTCCATCTCTTTCGGTTGTAATTTTTACAGCATCTTTGTCATCAACCAAACTTTTAACAATGTATTCAACTAATTGCTCCATAATATTCCCCTATGTGTTATTTTTTCTCAATAACGCCACTTTTGACTAGCAATTCTTTGGCTGTTTCTGTTGGTTGTGCACCATTTTTAAGCCATTTTGATGCTTTTTCAGTGTCAATCTTAATTTCAGCAGGATTTGTTAAAGGATTGTATGTTCCAATAACTTCAACAAATTTTCCATCTCTTGGTGACCTTGAATCAGCAACAACTACTCTGTAAAATGGTGCTTTTTTGTCTCCAAGTCTTGTTAATCTTATTTTTAATGCCATTTTTCTTTCTCCTTTTTGTTTTTTTATATATTAACTTTTGCTAATATAACTAATTAAATAACTTTGAGATGCCCTTCTTATTCTTCATTTGTTTCATCATCTCTTTTGACTGTTCAAACTGCTTTATTAACTGATTTACATCAGTAATTGTAGTTCCACTACCAAGAGCAATTCTCTTTCTTTGACTACCTTTAATCAAATCCGGGTTTAGTCTTTCTTTTTTTGTCATGCTTTGTATTATTGCTTTATTCTTTTTCAGTACATTTTCATCAACCTGAGCACCTTTTAATTTACTGCTAAGCCCCGGTATCATGGATATCAAATCATTTATGTTGCCCATCTTCTTTAATCTTTCAAGTTGAGCAAGATAATCTTCAAATGTGAATGAATTTTCTCTAAATGATTTTTCAAACTTCTTTAATTCTTCTTCACTGACTGCTTCTTGTGCTTTTTCTATTAAACTTAGCACATCGCCCATACCAAGTATTCTTGACGCAATTCTGTCTGGATAAAATGGCTCTATATCGCCTATCTTTTCACCG
>CALWPE010000039.1 GCA_944383345.1 uncultured Clostridia bacterium | reverse complement strand
TATTAAAAATAAAAATTATTAAAAAAATATAAAAATTAAAATTATATCTAAAAAAAATTAAAATTATATCTAAATAATTTAAAAAAAGGTTAAAACCTTTTAAACTAGCAAAATAAAAGAAACTCTACACATAAAAGTAAAGTTTCTTTTTATATTAGTTTTAAAAATAATAGCCTATAAAAGTATTTTTAGTAAATATTGACTTTTTTTAGAAAATACCTATATTTTAAAGTGAAAGTTGTTCTTCTTTTGTTTTAAAATGATATATTTCTTTGCTACAATGTTTAAAATCTTCTTTTGCATCAACTGGCTTTTCAAAATTATATCTATATCCGTTAAATATTCCAAAATTTTCAAAACCTAGTTTTTTGTGAAATTTATAAGATATTTTGTTTTGTTCTCCAACATTTGCAGTGACATATTTGTAACCTTTTGCGTGTTTAAAAATAAAATCATACATTGCAGAGCCTATACCTTTGTGTTTATAGTTGTTGTCAACTGCAACTTGCATAATATATATATCATTTTTAAGTAAAAAGTTTTCTGCTAAAAGTGTGTAGCCAATTATTTTATCTCCACTTTTTGCAACAACAACATAGTCATGTGGTAGTATGCCGTCAAATTTTAAACTTCCACCATTTTCAATCAAATTTTCTTTGTTTATCTTTAAAACTTGCTGAGCACAGTTTTCTTCATCGAAAACACAGTTTAAACATTGTATATAAAATGAATTTTCCATAAAATCCTTCTTTTATAAATAATTTAACATATTTATAACACTTTTTCAATATGCTTTTAAAAATTACAAGATGTTTTACAAAAAAATCCTTTTTCGCTAAATTGATTAAAAAAAACAAATCTTTCTTTTAAATACTACAAAAAACAATGTTTTTCCTTAGAAAATAACAACATTTTAAAATTAAACTATTATAATATAACTTGAATAAAATAAAGCCAAACTTAAAAAATTGTCACACATAAAAGTATATAAAAAAATAGTCACAATGAATAGACTTGTTACACAATATTTATAAAATGTGTTTTTTCTAAACAACTTAAAATATATTGTGATTACTAAAACATTTGTGGACTATAAAAAATATTAAATAAAAAAATTAGGTCGCAAAAGCAAGGCTCGTCGGGTATGCACGCGCAAAATTTTAGTTTGTCTAAATGACTGTGTGGGCATTCCCGACATAAGCGATGTATTTGCTCCTAATTATTTGTTTTAGATTTTTTGTTATCTTTTAAAGTGATAGTCCTATTAAACACCAACTTGTCCTTAGTGCTATCTTTATCCAAGCAGAAATATCCGTTTCTTATGAACTGATATCTTTCTTCTTCGGTATAGGTTACATCATCTTCAACATAGCAATTATTTAAAACTGTTAGTGAGTTTGGATTGATTTTAAAGTTATCTGTTGCACGCTCTTGACCTTCTACTTCTTCTTGGCTTTGTTCGTCAACAAGATTTTCAAATAGTCTAACTTCAACTTTTAAAGCATGCTTTGGATTTACCCAATGGATTGTACCTTTAACTTTAACTTGGCAATCGCTTCCACTCTTTGTTCCTTCAAGGTAGTTTGCATAAACAGTTGTTACATTTCCATTTTCGTCTTGGTCAAAACCTGTACATTCTACAATGTATGCACCTTTAAGACGGACTTTTGCACCTACATAAAGTCTATAAAATTTTGGATTTGGTTCTTTTATAAAGTCTTCGCTTTCAATGTAACTTACCTTTCCAAAATAATATTTACGATGTGTTGTTTCTTCGTTTTGTGGGTAGTCTTCAAGGTCAACTTCTTCTTCTCTGTTCTCGTCCCAGTTATTTATAACAAGTTTGATTGGTCTTAAAACAGCCATAACACGCTTTGAAACTTTGTTTAAATCATCACGAATAAAGTGGTTTAAAAATTCTGGATCAATGAGTGCGTTACTCTTTGAAATACCTGCTGCAAGCACGAAAGTTTTTAAACTCTCTGGTAAAACACCACGGCGTCTTAGTCCTCTAAGGCTATAAAGTCTTGGGTCATCAAATCCCCAAACCAAACCATCTTGAACGAGTTTTTTGATAAATCTTTTACCTAGAATTGCACCCTTAATGTAAAGGTTTGCATATTCAACCTGTCTTGAATGATTTTTTAGTCCACTATTTTCAACAACCCAGTTGTAAAGTGGTCTATGGTCTTCAAACTCTGGACCACAAATAGAGTGTGATACACCTTCGTAGCAGTCATCAAGTGGGTGAGAAAAGTCGTATGTTGGGTAAATGTTCCATGACCTACCTATGCGTTGGTGATTTAGATACTGAATACGATATATTACAGGGTCACGCATATTCATATTTGGGCTTGACATATCTATTTTTGCTCTTAAACATCTTGAACCCATTTCAAATTCGCCGTTTTTCATACGCTCAAAAAGGTCAAGATTTTCTTCGACACTACGGTCTCTGTATGGGCTGTTTTTGCCCGGTTCGGTGAGAGTGCCACGATATTGAGTGAGTTCCTCAGGGCTTAGGTCACAAACATATGCCTTGCCTTCTTTTATGAGTTTTATTGCAACTTCATAATTCATTTGAAAATACTCTGTTGCATAGTGTACCTCATGCCAATCATATCCAAGCCAATGAACATCGTCTTGAATTGCATCAACAAACTCCTGACTTTCTTTTTGTGGGTTTGTGTCATCATATCTAAGATTACAAACTCCGCCATATTTTTTTGCAAGACCATAGTTTAATACAATGTTTCTTACATGGCCTATATGCAAGTATCCACTTGGCTCTGGTGGGTGACGAGTTTGAACATGGTCAAACCTGCCTTCTTTTAAATCTTTGTTTATTATTTCTTCAATAAAATTAGTTGCCTCTACTTCCATGATTTCTCCTTATAAAAATTAGAATAAGTGTAAACGCATTTTAAAAAAAAATCAACCATATTAAATGTTGATTTTTTAATTTTATCAAAAAATTTAGTTAAATTCGGCAACACGAAACCCACGCTTTGTCTTTTCTTCTTCAATTTTGTCAGCAAGCATATTCCTTACATATGTAGGATTTTTTACATGACGAATTACAAGTGTTGGTGTGCTTTCATCTTTTGAATACAAAACTATTGTACCTACACCGAATATTTTTTCTCCAAGACTTGATGTTAAAGAAATATCATAAATTCTATACAAATTTACTTCTTCTTCCCTTGTGAAAAGCAAACCTGTTTTAACAAAAACTTTTGTCCAGTCTGGATCATCAACAAGATAGTATCTTGTAAAAGATATTGGCATACCTAGTATGCGTTTTCTGTCCTTCCAAACTACTTGGCTACCTTCGCCCCAATTATTTGCCATAGTGACCTTCCTTTGTTATCATATTACAATAAACTAATAAAAATGTCTAGTATTTTATTTTATTTGGTTTTACTCATCGTAAAAAATGTGTTATATTTATTATATTAGAGCAAAATAAATTTAGGAGAAAATATGAAGAGAAAAACTGTCCTTACTGGTGGACTAATCCTTGCACTTTTGTATAGTTTGATGTTGCTTGCATCAGTGATTTTACTTGTAGTTGCAGTATTTTATACCATAACAAACAATAATATTCAGGTTATCAAAGATATTTTGAATCCTATCCTTACACCACTTATGGTGTTTGGTAAAGATATGCTAATTTTAACAGTTGGTATTGTCTTTTTGGTATCTTTATTTTCACTCATTTGTGCTTCTAGGTTTATAAAATATTCAGATTTTAATAATGAAAAATTTGTTGCGAAAAAATCGCTTTATATTTTTTACCTTGTTTGGTTCTGTTTATTGTGTGCGCTTTACTTATACTTTTTAATTGAAAATGTAGTATCGTCTGCTTTTGGTGAACATATGCTAGAAAACATACTTTTAATTGTTTTAGTTGCCTTGCACATTCCTAGCATAATAGTTTTGTGTGTTGGTGTTTCTAAGGCAAAACCATATAAAAAGCAACAAGATGACGAAAAACAAGACGAGATTCAAACTACTATTGATACTGACACATCTAGCGATGCTCAAGATCTAACAATAAAGTCCGATAACCCCGTCTTGCAAGAAGATAATAAAAACGAAGAAACAAAAATAAAAGAAAAAGAAAAAGAAAAAGAAGAAGAAAAAGTACAACCAGATGTAAATTGGAGTGACTATATTTATCACGATGAAGAAGACAACACTCCACAGGAAATTCAAATTCCAAGTCGTCCACCAATTTACACTGCTGGACTTGATGAAGATGACGATGAAATACAAACTTTTGACAACACACCTATTACAGAAAAACCTGCAAAAAAGGTTAGACCACTTCCTGAAAGCAATACCACAAAACAAGTGATAAACGGAATAAGCAAACTTGACGCAATGCGTAAGTCTGGACAAATTTCTGCAACTCAGTACACAAAACTAAGAAACAAACTTATTAGAAAACTTACAAAAAATATCTAATTAAAAAAGTTTTTGAACTTTAATCAAAAAGCATATCATCGTATGTTGGGAATGGTTTAAATTTCTTTGGAATTTTATGCTCTATTTCGTCAAATATTTGTCTTGATTTATTTAGTAAAGGCAAAATTTTGTCACGGCATACTACTGCTTTTTGTTTTGCGTCTGTCAATGTTTCAACTTCGTCTAATATTTCTTGTAACTTGCCTGAATTTTTTGTCAATGCAATAACTCTATTATTTATATCTTCGGCTGTCTTTTTAAGATGGCTGAATTTTAATTTGTTTAATTTACACTTCTTTTCTGTTTTAAGGATATATCTTAAATAGTCCAAAAGTGATGGAACAATTTGTTTATTCAATATATTTAAAAGAACAACTGCCTCGGTTAAAATGCTTTCATAATATGTCTTTATATATGAAAGGTATCTTACCTTTATCTCCCTTTTTGACAAAACATTGTTTTCTTCAAACATCTTGATATTTTTTGCGTCCAAAAGTGAATCAAAAGCAGTTATGCTATCTTTGATGTCAACAAGCCCACGGCGCTTTGCCTCTTCTCTCCACTCGTTGTCATAACTATTGCCATTAAATACAATCTTTTTGTGTTGTTCGTAACTTTGTTTTACAATCTCTTTGATTGTCTTTTGGCTTTCAAGTTTTTCTATAACTTTTTCTAGTTGGTCTGCAACAATGGTTGAAAGAACGGCATTTGCAAGTGCTGGGCTTTGGCTTGCTCCAAGCATACGAAATTCAAATTTGTTTCCAGTAAATGCAAAAGGACTTGTTCTGTTTCTGTCAAAGTTATCTTTAATTATAGGTGCAAGATATGTGGTTTTTAAATCCATTGTGCTGACATCTTTTTTGTGCTTTTTAAGTGTGCCTATGTAGGCTTCTATCATATTTTCAATATCTTCACCAATATAAACAGATATTACAGATGGTGGTGCTTCGTTTCCACCAAGTCTTTGGTCGTTGCCTGCACCTGCCGTTGACAAACGAAGCAAATCATAGTGTTTGTCTATTGCAGATAAAATAGATACCAAAAATAGCATAAATATGTCTTCGTCTACTTTGCCTACATCTAAAAGATTTATTCCTGTGTTTGTTGCCATTGACCAGTTGTTGTGCTTTCCACTACCATTTACATCCATAAATGGCTTTTCGTGGAATAATACTTTCATATTGTGTCTTTTTGCAACTTCGTCCAAAGCGTCCATACATAGCCTGTTTTGGTCACAAGCAACAGTTGTTGAAAAATATCTTTGCACTATCTCGTGTTGTGCTGGAGCAACTTCGTTGTGTTGAACTTTTGCTATTACTCCCATCTTTGACAATTCTTCATCTACTTCGTGCATAAATTCACAAAGAGAACCATCTATTCTTTCAAAATAGTGATGATATGTCTCCTGTGATATGCTTGGCTTTGCACCAAAAAGTGTTCTTCCTGTCAAAACTAAATCTTTGCGTTTTTGATACATTTTTTGGTTTATCATAAAATATTCTTGTTCTATACCAAGGTCGGTGTTTACACTTTTTACATCTTTTTTGCCTAGCATATTTAAAAGTTTTGTAGCAACATTAGAAAGTCTTTCGTTTGCTCGAAGTAAAGGCATCTTTTCATCAAGCGACACACCATTGTAGCCTATAAAAGCAGTAGGAATATACAAAACTTTTATATCTTTGTATTGCTTGATAAAAACAGGACTTGTTGTGTCCAAAACTGTGTATCCCCTTGCTTCAAATGTAACTCTTTCGCCTTCACTTGGAAAACTTGAAGCGTCTGTTTCGCCTTTAGTTAAACTTGAACCACAGAAATTTTTTATAATCTTGTTGTCCTTGATATCTATAAAATTAACTTGTTTTTCTGCAGACTTTCCTGTTAGTGGGAAAAACCAATGTGTGTAGTGTGTTGCTCCCATATCCTCTGCCCAAGAAAGTATTGCCTTTGCAACCTTGTCTGCAATTTTTGATGAAAGTGGTTCGTGATTTTCTTTTATACTCATGTATTGTTTAAAGTCACTACCCTTCATATATTTTTTTAATTTTTCGTCTGTTAAAACATGCTCAAATGCCATTTTTTTCTCCCAAATAAAATAAGAT
Organism: uncultured Clostridia bacterium; assembly: GCA_944383345.1. GTDB lineage: Bacteria > Bacillota > Clostridia > Christensenellales > UBA1242 > UBA5893. The sequence continues at coordinate 1,358 of CALWPE010000039.1, read as the reverse complement.
ATTGTTTATATATATCACAAAATAATAATTTGTGCAATTGACATTGTTTAGTTGACAAAAATTTTTTAAAATTTTACATTTTTTATATGGATATAATGGACATAGTAAAAAAAGTAGAAAACCATCAAGATTTTTCTTATGGTGAAATTGAAAATATTATAAAGAATTACACAGATGGAACTTTAACCGATGAACAATTTTTTCCACTTGTTAAAGCAATATACGAAAATAATTTAAGTGACAAATGTCTTTATTTTTTGACAAAAGCAATGAAAAATAGTGGCGAAGTGCTTGACCTATCTCCCCTTGGAAGATCTGTTGACAAACATTCAACTGGTGGAGTTAGTGACACTACAACAATTGCTCTTGTACCTATGCTTGCCTGTGTTGGTACAAAAATGCTTAAACTAAGTGGAAGAAGTCTTGGCTTTACTGGTGGAACTTGTGACAAACTTGAGTGCTTTAGTGGCTACAAAACAAATATTTCACTTGATGACGCCTTTAAACTTGTAAATGAAAATGGTGGGTGTATGATGACTTCAACATCAAGTATCGCCCCTGCCGACAAAAAAATTTATGCACTAAGAGATAGAACAAATCTTGTTGATAATGTTTCACTTATTGCGTCATCTGTTATGAGTAAAAAACTTGCAACAGGTGCTGATGTGATTGTGCTTGATGTAAAGTATGGAAATGGTGCTTTTATGCCTGATAAAAAAAGTGCAAAAATACTTGGCAAAAAAATGGAGATGTTAGCAAAATACGACAACAAAAAAGCAAAAGTTGTATACTCTAAAATGTCTCAGCCCTTAGGGCATAATGTGGGTACTCTTCTTGAATGTATGGAAGCAATAAATGTTTTAAAAAAATACAATAAAAAAGATGCCCTAACAAAAGCATGTGTGCATCTTGGCGCAATTTGTCATAGCCTTGACAAAAAAATAAATTATTTTGTAGCAAAAAGAAAAATAATAAACACAATAAAAAGTGGAAAAGCACTAGAAAAATTAAAAACTATGGTAAAAAGCCAAGGTGGAAGTGTTGAACTTTTTGACAAACAATATCCAAAATCGCAAAAAGATATTGTTGCAACAAAAAATACAAAAATAACTAATTTTGACACAAAAGAAATTGGTATGGTGGTAAATAATTTAAACCATAAATATAATGAAAATAAATATGGTGTAATAATAAATTTTAAATTACATCAAAAAATAAAAAAAGGTGACATTATATTTTCAATTTATGCACCAGAAAATGAAGTTTTAAATATAGAAAAATCAATAAAAAATGCCATTAAAACTAAATAAATGGCATTTTTTATTGATTTTTCTATATAAAAAACTTCATTTTCTGGT
>CALWPE010000038.1 GCA_944383345.1 uncultured Clostridia bacterium | reverse complement strand
GGACCCAGGATATTTAACACAAAATAGAAAACTGATACAAGTAAATGCAAACAATATGGATATAGACATACAAATTGTTGACAGCCCTCTATTTGATGTGGTTAGCACTATTGAAAAATCACCATGCTATCTTTGTGCAAGAATGCGTAGGGGTTATTTATATGAATTTGCGAAAAGTCTTGGCTGTAACAAAATTGCACTAGGTCACCATTTTGATGATGCCATAGAAACAACTTAACTTAGTATGTTTTACGGCGGGCAGTTTAAAACGATGATGCCAAAATTAAAAAGCACAAATCATAAGGGTATGGAACTTATTCGTCCATTGTATATGGTTAGGGAAGAAGATATAAAACACTGGGCTAGTTATAACAACCTTCATTTTTTAGACTGTGCTTGTAGATTAACTCAAGGCGTAAAAAATGGAAATTTAAGTTCTAAAAGAAAAGAAATAAAAACTCTTATTGCATCTTTAAAACAAACTATTCCAGCAGTCGATAACAATATTTTTAAAAGTTTAGATTCTGTTTGTCTTGATACTGTTATTGGATATATTAAAAATGGTGAATACCATAACTTTTTAGATGAATATTAAAAGTTAAAATAACAGAAGTTATAAGTTTGTTTGACGAAAAAAAGTTAAAGTTGTATCATATAAAATATAATGATAATTTAAGTTAAAGGAGGGTGCTATGAGTTATTTAAAACTTCAGCATGTAAAAAAAGTTTATACTTCTTTAGCAGGGAATTATTGCGCACTTGATGATATAAATTTTGAATTAGACAAGGGAAAATTTGTTGTAATACTTGGGCCTAGTGGTGCAGGTAAAACAACGCTATTAAATCTTTTAGGTGGTATGGATAGTGCAACCGAAGGTGAAATAATTGTTGGTGGAAAAGATATTGCCCATTACGACAAAAAACAACTAACACTGTATAGGCGACAAGATGTTGGTTTTGTCTTTCAATTTTATAACCTAATGCCAAACTTAACGGCACTTGAAAATGTAGAACTTGCAACAGAGATTTGTAAAGATGCACATGACCCAAAGACAATACTTGAAAACATTGGACTTGGTGACAGATTAAAATATTTTCCAGCACAACTTAGTGGTGGAGAGCAACAGCGTGTATCAATAGCAAGAGCAATAGCCAAAAATGCAAGCATGCTTTTGTGTGATGAGCCGACCGGGGCACTTGATTACAACACAGGAAAAAATGTTTTGAAAATTCTTTATGATGTATCAAAAAGTCAAGACAAACTTGTTATAGTTGTTACACATAACCAAGCCTTAAAAGATATGGCAGATGAGGTTATAAATATAAAAAATGGAAAAATTGATAGCATAATTTGCAATGAAAATCCAAAGCCGATTATGGAGATTGAGTGGTAATGAAAAAATATGATAAAACGACTCTAAGACTTTTTAAAAGTCAAATAATTCGGTTTTTGACACTTGTTTTGATGCTTTTTATAAGTGTAAGTTTTATGACAGGCATAGGAGAGAGCCAAAGCAAGATTCAAAGTTCTTTGACGCAGTATTATCAAACACAAAATATTCCAGATTTTATATTAAAAAGTCATAGTCAAACAGGTTTTTCGCAGGAACAAATACAACTTTTGCAAAATAGTTATGGTGAAGACAATGTTATGCCAATATTTAGTTTTGATACAAAAGTAAATGATGATATGTACAGAGTGTATAAATATGACATCGAAAACTCAAAAATCAATATTTTGGAAGTTGTTGAAGGCGAATATCCAAAAACTTCAAATGAAATAATGGTAGAACGCCATAAAGATAAACTCAAAAGTTTTAAAGTTGGCGACCAAGTTACTATTATGGGACAAACATTTACAGTATCTGGGATTGTCCAGAACCCTTTGTTGATAAATAAATATGCTGAGCCAAGTAATTTTGTAGATGAATCACTTGACTATGTTGTATATATTTCAAATTTAACAATGTTACCAATGCCAAATACTGATGTATATATTTCACTTGAAGATAGAACACTTTTTAACCATTTTTCAAGTGATTATAAATCCAATATAGATAATCAAATTCAAGTATTACAAAGTGATGATGTCACAGTTTTGAGTTTGTATCAAAATTATGGGTTATATGCTTTAAATGAATACGCAATTAAAGTTGGTAATATCGGTGCAATATTTTCAGTGTTTTTTATGCTTGTCACCATATTAGTTGTTTTTTCAACAATGACTAGGCTATTCGATGAAGAAAGGGGACAAATTGCATGCCTTAAAACTTTGGGCTATTCAAGTTTTAGAATAATAAGCAAATATATACTATTTGTTGTTTTGGCGACAATATTAGGGGGACTTGGAGCATTTGGTGTAGGAACTTGGCTAACCAATGTTTTGTATTCTACATTTAATATTCAGTTTGTTATGCCACAAAGTATTCAAGGTGTTACATTCATAAGATATGTAATTATAATATCGGTATATATCGTGACAACATTTTTAGTAACTTTATTTACAGGGTTAAATGTTACGAAAAATCGTCCAGCGACATTGCTTTTACCAAAGTCGCCACCAATAGGCAGACGCACTTTACTAGAAAAAATACCTTTTATTTGGAATAGACTCAGTTTTAAATACAAATCTAGTTTTAGAAATGTGTTTTTGTTTAGAAGTAGATTTTTTATGACACTAATTTCAATAATTGGTGCAACTATACTTGTCTTTTCAGGACTTGGACTTTTGGATTGTGCCGTAGCACTGGGGGAAGTAAGTTCCATTATTTATATTTCAATATTTTTGATTGTTTTTGCAGCATTGCTTAGCGCACTTGTTATTTACAATCTTTCAAATATAAATATCAGCGAAAGAAAAAGAGAAATTGCAACGCTGATGGTTCTTGGATACACAAATTCGGAAGTCACAGGATATATCTATCGTGAGATATATATTATTAGCATAATCGCAGCAATTTTGGGAGTGCCTTGCGGTGTTGGCTTTTTGTATTTCTTATTCAATTATATTTCATTTGGGGCTGTTTCAAGCATAAATTGGTGGTCATACATTTTAGCACCACTTGCAACAATTTTCTTTACATTTATCTCAACATTACTTTTAAGACACAAAATTGTAAAGACCGATATGAACGCATCGCTAAAATCTGTTGAATAACTTGACTTTTAATACTTAAAAAGTTAATATATACTCTTGCTAGGAGTTACTATGAAAAGATTATTAACAGGCGTAAAACCAACAGGAATTGCACATCTAGGAAATTATTTTGGCGCAATAAAACCAGCAATAGAACTTAGTAAAAATGCAGATTATGAGTGCTATTATTTTATAGCAGATTACCACGCACTAACAACTGTTCAAGATAAAGAGAAATTATACGATTACACATATCAAATAGCATGCACATGGCTAGCATGTGGACTTGATCCACAAAAAGTTGTTTTGTATAAACAGTCTGATGTTCCACAAACTTTTGAACTTTCAACAATACTATCAAACTTAACACCAAAAGGGCTTATGAATAGGGCACACGCATACAAAGCAAAAGTTGAAGCCAACGAGCAGGCAAACGAGGATAAAGATTATGGCGTAAATATGGGGCTTTATTGTTATCCTATTCTTATGACGGCGGACATTTTGCTCATGGATGCAAATTATGTTCCAGTTGGAGTTGACCAAAAACAACATGTTGAGATAGCAAGAGATGTTGCATCGTATTTCAATAAAAGATTTGGGAATACATTCATATTGCCAGAAGAACTTGTTCCGGAGGGAGTTGGTGCTCTTGTAGGACTTGATGGAAGAAAAATGAGCAAAAGTTATGGGAATACAATACCAATTTTTGCAGATGAAAAAACATTAAGAAAACTTGTAAATAAAATAGTTACAGATAGTACTGCCCCTGATGAACCAAAGTCGTTAGATAACACAATTTTCAAACTTTACAAACTTTTTGCAACAAAACAACAGACCGAAGAGTTCGCCGAAAAACTTCAAAAAGGTATTTCATGGGGCGAGGCAAAATCAGAACTATTTGACCTTATGAACACCACACTTGCACCAATGCGTGAAAAATATAATTATCTTCAAGAACATAGAGAAATTGTTGATGAGATATTAAAACAGGGTGGAAAGAAGGCAAGAGAGTATGCACAAAAGACAATTAAAAAGGTTCGAGAAGCAATAGGTGTGGTTGAAGTAAATAAGTAAATTAAACTTCTTGATTTTATTGCAAAAACCAGAACCTAGATATAAATATTCCTAAAAATAAATAAAAAAAAAATCTAAAGTATTTTTGCTTTAGATTTTTTTGTATCAAAGTGGACACAAATTTTAATTTTGAAAATTTAACTCATTTCAATACATTCGCAAAAAAATATTTTATGGTTGTTGTTTTTTTTATAAATAAAAATCCCTAAATAACTTGAATTTAGGGATTTTTAATGGTGCTGGTGGTGGGAGTCGAACCCACATGAAGTTGCCCTCGCGGGGGCGACGCGTAAAGAAAACAACCCTGTGAGGTTGTTTTTAGCCAAAGCCGGGAGCTATTGCGAAGGCAATAGCGGTCTGGCTCCGACAGGAGTTGATGTCCCGTAGGGGCTCAAAATCCCGCAAAAATATCTAAATAAAAAAATGGTGCTGG
>CALWPE010000037.1 GCA_944383345.1 uncultured Clostridia bacterium | reverse complement strand
ACTTATGTTATATGTTTGCAAAAAATGTTAAAGGTGCAGATGTACATACATTGCAAGATGTCGTAGAAAAAAGTAAGGATTATAAATTGTGTTGCTGGTTTGCAAGAGATGTTAAAAATGCCGATATTAAACAACTTGAAGAAGTTGTAATAAAAAGTAACGATGTAAATATCTATAAACTTTTTGTTAGGGAAGTTAAAGGCATAGATAAAGACCTGTTTAAAAGAGCAATAAATTTTAAAAATCAAAATGCAAAAGCAAGAGAAAGTGATGATTATTGCTATTAAAAGATGATAATTTATTAAGGAGAGACTATATTATCTATAAAAGAAAGAATAAAACAATCACTAATATTAAGAATAAAAGACCCAAAAAAATGTAGTATTGAGTGCTGTAAGTTTGCAAGTTCTGTTGAAGGTGCAAATATGTCCCAGCACTAAGGCGTGCCATTGAATCAAGGAAGGCAAGCCATCCTGTAAGAAACGAGTCTGAAGACGAGTGGATTTTCTAAAGTGCTTTATACTTGTTAGTGCAAAAATATAAATAGTTAAATTTATAAAAGAACTTTACAAAGTAGTAAAGTTCTTTTTTTCGTATTTGATAGATAGTAGAGGTTTCGTTTTTTTATTATTTAGTAAACTAGGCGAGATTTGAAGAATAAAAAAGACTTTTGAAAAAATAAAAATATTTTTGTAAAAAACAAAAAAACATTTGTAAAAAATTATACGATGTGCTATATTACATACTGTAACATTAAGAAATCGCATATTTAATGTTGTTGTCATATATTTTTATCCCGGGGAATATAGATATTTCGACATTACATAACAAAAGTATAATCTTTTGTACAAATATCGCATTTGTGGTTTTGTATATATTGGTTATAGTAAAAGCGAGGTTTTAATGTTTTGTGTTGTTAAGTTAAAATCTATTAGATTTGTGCTTGTAGTACTTTTATGTGCCGTACTACTTGCAATATCCTTTAACGGTGTTAAATCTGCACAAGTTTTCTTTGGCTACAATGCTAAACTTGTCCCCGTTTACAGTGTAGAAACAGAGAAAAAGCAAGTTGCAATCTCATTTGATGCAGCGTGGGGTGCAGACAAAACGCAAGGTATTATGGATATACTAGATGAATATGATGCAAACGCTACATTTTTCTTGGTAGGATTTTGGGTTGATAAGTATGGCGATATCGTGAAGGAAATTGACGAAAGGGGGTTTGAGATTGGCACGCACTCAAACACACACCCAGATATGACCAAGTTATCTAGTGATGCTATGGAGAAAGAACTTTCAACTTGTGTTGAAATGATTGAAAAAATCACCAATAAAAAAGTTGAGTTATTTCGTCCACCTTATGGTGCATACAACGATACACTTATAAATGTTAGCAAAAAGTTGAATTTGATACCTATTCAATGGAGTGTAGATTCGCTTGATTGGAAGGGTATTAGTGCACAAGAAATTACTACTAGAATTATAAACAATGTGAAAAACGGTTCAATAATTTTGTGTCACAACAATTCTGACCATATTCTTGATGCATTGCCAATGGTACTTGATAGGCTTACAGCACAGGGCTACACCGTTACATCTGTTGGTGACCTTGTATATAAAGAAAATTACGAAATAGACAGACAAGGTGTACAAAAACTCAAAAATTAAGGAGAAAAATTTATGAAGTACGAACTATTGTCAAATAACAAGGTATTCTTGTGTGGAAAAATTTTGACAGAACCAAAGTTTAGTCATGAAAGTTTTGGAGAAGCATTTTATGAAATTAAACTTGAAGTAAAAAGATTATCCGAGCAATGTGATATAATTCCTATAACTATATCAGATAAACTCCTTACAAAAGATATGAAAATTGGTAGCACACTGGCTATTAAAGGTCAATTTAGAAGTTATAACAAAGTCGAGGACCAAAAGAGTAAACTTATGCTCACTGTTTTTGTTCGTGAAATTATGGATTACACCGAAGATATGAATCCAAATATAATCGAAATAACAGGATATATTTGTAAAGCGCCAACATATAGAACAACTCCATTTAAGCGTGAGATATGTGATGTACTTATTGCAGTCAATAGAGCATACAACAAATCAGATTATTTGCCATGTATTGCATGGGGAAGAAATGCAAGATTTGTTAAAAATTTGGAAGTAGGTAAAAAGGTTTCACTTGTTGGTAGAATACAATCTCGTGAGTATCAAAAGAAGTTGGATAACGGTGAAGTAATAAATCGCACTGCGTATGAGGTTTCTATAAACAAAATTTCAGACGATGAAAGCGAGTTTGAAAGTGAAAATGATGAAGTGTTGTCGTAATCGTCAACACTTTTTTTATGTTTTTTTAGTTAAAGTTTATTAAAGCACAAAAATTAAAACTATGATACAAAAAAGGCAATATCTATTAGATACTGCCTTTTATTTTACTATTTACTATTTTTTGCAAAATGTGAGTTCGTAATATTTTTTTAGTTGTTTATATGATTTTCTTGATTTTAGCGAACTTAGGGCATCAAGTGCCATTTTGTAGTATTGTTTTATTTCGTCTTTTGTACCATTGAATCTATCAAATGTGTTACTCATATAAAGTGTGTCAAGATAAATACTTTTTAAGTTGCTAAGTTTATCGGCTAAGTTTACAAGTTTTGCTCTCTCATCTGCATTTTTTAATTGTTTCATATGTAAACTTTTTCGCTCAATATATGGAAGACTTTTATCTTCACTATCTACTTTCACAAGCATTGCGACATCTTCGCCAAAGTTTTGTTTTATTTCATCATAAGTAGCATCTGTATCTTCTATTGCATCATGAAGTATACCAGCAACTATTGTTGTAATATCTGCGTGTTCTTCTCTTAAAGTTTGCATAACTTCATACAAGTGTACAATGTATGGTATTTTTGTACCTTTTCTAAATTGTCCAGAATGTTTTTCTGTTGCAAAAATAAATGCTTTATTTATTGAAACATAAAAATTTTCTATTTGTGTCATATATCACCATATTATTTTAAATCTATTTTATAAAGTCCATGAATAGTACAATATTCATAAATTGAAACAACATCTTCTTTTTTTACATCAAATGTAACAATAGGCTGCATAGAAGGTGAAAGGTACTTTAACAAATATCCGTCTTTTAACTCTAAAGCAACAAAACTAATATAATGTTCATCAGTCATTGGGTGCAAAACTTCACCGACACTTACTTTTACACTTGTTTCGTCAAAAGTTGCTACTGGCAGATGTTTTTCAAGTGCACCATCACTTTGCATAGGCACAAGGAGAGTCATTTTTTCGCCACAACAAACAAGTGGAACGCCTTTATCCACAAGTTTAATTGCAACATTTTTGCAGTGTTCACATAAATAAAAATTTAACATTATTTCTTACCTCCAAATACTATTTTAAATTTTTGTATACATTTATTTATTACATCTTTTGCGGTGTCGGCACCGCCAGCGGTGAGTACTTTTACTTTTTTGTTTTCCAGTTGCTTGTAGACTGTTAAAAAATGTTCAAGTTCGTTTAAAATGTGCTTTGGCAATTCGCCTATATCCTTATATGAATTGTACTGTGGGTCACCAAAAGGTATGGCTATTACTTTTTCATCTACTTCATCTTTATCTGTCATGTTCACAATTCCGATTG
>CALWPE010000036.1 GCA_944383345.1 uncultured Clostridia bacterium | reverse complement strand
GCTACGAAATACTTTGTTTCTGGTGTGCCAAGCCACACAGTCATTTAGGCAACTAAACTCCTGCGTGGACTTGACACACCGAGCCTCGTCTTTCTTGCTTTTTGGTGATTTTTATATTTTTTGTATTTAGAGACCGAAAGGGCTTTTTTTTATGATGCTTGTTTTTTCTCTTTTTTTTGGGCCAAACGAAAATGCTTGAGAGCATTTTGTCGCAACTTTAAGGAAGGAATGTCGTACATTCCTTGAATTTAAAATATTGTTGAAGTTGATACTTCTAATTGTAGCGAACTTACAAAACTTGGGTATAGTTGTTTTGCTGGTTGCAACATCACAACTTTCACAATTCCACAAACCGTTGAAGTTGTTGAAAGTTATGTATTCAACTTTAACAAAGACATAACAGTTAATTGCCAAGTTCAAGAAAAACCATAGCTTTTGGACAATCTTTGGAGCAAAGTAAATGGTGGTGGAAAAATTACAATAAATTGGGGAGTTGTATAATAAAAATATGTCAAGTTTGTCTTGACACTTTTGTTTTTTAAATTATGATAGTGTAAAATTTTTGACCTTTATTTGTGTTTGACAAATATAAAGTTTATGTTGTAATATTTATCGAGGTTTTTATGGAACTTTTAAATGACAGTTTAAAACAAATATTTACACAAGCATTTTGTGATGCAGGATACAATGATGATGTATCAGTAAACGAGTGTGCTATTGAAAAATTTGGAGATTTTCAATGTCAAACACCACTTCTTCTTGCAAAAAAATATCATAAAGCACCAATTAGTATTGCAAATGATGTTGTTGCACATCTACCAAAAAATAGAATAATAACTAATGTAACAGTTGCAAATCCGGGCTACATAAATTTTTTTATTGATGAAAATTATCTTGCTAATTATTTGCAAGAATATATGCAATTTATTGAAAAGCCAAGAGAAAAAACCAACAAAAAAGTACTCATAGACTATGGTGGTGCAAACTGTGCAAAGCCACTACATGTTGGACATCTTCGTTCTGCTGATATTGGTGAAAGTATAAAGCGAATAATGAGTTTTGAAGGTGATAACTGCATCGGAGATGTGCATCTTGGTGACTGGGGACTTCAAATGGGTATGGTTATTTATGCCGTTTGGGAGAAAAACCCTAATCTTGTTTACTTTGATGAAAACTATCAAGGTGAATATCCAAAAGAGCCACCTTTTGATATGGAAGAACTTAAAGTTATGTATCCAAACATAAGTCAAAGGGCAAAACAGGACGAGCAACTATATGAAAAAGTTAAACATATAACTTTTGAACTTCAAAACGGAAGAAGGGGTTATGTTGCACTTTGGAAGCATATAATTTCGGTATCTAAAAAACTAATTAAAGAAGATTATGATAAACTAAATGCACATTTTGACCTTTGGCTTGGCGAAAGTGACAGTAAAAAATACACCGATGAAGTCATTGATTATGTAATAAATGGTGGTTATTCAAGAGTTAGTGATGGTGCAACTATTGTCGATGTTAGTCAAGACGATGATAAGGCAGAAATTCCACCGTTTATGCTTTTAAATTCGGCAGGTTCGGTTTTGTATAGCACAACAGAACTTGCAACAATCGTTCAGCGTGAAAAAGAATTTGATGTTGATGAAATAGTGTATGTTGTAGACAATCGTCAAGAACTACATTTTGTACAAGTTTTTAGGTGTGCAAGGAAAATTGGTATTTTGAAAAAAGATATCGACTTAAAGTTTGTTGGGTTTGGTACAATGAACGGCAAAGACGGAAAGCCATACAAAACTCGTGACGGCAAGGCGATGGGGCTTGATGACTTGTTGGAAATGGTCAAAGCAAAAGCATATGAAAAAGTTTCTGCATCAAAAACCAATTACTCATCTAAAGAGATAGAGAACATTTCAAATGTTGTTGCAATATCTGCTTTAAAATTTGCAGATTTGTGTGTACTTAGAACAAAAGACTTATCTTTTGATGTAGATAAATTTTGTTCTTTTGAAGGCAAGACAGGGCCATATATTTTGTACACAATAACAAGGGCAAATTCTATATTAAACAAAGTAGAAAAAGATGTGACTTCATTTAGTTTGTCAAAAGAAGATAGAAAACTTGCACTTTGTCTTGTTAAGTTTTTAGATGCTGTAAAAACTGCTTATGATAAATTTGCACCTTCATATGTGTGCGATTATGCATATACACTTGCAAATGAATTTAATACTTTCTACGCAAAATCAAGCATAATGTATGAACAAGATGAAACAAAAAAACATTCAAAAATTATATTGACAAAATATACACAAAAAATGTTAAAAAAATGTATGGATTTACTTGCAATAAATACGCTTGAAAAAATGTAAAATACGGAGAAATGATGTTAAGTTCAAAAAAAATATGCGAAATATTTTTAATTTATAGAAAAATATTTAAAAAATTAAATGAAGAAATAAATATTGAATTAAAACCATATAAAATAACTGTGCAACACGCAGTTTATTTAATGGCATTAAAGGCGAAAGGACATTTAACAATAAAAGATTTGAATTTATTTGTAGACAATGATAAAGCAATTACAACAAGGGCAATAAAAACATTAAAAAAACAAGAATTTGTTGAAAAAATAGGTAGCAGAATAAAAAAATACAAAATTGCAATAACTTCGAATGGAGAAAAGGTTTTTAAAGTTATTTTAAATGTAATAAATAAATTTAAAAAAGCACAATTAAAAAATATTACTCCACAAGAGATTTTGGTACTTTCAAACATTACAGATAAATTGATTTAATAGAGGTTTTTTATGGGATTTTTAAATGGACTTTTTAAAACTCTTGGTTTTGAGGGTGAAAAAAAGCAAAATAAAGATAAGGAATTGAAACCACAGTTGAAACAAAAATCACAGACTGCAGAGTATGATTTAAAGAATATGTCATTACCAACTCTTTTTGAACCTGCTTCACAAGTTGAAGTTCAAGAACTGGTTGATAAGTTTGTGTCTGGTCAAGATGTTCTTGTTGATATAAAAAACATTGAGTCAAAAGAGAGAACTCGTGCGTTAGATTTCTTTTGTGGTGCTGTGTATGCACTTGGCGGTAAAATAAAACAAAGTGATGCAACAACTTTTTTATTTTGTCATATGGAGAATAAATGAAAATTTTAGACAAACCATTTTTTTATAAAATCCGTTATGGAATCATCACAACACTTGTTGTGCTGGTGTGTTTGTTTTGGGATTTGTTTTTTAAGATAATTACAGATGGGTTTGATATAACCATAATAAAAGGCTTTTTTGAGTTTTCGTCGATTCATAACACTGGGGCTGCGTATGGCATTTTGGGTGGACAAACAACACTTTTAATTGTTGTTTCATTTATTATGATTGCGCTTCTTATTGTGTATAATTATTTTCATAAAAACAAAAGTATATTTTATTGCGTAAGTTTGGGGCTGATACTCGGCGGGGCTATTGGGAATTTAATTGACAGATTATTTTTAGGCTATGTAAGAGATTTTATAAAATTTAGTTTTTTTAGTTTTACATTTAATATTGCAGATGCGTGTTTAACTATTGGTGTTATTTTATTTTTGGTTTATCTTATCTTTTATGATGATTTCTTTGGTATAAAATCAAGAAAATCTAAAAAAAAGTGGAGATAACAAATGATGATAACAGTTGATGAAAACGATGTTAGACTTGATGTTTTCTTGCAACGAAAACTTGAAAAATATTCTCGTTCCCACATAAAAAAGATGATTGATGACGGGCTTGTAAAAGTTAAAGATAAAGTTGTGACAAAGTCAGGCTACAAACTAGAAAAAGGTGATGTAATAACTTATACCGATTTGCCTGTAAAAAATTTAGACACATCGCCAGAAGATATTGACATTGATATTGTATATGAAGATGACGATTTGGCTGTAATAAACAAACCACAAGGTTTAGTTGTTCACCCTGCATGTGGAAATGAAAATCACACTCTTGTAAATGCACTTTTGTATCATATAAAAAACCTAAGCACAATAAATGGTGTGGTAAGACCGGGTATTGTGCATAGGCTAGACAAAAATACCTCAGGGCTTTTGGTTATTGCAAAAAATGATAAGGCGCACATCTCGTTATCAAAGCAAATCCAAGAAAAAACTTGCAAGCGCTGTTATTTAGCACTTTGTGATGGGGTGTTTAAAGATGACTTTGGGACAATTACAACTCATATTGCAAGAAGTAAAAAAGATAGAAAGAAAATGGCAGTATGCCCAGATACCGAAGGGAAACTTGCAATAACAAATTACACCGTTAAAAAAAGATATAATAACTATACACTTGTTGAATTTGACTTAAAAACTGGAAGGACTCATCAAATCCGTGTACATGCAAGTTACATACATCACCCAGTTGTAGGAGATGATGTCTATGGAAAAAAATCCAAGTTCAAACTAAATGGTCAACTGCTTCATGCGTACAAACTTGAGTTTACTCAGCCAACGACAAAAAAGCATATTGTGGTGACTTGTGATTTACCAGACTATTTTGAAAATGTGCTTAAAAGTTTGGAAAAATAAAAAAAGTAGTTGCAAAATTTGATGAAAGCAAATATACTATATGACGTACATAAAGGAGATATATAGGCTATGAAAAGGTTTATGAACATGCTTGCCTTCATTGGTATAGTAGTTGTGGCTGTTGCTTTGCTTATTGCAAAGATTTTAGCACTTGTTGATGTAAGTGCAAGCGCAGTTACAGCACTTCAGATGGTTGGTGAGTGCATCGCTTACATTGTGACAATGGTATATGCTTTTTACTTTGTCAAAAACAAACGCAATGTTTGGTGGTGGGTAGCATATGTTGCTGCTGCAGTTGTAGTTGTATTGCTTGTAATTCTTAGGTAATGCAATGAAGTTTGTTTAAAGACTTGCACAAGTGTTATACTTGTGCTTTTCTTTATGACCACCAAAAATTTAACAAAGTTAGACATATTGTTTGTTTTAAATAATTTCAATATGTGTTAAAATAATTTGGTGCAAAAATTTGGGAATATTTGTACCTTGTGGTATAATACATCGGTAAACATTAAGGAGAAATTAAAAAATGTACACAATTAAAAAATTAGAAAACAATAAGTATCAAATCACAATCACAGCAGATAAAGATACTTGGGAAAAGTATGTTGAACACGCATATGAAGAAAACAAAGAAAAATTTAATATAGAGGGATTTCGTAAAGGCAAAGCCCCACGCGCAATAATTGAAAAAAATTATGGTGCTTCAGTTTTTTATGATGACGCACTTGACCACCTTTTTGCACATGAATACCAAGAAGCATTGGCAAGTGATAGGGACATAGAACCAGTTTCAAACCCAGAAATTAAAATTGATAAGTTTGATAAAGATGGTATTGTTCTTATAGCAGAAGTTCAGTCTATGCCAGAAGTTAAACTTGGTAAGTACAAAGGTCTTACACTCAAAAAAGCAACTGGAACAGTTAGCGATGAAGATGTTGAAAAAGAACTTAATCAATCTCGTGAGCGTCAGGCAAGATATGTTGAAGTAGAGCGTGAAAGCAAAGAAGGTGACTATGTAGTTATTGACTTTACAGGCTACACAGACCAAAAAGCATTTGAAGGCGGCTCTGCACAAGATTACAGACTAAAATTAGGTTCTCATACATTTATTGAAGGGTTTGAAGACCAACTTGTTGGCTTGAAAAAGGGCGACAAAAAAGATGTTAAGGTCACATTCCCAGTTGATTACTTTAGTGAAGACCTTAAAGGCAAAGACGCAATATTTGATGTAACAGTTAAAAAAGTTGAAGAAAAAACTTTGCCACCACTTGATGATGAATTTGCTTCAAATGTTTCTGAATTTGAAACTCTCGCAGATTACAAGGCAGATATAAAGAAACACTTGGAAGAAAATTTGCAGGCAAAACTTAAACGCGAAGACGAGAATAATTTGATTGAAACAATAGTAAAATCAAGTGAAGTAGAAATTCCAGATGTTCTTGTAGAGCGTCAACTAGATAGTTTCATTGAAGATTTTGCAATGCGTCTTGGTTATCAAGGTTACAAACTTGAAGACTATTTAAAGCAGACAAACACAACAGAAGAAGAACTTCGTGAAGAACGCCGTGAACAAGCAAAAGAAGTTGTAAAGACAAGACTTGTTCTTGAAACAATAGTTAAACAAGAAAATCTTGATGTTACAGAAAAAGAACTCGATGAAAAACTTGCAGTAACAGCAGAAAAATATGGCAAGAGTTTGGAAGAATACAAGAAAAATCTTGGAGATAGAAACATAGCATATATCCAAAATGATATATTGATGCAAAAACTTTTGTCATTATTAACAAATTCAAATACATTAAACTAATAAAAAATTGTATAAAGGAGAACTAAAATGCTAATACCAATGGTGGTAGACCAAACCAGTCGTGGCGAAAGGTCTTATGATATTTATTCACGCCTTTTAGAAGACAGAATTGTTTTCGTTACAGGCGAGATTACAGATGAAACAGCAAATGTCGTTGTTGCACAACTTATTTATCTTGAAGGCAAAGACCCTAAAAAAGATATATCAATGTACATCAATAGTCCGGGTGGTTCTATATCAGCAGGTATGGCCATTCTCGACACAATGAAATATATAAGTTGTGATGTTAGTACTATTTGCATAGGTTGTTGTGCATCTATGGCAGCAGTTCTTCTTGCTTGTGGAACAAAAGGTAAACGCTATGCTTTACCAAACAGCGACATAATGATTCACCAGCCACTTGGCTATGGGATTCAAGGTCAAGCAAGTGACATTGAAATTGCATCAAAGAATATACTTAAAAAGAGAGCAAAATTAAATCAAATTTTGTCTAGTAGGACAGGTCAAGACATTGAAAAAATTGCCGAAGATACAGACAGAGATAATTTTATGGACGCTACTGAGGCAAAAAAATATGGTTTAATTGATGAGGTCATAGAAAAAAGACAACAAAACTAGAAGGAGGGATTTATGAAAGATAATGAAGATATGGTTTGTTCATTTTGTGGCAAATCTCAGCGTGTAGCAAAAAAACTTATAGCCAACCCAACAGGTGATTGCTATATTTGTGATGAGTGTGTTGAAATATGCCGTGACATAATCAAAGATTCAGTCAAATCAAGTGATTTTGAACCTATCGAACTACCAACACCTCAAGAGATAAAAGACCAACTTGACCAATATATTGTTGGACAAGATGAAGCAAAAAAAGTGCTTTCTGTCGCAGTTTATAACCATTACAAAAGAATAAACTATTTAGCAGACGCAAAAAACACCAAAAAAGATGATTATATAGAACTTGATAAATCAAACATCTTAATGGTTGGCCCAACAGGTTGCGGTAAGACATTACTTGCAAATACACTTGCAAAAATTCTTAAAGTACCTTTTGCAACAGCCGATGCTACAACACTAACACAAGCAGGATATGTTGGTGAAGATGTTGAAAACATACTATTAAAACTAATTCAAAATGCAGATTATGACATAAAAAAAGCAGAGCGTGGTATTGTTTATGTCGATGAAATAGACAAAATAGCCAAAAAAGGTGAAAATGTATCAATAACACGAGATGTTTCTGGTGAAGGTGTTCAACAAGCACTTTTAAAAATTTTGGAAAGTACTATTGCATCTGTTCCACCACAAGGTGGAAGAAAACACCCACAACAAGAGAATATCCAAATAGACACAACAAACATATTGTTTATTTGTGGTGGTGCATTTGTTGGACTTGATAAAGTTGTTGAGTCAAGAATAAATCAATCATCACTTGGATTCAACGCAAAGGTAACAAACTTTTCTGAGGATAAATCAAAACTTATTAAAGAACTTCAACCACAAGATTTAATTCAGTATGGACTTATTCCAGAATTTGTTGGAAGATTACCAGTTGTTGTTGGACTTAGTGATTTAAACGAACAAGCACTTGTAGAAATAATGACAAAGCCAAAAAATGCTATTATAAAACAATACAAAAAGTTGTTTGACATTGAAAATATTGACCTTGAAATAAAACCAGCAGCAATAAGGGCAGTATCTAAAAAAGCAATGGAATTAAAGACCGGTGCAAGGGGATTAAGGACAATAATGGAAGGCAAGATGCTAGAACTTATGTACAATGCACCAAACGACAAAAAGATTTCAAAAATTATTATTGACGAAGATTGCATAACCAAAAATGCAAAACCAACAATAATTCATGAAAAAGACCAATCAACCGAACCAGAGAAAAAGGTAGTAGGTTCAGCAAACTAATAAAAAAATATCTCGTTTTGAGATATTTTTTTGTATTTATTTTTCTTCATTTAATTTTTTTAGTACAAAATCAATGTCAAGACCATGTGCCATACATGCTTCTTCTAGTGTTTCCATTTGACTTAGTGGGCATGTAAAGCAGTGCATTCCAAAACCTGCCAAGATATCTAATAGGTCTTCATTGTAGTTCGCAACATCTAAGATTGTCCAATCTTTTGTTATTTGTTCCATTTTGTTACTCTCCTTTAATTTACAGTTTCGTCTAGGTAAGATGCCATATTGTCGGCTATATGTGTTAAAAGTGCATTTGGAAATTTGTAGTAAATATCACTTAAACTTACGCCACCTTTTGCACGCATATCATATTCGCCCATGTGCCAGTTGATGCACATTGCTTCTTCTCGAGTAAGGCGCATAAAGCCATTTATTATGTACACAGATTTTTCACCATGTCCGTATGGTAATTTGTCGTTTGTTGTGTAATATGGAACTTGTACCCAAACACCATTTTGTTTTACATTTTTCTTGTCAACAATATATGTGTCAACTTTGCAAATATCATGAAAGAGTGCAACAATGGTAGCACTTTCTAGTGAAAAGTTGTTTTGCCAGTTTTCGCCATATTCCATTTTTAAAAGTTTAATTAGTCTTTCAAAAACATTAAGACTATGTTTGCAAAGCCCGCCTGCATAATTTGAGTGAAACCTAGTTGATGCTGGGGCAGTGAAGAAATCTGTTTTTAGTAAATATTCAATTAAATTATCAATACCTTCACGCTTTATATTATTTTTTACAAGGTCTAAAAATATACTTTTATTGTCATCTATAACATCATCCATTTTTATTCTCCAAATTTATATTAACACAAAACTAGGTAACAAACAACACAATTTTTCATATACAATACATATGGAAGACAAAAGCGTTGAAGAAATAATATCTCTTGCAACAGTCTTTTCTACGCAACTTTCAAAAAATTGCACAAAGGAACAACTGCTTGAATACAAAATATTTTTTCAAACAGTTACAAATAATTTAATAAATATAATATCTAGCAAAAAATAATTATTTTTTTAATCTTAAATCGCTATTTTCTACATGTATTACAAGTGCAGTGTTTTGACAAAATAATCTTGAAAATATGCGTTCGCCATATACATCTTTTATCTGGTCAGGGGAAAGGTTAGAAGAAATTACTGTTTTTTTGCCTTTTCTCATTCTTTCTGAGATTATGTTGTAAAGCCCTTCTCTTGTGACATTTTTTAGTATAGGTTCTGTACCTAAATCATCAATAAAAAGGTAATCTGGGTCAATCAATAAACTTATATAGTCACTCTTTGTTTCATCAAAAGTTGTATGATATTTTAGTAGATTTTCATTTAATTCAAATGCAGAAGTAAAGTAAACTAATGATTCACTTGCTAGTAGATTATTTGCCATACATTGCATTGCATAGGTTTTTCCTGTTCCTGTTTTCCCAATCAAAATTACATTTTGGTATACATTTTGTTTTTCACACCATTTTTTTAGTTTGTCATAAATATTTTTAATTTTTTGTGGGTCATCAAAAATGCTAAAATCACATTTTTTAAAACTTATGTTACTTTCACTTAAACCACTTTTTTCAAATAGTATCAAATTTATTTCATGTTTTAAGCATGAGCACATCTCACCATTTACATATCCGGTATCGTGGCATTTGTTGCAAGAATAATGTGGAATTATTGCCTTTGGTGAAATTTTTAGTTTCTTTAAAATCTCATTTTGTTTGGCTTTTAATTGTTTTAAATCATACTTTGGTTCTTCACCATAAACTTGTGCCTTTGCATTGTCTATTTCTGCTTGTTTAATGTCTTTAAAATTATTTTTAAACTGTTCATCTAGCATTGCTTTTTCAAAAAATGAATACGCCAAGTTCTCTGCACTTTGGCGTCTTAATTTTATTTTATTTAATGCACATTCAAGTATTTGTTTCTTTAACATTTTATATCTCCACTTCGTCAAGATTTGTAAACAATGAATTTATTTCTGCTGTTGTATACTCACGACTATCATATTTTTGTTTTTCGGGCTTTGTAACTTTTTGAGGAGCATTTTTCTTTGCTTCTTGTACTGTTTTAATATTGTTTTTGTCCCAAGACAAAATTAGTTTGTTTGCGTAGGTTAGTGCCTTTGGCTGTCCTTTTGCAAGTTCAATAGCATAATCTATTAGTTGTTTGTCAATGTTTAGTTTTGTCCAGTTGTCGTATATTTCACGGTCAAGGTTATTTACATTTCTATCTGTACCAAGTTTTACTAAAATATCTTTTATTTTACTTTCGGTGTCCAAAATGTCATTAAAATATGTATTTAATGCGTCTTTTGAAACTATGCCTAGTTTAAAGAATTTCAATATTTGTTTGTCCATATATTCAAGTGTACGCACAGAATTTTTAAAACAATAGTTGCTTATTGTCAAAAGTGTGTCATCGTCAAAACCCATACTTTTCCATACACTTATGTAATTTTCAACTACAGGTTCAACATTTTCATAGTAGACACCAAGATTTTTGCATATATTTTTTGCAAGTGCCATAAGGTGAGTTTTTTCATTTTCATATTGTTCAATATCCAAAATTGTGAATAGGTGCATAGTGTAATATTTTTCTAAAATAGTGTCTAAATACCTAAAATTAACAGAATTTTTAGATTTTTTTTGACTTTTTGCCACATAATTTATTACATTTGGTAAAAATCCCATATCAAGCCATTTTTTAAATAGGTCTTTTTCAAATGTGTCAAGAGCACGCTTAATACCCATACTTTTTGCAACAATTGCTATGTCTTCATTGTCTTTTTGATAGCCCAAAAGTTTTTCTTCAACTGCTTTTGCAGTTGTTACTCCTTCTTGTGCCCAATTTTTTGCAACTGTTAAAATATATGGATAGCCAACATTGTCACCTTTAAGGTCTACACAATATTTTATTATCATAATAAGTGCACTTGGTTCTATCTTTAAACTTTCCATAACGGCGTAATATTCATAGTATTCGTTTGGAGTTATCATTCTTCCAGTTATAATTTCTTGTGCTTCAAGGTTAAAGGAATTATATTTTCCGTCCTTTATTTTTGGGTGTTTCAAAGTAGAATTTTTAACAGGTAGATATCTTACTTCAAAAGGTATAGTATCAAGAATTTGGACAAGCCCTTGGTCTTGCCAATAAACAAATGCACTTTCAATATCTTCTTCACTCATATTTAAAGTTTTAGAAAATTCTTGTATTGTGTTGTGTGATGGATTTGCAACAGTGCATGCAAAAAGTCCATACAAATAAACCTTTATGCACTCGTTTGGTGCATAGGGCATAAAAGATGTTATAAACAAATTATCTATTGTTGTTTTGTTCTCTATAATTAGTTGTGATGAAAAACTACAAAAACTCATATTTGCCTCTTCGCTAAACTATATCATAATTTTTTACTTTTATCAAGAATATCATAGTTTTGTTTTTAGTGACATAAAAATATTTAAGACAGAGAGGATATATGAAGAAAATTGCTTTTTTACTTGTTATGGTTTTTTGTGCCTTTGCCTTTGTTGGCTGTGCAAATTCTTTTGACTATAAAAGTGACCTTACATCTTATGACATAGATATTAAATACGATGATGTTGCACAAACTTTGACAGTATCACAAACAACAGACTACATAAACACAACAAATAACACACTTTCATGCGTCAAGTTCCACTTGTATCCAAATGCCTTTCGTGAGGGGGCAAAAGCAAAAGTTGTCAGCACGCAAAATAAAGACCTTGCATATCCAAATGGCGAAAGTTATGGACAAATAGATATTAGTGAGGTTTTGATAAATGAAGATACTGCAAATTTTGAAATTGAGGGCGAAGATGAAAATATCGTTAGTGTTAGTCTATCTCAACAACTTTACCCAGATGAAAGAGTGCTAATTGGCTTTTCTTATGTAGTTACACTTGCTAATATAAATCATAGGCTTGGCTATGGTGAAAATGCAGTAAATTTATGTAATTTTTACCCAGTCGCATGTATGTACGAAGATGATGATTTTGTTTGTGATTTATACAACTCTAATGGTGACCCATTTTACTCTGCCGTTGCAGACTATGATGTTAGTATACTTTATCCAAACACTTACACACTAGCAAGCACAGGTAATCAAGTTACACAAAATTTTGACCTTGTAAAACAAACAGACATCACTGCAAAATGTGTTCGAGATTTTGGTATGGTGCTTTCTAAAAATTTTGAGCAAAAAAATGCAGTGTGCGATGACCTTACAATAAACTATTATTATTATAATGACGAAGAAAAAAAAAAAACAGTTGACCTAATCGAGCAGGTGATGTCATTTTTTGAACAAAATATTGGTGAATATCCATATTCGCAAATAAGTGTTGTAGAAACAAATTTCGTACATGGTGGAATGGAGTATCCAAATATGGTGCTTATTTCGGACGATATAACCGACTATTCAACATACCAACTTGTAATTGTCCATGAACTTTTGCACCAATGGTGGTATGGTGTGGTTGGCAATAACCAATTTGATTACGGCTGGATAGATGAGGGACTAACTGAATTTTGTACAGTTTACTTTTTTGAAAAACATCAAGAATATGGTAGAAATATGAACGATATGATTTCAAGTGCAACGCAGTCATACAAAACCTTTGCAAAAGTTTATGAATCTGTTTTGGGCAGTGTTGACACAAGTATGAATCGCCCTTTAAACAAATTCTCAACCGAGCCTGAATATGTATATAACACATATGTTAAAGGCACACTTATGTTTTCTACCATTTATGATTTAGTGGGTGAAAAGGCATTTTTGAAAGCACTTAAGTATTATTACAACCAAAATATATACAATATAGCAACACCAACAATACTAATAAAATGCTTTTCACATGGAAGTGGAAAAAATCTTGAAGGTATTTTTTCAAGTTTTCTTGAAGGAAAAGTTGTCATTAAATAAAAATATAGCGAATATTAAACTCGTTACTTCGTAAATAACGAGTTTTTTTATTTATAATTAAAAATTTTTTAAAAAATTATGCAAAAACGCTTGACAAACATACTGGGGGGGGGGGGCAAACAGGAAAAAGAATATAGCAATTTGCCCAAAATGGTTGTTTTAACGAAAGATATGTTATATACAAAAAAAAAACTAA
>CALWPE010000035.1 GCA_944383345.1 uncultured Clostridia bacterium | reverse complement strand
TTCATCATAAGTTGTTGTTGAAAATTTAACAACATCTTCCAAAACTTCATTGTCCAAAAAACTTTTTGTGTCTTGATAATAATCATCAACAAGTGCTGATACATTTTCTACTAAAATAGTTGGAGTCGTTGGTGGATTATTTGTTTTACACGCTGTTAATGTTACTCCAAGTCCTAAAGCAAGACCAAGAGAAAAAACACTTGTCAATACTCTAAATTTTTGGCTTTTAGATTTGTTATTACTCATGTTTATTTTTTTTGTTATACATAAACCTCCTTATTGGCTTTAGTATAACATTGATAAAAGAAAAATCAATATTTTTAGCAAAAAAAATTATCATGATATAAAAACTATATCTATTATAAAAAAACTCTACAAGTTTGTAGAGTTGTTTTTTTGTCATTTTAAAATGTCTAATATTAATCACTCTTTTTTGTTACTTATTTACAACATTTACTGTTGCAACAAGTAGGGAAGAATCACCAAATTTATGTCCATTGTCAACAAGGAGTATTATTTGCGTTGTGCCTGCACTTATTTGTGTGAGATTTATTCTAATTGTAAAAGATTTAGCACTATTGCTTGTACTTGCCGTTGTTGTTTGTACACTCATTGCACTATCTGGTATTACATTTTGGTTGGTAGAAAAAACTCTTTCTTCGTGGCTTGTAAAATAACTTCCTGCGCCACTTGGATTTTTGCTTACATTTGCAGTCAAAAGTCCATCGTCAAATTGTGCAAAATAAGAATCGTCTGGTGTTTCAACAAATACGGTAAATGTGTTTTCATTTGAGTTGTCCCAAGTTAAGAAGTTGTCTGTTGTATTATCCACAAAAGAATATTCAACGGTAATTTCAACATTTTTACTTGGCATCGTGAATGTGTATTTGTTTTCTTCTACTGTACTTTTTGTACATTGTTGTCCATTGTATAAAACTTTATCAATAACAACTGCGTCAAATTCTGGTGTAATTTTAACATATGCTTCCATTCCTGCAGATGCTTTTGTTGTTTGTCCGTCAACATCGTAAAAGTCTGATTCATCTGCTGTTACTGTATACACTGTGGTATCTTCGGGAACAGTATTTTCGTTTTCACCACAAGCCCAAAGAGTAACTGACATTGAAGCAACAATTAGCATAAAAGACATTACTTTTAAAAATCTTTTCATGGATATCTCCTTTTTTAAGTATATAATTGCATAGTTTGTTTTAAAAATCAACTATTTTAAAGGTTTGTCGAAATATTTTAATGCTTTCATTATAGTATATACAAAATACTTGACATAATTATGTTTTATGAATAATATGAGCCGTGAATACGAAAAGCATTTTTATTCTATTTTTTAAGTTGAAAAGTTGTGCTTTTGTGTATTAGCTTTATAAATAGAAAAAATGCAAAAATAATTAAAAAGTATGTTTGGAGCAATATATGAAAACAAATAAAGAACAGTTTAAAAATGCACTAAGTAAAATATTTGATGAAGATAAAATAGCCAAAATTGTTATTAGCAATCCAATAAAAAAGGATGTTAAGTATAAAAAATTGTTATTGAAAACAAATTAAATCATTTTATGGAAAATGCTTTTACAGCAAAACAATCATTTACAAAAAATATTCCTACACAAAATATTGTTGATAGTGTCTGTGAATATGTAGAAGAATATAAACAATACAACATTTTCTCACAAGATTTTGAGTATATGATAAAATTTTCAAAATCTGGGAAAATGTTTTTGCTAAAAAATAAAAATAAAAGTAAATTGCAATTAACATCAAACAACAACAGGGTAAAAAACTACATTTTTAAAGAAGGCGAGATTATTCAGCCACTAATTGATATGGGCATTTACACACAAGATGGCAAAATTATAAAACCTATGTATGATAAGTATAAACAAATCAATAGATTCATTGAACTAATTGACGACTATATTAAAGATAGCAATTTAAAAAAGATAAACATAATTGATTTTGGTTGTGGCAAATCCTATTTAACATTTGTTGTTTACTACTACTTCAAATTTATTAAAAACATAGATATAACAATGGTTGGGCTCGACTTAAAAGCAGATGTAATAAAAAAATGTAACGAAACAGCGACTAAGTACGGATACAAAAATTTAAGTTTTGAACTTGGTGATATAAATGGTTACAAGCCCAAAATGAATGTGGATATGGTCATAACATTGCATGCTTGCGACACTGCAACAGACTACGCGCTTTATAATGCAATAAATTGGAATGTCAAAATGATATTTTCTGTTCCTTGTTGTCAACACGAAGTAAATAAACAAATTTCTTCAACATCTTTACCAATAATCACAAGATATGGACTTGTCAAAGAAAGAATAGCATCAGATTTTACAGATATAATAAGATGTAACTTATTAAAAAGTATGTCATACGATGTGCAAATGATTGAATTTGTTGCTTTTGAGCATACCCCTAAGAATATACTTATTAGAGCAAACCTAACAAATATATCAGTCGAGAAAAGAAGACAATACTTAAAAGAAGTTGTCGACCTAAAAGACGCTTTTCATTTCGAGCAAACACTTTACACACTTTTAAAAGAAAAACTATCGCTTATAAATAATATTTATACATTTTAAAGGTATAACGTACAGCCAAATACCAGTTAGACTATTTTTGGGACAAATAATCTTTAAAGACTTAAAAGATTGGAACGCCCAATCAATAGTTGAATATTTAATCAACTGTTTGTAAATGTATACTTTAAAAGTTTGTGTTAGGTAAAGTATTTATACTTAGCAAGATGCTATTTTTGCATTGAAGAAATTTTTTAAAAAATATTGTGTATAAATATATCTTTTAAAATGCTTTTTTCATATTTATATGTTATACTACTTAAAATACACAAGATGAAGAGGTAACTATGGAAATTTATGTAATGCGACACGGAAAAACTGTTTGGAATGAAAAACGCATTTGTCAAGGTAGGTCACAAAACCGTTTGAGTAAATTTGGTAAATCGCAAGCTGAAAACCAAGCAACAAAGTACAAAGACACAAAATTTGATATTATTTTTGCATCACCACTTATGCGAACAATGCAGACAACAAATATTATGAATAAATACCATAAAGCAAAAGTTATTCGTGATGATAGACTTTTGGAGGTTGATGAGGGTATTTTTACTGGCAAGAAAAAAGGTAATTTAACAGACGAGCAAAGATATCTAATAAACCAGAATAAAGAGAGTAGTGGTGTTGAAACATATGAGCATATATATGAAAGGACTATTGATTTCTTAAACTTTTTAAGAAACAACTATAAAGATGAAAAAATTTTAGTTGTTACACATGGAATGATTGCAAGTTATATTGAAAAGATTGGCACAAGACTTAGTCTTGAAAAAGATGAGTTAAAAAATTATGCAACTTTTGACAACGCAGAAGTCAAAAAGATATCTATTTAAAATATAAAAGTAATATCAAAAAAGTATGTTGAGTTTACACAAAAAACTTACTTAAACACACATAAAATACAAAAAATACCAGTT
>CALWPE010000034.1 GCA_944383345.1 uncultured Clostridia bacterium | reverse complement strand
GTGAGGTTGTTTTTAGCCAAAGCCGGGAGCTATTGCGAAGGCAATAGCGGTCTGGCTCCGACAGGAGTTGATGTCCCGTAGGGGCTCAAAATCCCGCAAAAATATCTAAATAAAAAAATGGTGCTGGTGGTGGGAGTCGAACCCACATGAAGTTGCCCTCGCGGGATTTTGAGTCCCGTGCGTCTGCCATTTCGCCACACCAGCATATTATCAACTTTGATATATTACCATATCAAAATATTATTTGCAACAAGTTTTTGCAAATTATTGACATGTTATCAACTATAAATTAAAATTATACATATGTTATGTGAGAATTGTCAGGAAAGAAACGCAACATCGTATTGTCAAATAAAGGTAGGTGATACTGTTGTACAAAAATATCTTTGTCAACAATGTCGTTCTTTATTGGTTAGAAAAGATGAACTTTCTGTGAACCCTGAGTTTCAAGTAAAAAATCAATATTGTCATAATTGTGGAACAACACTTAAAGATTTTATTGCGTCAAGTTATGTTGGTTGTGAATATTGCTATATAGAATTTTATCCAATCATAAAGCAAGCGCTTCATGGCGTGCAAAAAGATTTAAAGAATATGGCAAAAGTTCCAAAAAGGTTTGAGATAAAACAAGAGATAGAAGAAACAGAGAAACTGTTGGAACAGGCAATTTCTAATTCTGATTTATTGCAAGTAAACAGGCTTTCAAGTAAACTTAGGCAATTAAAAGGAGAACGCACATGATTGAACCAGTAGTTATGTCTGTTCGAATTAGACTTGCTAGAAATTTTCATGACCTGCCTTTTCCAAACAAACTTAGTGATTTAGAATCTGCTACAAGTGTTTCAAAAGCAATTTTTGCTATTCTTGGTGATGATTATGAATTTAGAAGACTAAAACATATGGACCCAAATGCATGTTTAATGCTTTTAGAGAACCACACCATAAGCAAAGAACTAATTGACAATAAGGATATATCGGGATATGCTAAATCTGCAGATAATCAAATAACAGTCATGATAAATGAAGAGGACCATCTTAGACTGCAATGTATAATGAATGAATTTGATTTAAAAAAGTGTTATTTAAAACTTAGTGAAATAGATGACAAAATTTTAGACAAAATTGATATGGCATATTCAAAGGAATTAGGTTTTTTGACATCTTGCCCAACAAATGTAGGCACAGGCATGAGGGCATCTGTTATGCTGTTTTTACCAGCCTTATCTTTTAATGGTGTTATGAAACAACTTGTTGAAACATTATCACAAAATGGATTGGTAGTTCGTGGACTTTTTGGAGAAGACTCTGCGTGTGAAGGCTATTTTTACCAAATATCCAATAGATACACTTTAGGTCTAAGTGAAGAAGAAATAATAGATTTAGTTACAAAAAATGTGTCAAAAATAATAGAAATGGAAAATCAAGCACGAAAAACTTTAAAACAGGTGAATAAAAATGTTATACTTGATATGTGTTATCGTGCATATGGTTTGTTGACCAATTCATATATGATGACACTTGAAGAAGCAATTATGCAACTTTCAAAACTAAGATTTGGAGTTGTAATGGGACTTGTAAAGTTTAAAAGTCCCAAAATTATTGACGAATTATATGCACAAATACAGCCGGCACATCTTATGGACTACTATTCGTTGGACTTAAACTTATTAGAGCAAAGCATATTCAGGGCAAAATTTTTGTCTGAGAATTTAGAAAATAAATTGATTAAAGGAGTTTAAAAAAAGTGCAAAATCCAGCATCTGACAGTTTGGAAAAGGTAATAAAAAATGCAGGTAAGATTGCATTAAAATATGGTGGAAATCAAGTTGGCACAGAGCATATTTTGTATGGGCTATGCAGTGTCAAGGAATGTATGGCATCAAAAATTTTAAAAGAATATGGTATCACCAGCGAAGGTTTGCTTGAAATTTTTGATGACAATAACCAAGGCGTTTTTGCAAATGTTGATGTAGAACTAACCCCAAGAAGCAAAGAGATAATAAGTATGGCAAAACAAGTTGCAATGCAATTAGGACATAATTTTGTTGGACCAGAACATCTTTTGTTTGCTCTTTTGTCAAGTCCAAATTGTTTTGCTGTTAGGTTAATAACATCATATTTTCGTGCTAATCTAACTGAGTTAAAATCTAAACTCGTTGTGTTTTTGCAAGGTAATAATGAATTTTCTTCCGACCTTCCACAAGACGCAATGCGAACATCACTTCCGGAAAAATTGCTTGATATGGGTTATGATGTTACTTTAAAGGCACGACAAGGCAAAATAGATCCAATAATAGGAAGAGAAGAGGAAATTGAGCGCATTATTGAAATATTATGCAGAAAGACAAAGAATAACCCAATTTTAATAGGTGAAGCAGGAGTGGGCAAAACTGCTATTGTTGAAGGTCTTGCACAAGCAATTGTAAGTGGTAATGTTCCTGAACTTTTAAGAGATAAAATAATTTATTCTCTTGAAATAGGTGGACTTATGGCAGGCACAAAATATCGTGGAAGCATGGAAGAGAAGTTAAAGGACACCATAGAAACGATAATTGCTAGTAAAAATATAATTGTATTTATAGACGAAATTCACACACTTGCACAGGCTGGTAGTGAAAAAGGCGAAACAAGCCCAAAAGATATGCTAAAACCATATCTTGCTCGTGGCGAACTCCAAACTATTGGGGCGACAACAACCGACGAATATGCAAAATTTATCGAAAGTGATAAAGCCCTAGAGCGTAGATTCCAACCTATAATGGTCAACTCACCAACAGTGGAACAGACCATTCAAATATTAAAAGGCTTAAAAGATTCCTATGAGGCATTTCATAAGGTAACAATAACAGATGAAGCAATAGAGGCAGCAGCAACACTATCTGATAGATATATTATGGATAGAAGTTTACCAGATAAAGCCATTGACCTAATTGATGAGGCAAGTAGTAGAGCAAAGGTTAGTTTCAACTTAAAACCAAACGCAATAAGAGAAAAGGAAGAAAAAATAAAACAACTCTCTGCAAATAGAGATGAGGCAAGTATACAACGCAATTACGAAAAAGCAGCAAAAATCCAATCACAAATAATTGATTTGGAAAACGAACTCAAAGTGTTAAATGAAAATTTTAATCGAACATCTAATTCCAACTCAAACTCAATAGGTGCAAACGAAATAGCAGAAGTTGTTTCCAAGTGGACAGGTATTCCTGTTACAAAAATAACAGAAACAGAGAGAGAAAAACTTATAAACCTAGAGAACATACTTCACAAACGAGTTGTTGGACAAGACGAAGCAGTAAATGCCGTAGCAAAGGCAATAAGAAGGTCAAGGGTAGGACTAAACGACAATAAACGAACAATAGGCTCATTTTTGTTTTTAGGTCCAACAGGTGTGGGCAAAACCGAATTGTGCAAAGCAATAGCAGAAGCAATGTTTGACGATGAAAACAACATAATAAGAATTGATATGAGCGAATATATGGAGCCTCATAGTGTTTCAAAATTGATTGGTGCTCCTCCGGGCTATGTTGGGTTTGACGAAGGTGGACAACTAACAGAACAGGTTAGGCGCAGACCTTATAGCGTAGTTTTGTTTGATGAAGTTGAAAAAGCACACCCAGATATATTCAATTCCTTACTTCAAGTTCTTGACGATGGTAGACTAACAGATAGTCAGGGCAGAACTGTAAGTTTCAAAAACACAATAATCATTATGACAAGTAACATAGGTAGTGAAGAAATGAATAATCGTCATTTGGGTTATAACGAGAATGATGATGAAGATGAAATCAAGGAAGTTTACTTTCAAGCACTAAGAAAAAAACTAAAACCCGAGTTTTTAAACAGAATAGATGTAATATGTGTATTTAAACCATTAAATGAAAACGACCTTGTCAAGATTGCTACAATAATGATTTCAAACATAAATAAACGCCTTACAAAGAGTGGCTTAGAACTTAAACTCACTGCACGAGCACTTGATTATATTGTAAAAAGTGGAACAAACCTTCAGTTCGGCGCAAGACCACTAAAACGATATATTCAACAAGAAGTAGAGGATAGAATCGCTGAAAAAATACTGCTTGGACAAATAAATTCAACAGGCTCAGTCATTATTGATTGCATTGATGGTGAATTGACATTTAAAAGCCAATAATTCTAATAAAAAAATGTTATTTTAATTGTTGAAATTATTGTTACAAATAATAAAAAATTTTTAATATAACAATTAAAAAATACTCGTAAAAAAATTGATTTTACGAGTATTTTTCGTATATACTAAAGGTAAAGTACTTTGTCCCCTCTTAAATGCCAAAGAAAATAGAAATTTTAAGCAAAAATTTTAAAAAAATATTAAAAAATGTTTGACAATGGACTTTTCAAACTAAATTGTTATAACAAAGGAAGTGTGTTATGAAAAAACCGATAAAATATTTAATAGCAGTATTGATATGTTGTATTTCAACGGCATTACTTGTTTTTGGAGTATATAGCGCAAGGCAAATAAGTTATTCACTCTGTGGTACAATAAACTATGAAGTAAATTCGCTTTACACAGATGTAACAACATCACTTTATGCACTAAATTTACCATTAGAGCAAAGTGAAGAAGCATTAATAAATTCAAAAATGTATCAATTACAAAATAGTTTAAGCGAAAGTAAGCCACTTCCACAAGATGTTGTTAAAGTTGGAGATTTGAATAACTATTCCACTATGGGTAATGGTGTAAGCACCGAGAATACACTCACTGCAAGTGAAAAG
The DNA here is from genome assembly GCA_944383345.1 of uncultured Clostridia bacterium. GTDB lineage: Bacteria > Bacillota > Clostridia > Christensenellales > UBA1242 > UBA5893. Next base: position 193 of record CALWPE010000034.1, on the reverse strand, counting down.
TTTAGTATAAACTATGGAGGTTACATACAAGACTCTCAAGTTCCAACATCACATGCATTTTATTTGGTATTTGAAGTAAAAAATTATTCTAGTGCAACAATCAGTGCGTTGCTTGATTTAACAAACTTAATAGAGAATACAACAAATACATTGACCAATCCAACTATAACTAAGGCAAATATATATGGTAAAA
>CALWPE010000033.1 GCA_944383345.1 uncultured Clostridia bacterium | reverse complement strand
AGCGTAAGCATTATAGTTATATCTATAAGTCTACTGGCGATATAAAGCATAATTTATTATTATCGACTAAGCCTTATCGAAAAATAAAAAAGAATGGTAAAGGTTTGGTTATAAAGAATGTAAAATTGTCAAAACATCCAAACCCTAAAAGTTCAAAAGATGTTTATCTTATGACTAGGCGTTACCAAGATAATGTTAATGCATTTGGTGATGTAAAGAAAAATTGGCAATTTCATCCTTATGATAGATTGAAAGTTAAAAAAGTCAAAAAAGGAAAATGGAAATAAAAAAAGTCAGTTATCGAACGCTTGAAGCGTATATCAAACTGACTTCATAATTAGTATATTTATTTTAAAATAAAAGTCAATGTTTTTAACAAAGTTTTTAAATAATTAGGAGTAAAAATGGCAAAATCTAAGAAACAATACTCTTTAAAAGAAAAACGAGTATATTATAAAGGCTTTGGTGTTGGAATAACTGGTTCTTCATACTTTGACGGTTATTCTGAGAAAGAGTTTGTAAATTTAAAAAATGAAAAAGAAACTGCAAGTTTTTTAAATGGGTTTTTAAAAGGTAGAAGACTTTTTAAAAAGTATGATGAGAGTAAAAAAGAAAAGTTGCACCGTTTTTGTAAAGGCAAAGTATGAAAAAGTTTAAGTTAGTTTTAAAGGTTCTTTTAGGTATATTTGTTTTGCTTGTTGTTGGTTATTTTATATTCACTATTGGTAAATAGGTGTTGTTATGAAAGTTTGGGAAAAGATAAAAAGCATTGATTATAGATTTTATATATGTCTTGTTATTACAGCGTGTTTGTTAGTTATTTCAGCAGTGTTCTTCCCTAGTGCATTTGTTCGAATTGGTGAAAGTTTTGTTGACCTTTGGAATAGTATAAAATATTATTTTTGTTCATTGTTTGGTATTGATACCAACATAGATATTACTGTAACAAATCTTAGTTCTATACCATTTACGCCATTTTTGAATTTGCCTGCAACTTGGGAAGAATTTACACTTGCTTGGTCAAATTATTGGAATACATTTTTTACACTAAACAATTTACAAGCATATTTTAATTTTTTAGGGAATGCTTTGTTATCTTTTTTTAAAATACTACTTCTTGTTGGAGTGCCTGTTGTTTTGCTATTGTATGTTTATTTTCGTAGATATATGACTGTACAAAACAATGATTACAACAAAGATACAAAATCTTTGAAGTGCTATAAAAAATTTTTGTCTAGTGTTGTAATGCCTATAAAAAATTGGAGTTTAACATTTTTGCAGTATTTGAAAAATTCACATTTTATTACAATATGGCTAGTTATCTTTGCTTTTAATTTTAATATATTTTCAATAATAATTGAATTTATTGCATTTTATTTGTACTTTGTTTTGTCATTTGATATTTCAAGTATTTATATACAAATTTATAAATTGTTCTGTGATTTGAGTGTTATGTTTGCCACTGTGCCACTTCCAGTTTGGCTTTTAATAATTTGTGCGATTGTATGCAAAATGTGTAGAAAAATTGGTTATGCAAGACTGTATCATTTTGAGCGTAGGAATTGTGGTTTTATAAATGAACGCCCTATTGTGCTTATGGTTTGTGGAACAATGGGCAAAAAGAAAACAACGATTATTACAGATATGTCACTTAGTCAAGAGTGTATGTTTAGAGATAAAGCATTTGAAAAACTACTTTTGAATGATTTGAAGTTTCCAAATTTCCCGTGGGTAAACTTAGAAAATACTTTAAAACAAGCAATAGATAGCCACCTGATATATAATTTGGCGACTTGCAGAAAGTTTATTCAGCATATTGAATATTTTTGGAGTATTCAAAAGCAAGATATCGCAGTTAAAAAATCTTGTTTAAGGCACTTAAAAAAGTTGTTTGGGTATAACTTTAAAAATTTTATCTTTGATTACGAATTTACACTCTACGGTGTTTGGTATGATGACAAACTCAAAATGACTAATATTTGGGATGTGCTGGAAACATATTCTCAATTATACTTTATTTACATAGTTCAAAGTAGTTTGATATTGTCAAACTACTCAATTCGTGTAGACAATTTAATTGATGATATTGGTAATTTTCCTATTTGGAATGAAGATTTCTTCAAGCGAGATAGTAGACTTATAGATAGTTTTTCAAGACACTCACATATTTTGGACTTCGATAGTCTGCGACTTGGTAAAAAACTTATTGCGGACAATGTCAATAAAGATAGTTTTGAATTTGGTGTCGTGAATATAACAGAGATTGGCAAAGAACGAAAAAATAACCTTGAACTTAAAGAACTAAAAAAGAATGAAGATGTTACTAATCAAAAAAACGACGGTTTTAATGACTGGCTTAAAATGGTTAGGCACTCAGCAACAGTAGACTATTTCCCTTTTGTAAAAGTGATTACAGATGAACAACGACCTGAAAGTTGGGGTGCTGACGCTCGTGATTTGCTTGATATTGTCCATATTGAAAGTACTGGCGATGAGCGTTTGGCAATGCCATTATTTTCATTGTTTGAACTTGTTTATGGTTTTGTTATTGACAAGTTTCAAAATTTGTATGTTAAGTATAGATATAATCGTGGTGACAACTCTCTCCCTATTTATTTAATAAAACAAATAGCCAATTTCTTTTTTAAACATTATACAAATATTTATAACACCTTTGGTTACTCTGTACTTAA
>CALWPE010000032.1 GCA_944383345.1 uncultured Clostridia bacterium | reverse complement strand
CACTTATGTACTCATCACTTGCTCACAAAAAAATAACTGTTAAAAAAAACAAAGCAGTAAATGTTGGGAAGCAAATTTTAGCGGCAAGAAACAAACTTATTGAGTTGTATGGTGTAAATATTCCGATGAGTCTTTACTGTGATTGTGCCCTATTAGACAACTTATTTAAAATAAGAGATGCATTCATGGCAAAAACAGTTGAATATTTGCGTTCTTGCGGAAAAATATCATCTAATGGTTATGAAGAAATTGAAAGGGCTATTGAAAGATTATATCCTAAAACATTTGAATATATTGAAGATTTTGGTTATTATGGAAGATTTAGTATATTTGACTTAAAACCAATGCTTGGCGACTGTGCGACAATTTGTTATGCTCACCCACAAACACTTTCTTTTAAAAAGTTTGCAAAAATACCCGTAAAAATGTTTAAAAATGTTGATATTTCATCACTTAACCCAGTAATTCAAAATAAAATAACTAAAAAACTAAATAACAAAACCGAATTTGAACATGGTCTATTTTCACAAACTGATATAATGCACGCAAAAGGTATTTATAGTGATTGGACAGGACTTGTAAAATTGCAACTTTTAAACAATCAACTTTTAAAATACAATATAAAAATAGATGGCTATGAAATGACAAAAAGTACAACAGAAAATCGTAATAAAGATGAAATGCGATTATTTGATTATATAGCAGATACTGTTGTAGATAAAATGCACTTGTTGTTAAACTTTGGAACAGACACACATTTTAATGATGATGATAAAGCACAGATGAATGAAGGAAGAAACAGATTTTACGCAACACACAAAAGAACAGTTGAAAATCCATATCTTAAATATAACAGACTTGGTAGAGAACTTACTAATGACGAAAATAGTTTCACAATTAGTCCTGTATTAGAGGGATAATTAAATGGAGAAATATAAAAATAAAAAGCAATTAGTAGACGAAAAATTAGACCGTGTTCTTAGAAAACAAAAAACAATTTTAAACCTATATGAAAATTCAGCAAAGACAAAACAAAATGTTATATCCACCCTAAAAGAAAATGGACTTTTAGATGTTTTAAATAATTACTTTTTACCTTCTAACTATGATTTTACTAAAATAGATGATATAGGTCCAATATCTGTACATCGCCTACAAGAATATAAATTGCCTTTTAAAAATGAAGATATAAAAATTATGCTTAATATGCCTAAGATACAAATATCTTCACAAAAAACTTGTTCTAGCCTTGGTAAAATTTACCACAGCGTATTTTTGGTTGGAAAATATAAAGATAAGAAAATGCTTTTTTTATTGGCAGTTGAGTACCACCCAATAAAAAATACTGCGCCTATGGACTTTCAAATAAAACTTGACGCCTATGTTGGTGGAAAAACATGGTTTTCTTTACTTCGACTTGATTCTATTGGAAATCCACACTTGAATTATTTTAAAAATAATGTACCTTGTAAAAATTTGCAAGATATAAGAAAAGTTAGAACACCACATTTGCATACTGCAAGTTATGAAGCACAACTTTACACCGACACAACACACTATTCTAACGCAGAAGAAATTGATTTTGTAAACTATAATAAAATAAATTTTGAAGATGGAACACTTTTTTATAAACTAATGCAGTTTTTTATAAAAAAATGCAATGCAAAAGTAAATGTTGCACCTATTAAAAATAAATATATTGACCTTAAATGCAATAATGTTTTTGAACCATTGATTATAAAAGACGATGAGGTGATAAATTGGATTTTGTAAAATGCCTTGAAAATGTGAAGCAAGAATATAAAACTTACAATGAAAACGAAAACTTTTTTTGTATAGATTCAGATATTATGTTAAATGATTATGATTTTGTTTTTGTTGCAGTAAAAAAAGTAGATGACAAAGCAGTTATTTGTGATTTTGCTAACAACTTGCAATATATAAAAATTGATTTACAAAAAGTAAAAAAATTATGTGAAAAATATAATGTTATTTTTGACAACTTTGAACTAACTAAAATATACAACACAAATCAAGATATTGAAAACTACCTAAATTGTATAAAAGAAATTGTAAAATAAACAAATTAAAAACCTCGCAAAAAAATTAGCAAAAAAATAAAAGGAACTCTACAAACAAAAGTAAAGTTCCTTTTTTATTTTAATTTCAAAAAATAATATGAAAATGTGTGTTTTTTTATGCAAAAATACAATTTTTATCTTATATCATTTTGTTTTCTTAGTTTTGCTATTTCATCACGAAGTGTAATCGCAGTTTCAAAATCAAGTTGTTTACTTGCAACATTCATAAGCCCTTTCAAGCGCTCTATCTCACTTGCAACATCTTTTTTGTTCTTCTTTTTATCTTTTGGAGCAGAGGTTATTTCAAGTGTATTCTTTATCTCCTTTTTAATTGTCTTTGGTGTGATACCATGTGCAATATTATAATCGTTTTGAATTTTTCTTCTTCGCATGGTTTCGTCTATCGCCCTTCTCATACTGTCGGTTATGGTGTCGGCATACATTATCACCTTACCTTCACTATTTCTACTAGCACGACCTATTGTTTGAATTAAAGCACCTTCACTTCTCAAAAAGCCTTCTTTATCTGCATCTAGTATGCAGACAAGTTCAACTTCAGGCAAGTCCAACCCCTCACGAAGTAGGTTGATACCTACCAAAACATCGAAGTCACCTCGGCGAAGTCCATTTAAAATGTCTATTCGCTCCATTGTGTCAATTTCACTATGAAGATATCTTACTTTGATTTTTCTCTCACTTAAAAACTCTGTTAGGTTTTCTGCCATTTTTTTGGTAAGTGTGGTAATAAGTACTCTGTTATTTTTTGCAGTCACCTTCTTTATTTCGTTTATAACATCTTCTATCTGCCCTGCAGTTTTTCGCACTTCAATAAATGGGTCAAGTAACCCTGTTGGCCTAATGAGTTGCTCTACAATGTCACTTGCGTGCTCTTTTTCATAAACCCCGGGGGTTGCAGATACAAACATAACCTGTCCAAGACGCTTTTCAAATTCATCAAATTTTAATGGTCTGTTATCATATGCCGATGGCAATCTAAAACCATATTCAACAAGGCTTGTCTTTCTTGCCCTATCACCGTTGTACATTGCTCGTATTTGTGGGATTGTCATATGACTTTCATCAATAAATGTTACAAAGCCTTTTGGAAAATAGTCCATAAGTGTAAAAGGTGGCTCGCCCGGACTTCTACCGTCGAAATACCTAGAATAGTTTTCTATACCACTTGTATAGCCAACTTCTCGCATCATCTCGACATCGTAACTTGTCCTTTCTTTTATCCTTTGCGCTTCAATCAGTTTGTCCAAAGATTTAAAATACTCCACTCTTTCATCTCGGTCATGCTCAATTTGACTTAAAGCAAGTTTAAGTTTGTCACTTCCAACTGCATAGTGGGTTGCAGGAAAAATCGCTATGTGTTTTAAATCTGAAATAACATTGCCTGTTGTTACATCAAATTCACATATCCTATCAACTTCATCACCAAAAAATTCTATTCTTATAGCATGCTCACTATTGCCTGCGGGGAAAACTTCCAAAACATCGCCTTTGGCTCTAAATGTTGAACGGTGAAAATCTATATCACTTCGTACATACTGAATTTGCACAAGTTTGTCTATAACCTCATCTCTGCTAACGGTGTCCCCTACACGAATAGAAACTTGCATTCTAAAATACTCTTCTGGGCTACCTAGTCCATAAATACACGAAACAGACGCAACAACAATGGTGTCACTTCTCTCCATAAGTGATGCAGTTGCACTATTTCTTAATTTATCTATCTCGTCATTTACAGACATATCTTTTTCAATATATGTGTCGGTTGTTACAATGTATGCTTCTGGTTGATAGTAGTCATAATAACTAACAAAAAACTCAACTCTGTTATTTGGGAAGAACTCCCTAAGTTCGTTGCAAAGTTGCGCAGCAAGTGTTTTGTTGTGTGCAATTACAAGTGTAGGTCGGTTAAGTTTTGCAATAACATTTGCCATGGTGAAAGTTTTACCACTGCCCGTAACCCCTAAAAGTATCTGAGATTTTTCGCCCATTTCAAAATTTTCAACAAGTTTGTCTATTGCTTGTTGTTGGTCGCCTGCTGGTTTAAATTTAGATACAAGTTCAAATTTTCTCTGTTCCATTATCGCTTAAAAATAACTTTTAATAAAAGTCCCAAAACAAAACTCACTATAGTCAAAATAATTGTTCTCGCAACAAGCCATAAAAGTTCTTTGTGTTGTTTTTTTAGGTCTTTTTTAAAGGTCAATCCTTTATTTTTTAAATTTACACAATAATAATAACCTTTTTTGCTGTCGGAGACAACAAAATCTAAGTAATTATCTTTTGAAAGTGAAATCATTATGTCTTCAAGTTCGGAAAGCGAAATTACAAATTTTCTTGACACATACTGTGCAATATCTTGTGTGGGAATAAGATATGTCTTTTTATCATGACATATCTCACTAAGATACAAAAGAACAAGTTTCTCCTTTTTATCAAGCATAATCCACTACACCAAAAATCTATAAAAAAGTGTACCCAAAAATGCACCGATAAATGCAAACAAAAATACAAAAAATGCAAATATAATGACTTCAATTTTGATTTTTTTAGTTGTTTTTTTGCTATTTTTCTTTTCTTCAAATAAATTTTGTGCATTTTTGGTTGCACAAAGACAACATTTACTTTCATCACTAAATTTAATATCTATATACCCAAGACTATCTAAATGTTCCAGCATTTGAATAACATTTAACTTTTTTTTAGGATATTTTTTTCTAAAAAAACTTTCAAAGTCATCAATATCAATGACTTTGTAACTTGTCCCACACTGACTTAAAACAAATGATAATATCAGCATTTCTTTATCATCTATCATACATCTAGTATTTGAAAATGAAAAAAATATATACCTTTACCAGTTTTGTGATTGTAATATTTAACAATAACTTATAATAAAAAAATCGCCGTAGAAGTGAAATAAATTATCACTTTCGGCGAGATTTTTATTTATTCTTTGTATAGACATCGTACTGCACATTATCGACTGTAACAGTTTCTCCCTTTGTATATGCCCCACTGATGTATTCTCCCGGAGTTAGCCCTGTTTTTAAATGTAACTTGTCACCAGCCTGCATATATCTAGCGAGGTAACCAGCAGATCCTATAATATTGGTAATTAAATTTGCGACATCTTGAGATCTAATGTACAAAGTTCTAAGATTCTCACAATCTTCAAAAGCAGCAAATCCTATTGTTTTAACTGTACTTGATATCACAACACTTGCTAACGAACTTTTGTTCACAGTAACACTAAATGCCTCCTCGCCTATTTTTACAAGACCTTCGTTAGTTACGACTTCTTTAAGGTTTGGACATTCATAGAAAGCTTTTTTCTTTATCTCCGTTGTCCTTCCATCAAGTTCTACTGTCGCAATGGTATCTCTATTTGTTGGACCAATTGCAACAAAAACTTCTCCGTCATCGTAGTACTGTATACCTCCTTCTAAAATTTTAATTCTTGTATTTGGTTTGTTAATTGCCAATGCGTCAGGAGAATAAACAACCAGTGCATATTCTCCTAAATAATTATTTTTATCGTAATTACTACCAACAGAAAAATTATAAGACTTAGAGTAATTATATATTTCTACAAGAGAATAGCAATCATTAAATGCCCACCTACCTATGTTTGTCACTGTGCTAGGTATGTTTATGCTACTTAAAGCATCACAACCAGAAAATGCACTTTGTCCTATGGTCGTCAACCCTTCTGGCAAATTTATGCTTATTAGAGATGAACAACTATTAAAAGCGTCATCTTCAATTTTTGTAATAGTATCTGGCAATGTAATTTTTTCAACAGAACTATTAAAGACTTTAGAAGCCGAACCTGTCATTGCATCTTTTTCTCCAATAGAAGTGATTGTATACTCATCCCCTTCTACTGGTACATCATATACAAAATTGCTAAA
>CALWPE010000031.1 GCA_944383345.1 uncultured Clostridia bacterium | reverse complement strand
CAGCATCTCGAATTGCAATTTTTTCAGTCATTGACTCTTCACTGTTTTTATCGTCACTTACTTGGTCCATAATTCTTACTGCATCGTTTCCATCGCTGTAAACGGGCTCGCTTAGTGATACCGTTTCGCTTATTGCATCAAGGGCAAAATTTACTTGGCGTACATCTTCGCCAATTGCTTTAGCAATTTCTTCATTAGAAGGCTCTCTATCAAGTTTTTTTGAAAGCATTTCTCTTGCCCCTAAAGCCCTGTATGCGACATCTCTTAAACTTCTTGAAACTCGTATTGAATTATTATCACGCAAAAAGCGTCTTATTTCACCTATAATCATAGGCACAGCATATGTTGAGAATCTAACATTCAACGACAAATCAAAATTGTCGATTGCTTTCAATAGCCCTACGCAACCTACTTGGAACATATCATCTGACTTTTCTTTTTTGTTTGCGAATCTTTGGACCACACTTAAAACCAATCTTAAGTTTGCAACAACAAACTCATCACGAGCGAGTTCATCTCCTTGTTTTACTTTTTTCATAAGTTCCATTAGTTGTTCATTAGTAAGTTTTGGAAGTGTGGAAGTATCTACTCCACATATTGCAACTCTATTTGCCATTTTATCTCCTTTGGCTTTTTATATGCTTTCCAAGTTGAATAAAAAATATACAAAAAAATACCTAAAAAATAATGTAAAAATTATTATTTTTTGGTATTTATTTTTTAATATTTTTATTATTTTTATGATAAATAAAGGAGAGAAACAATATTTATGTTATAAATATTTTTTTATATTACTTTTTCTAAATCTTTTTTCATTTTACCAAGAATTTTTTTCTCTATTCTTGAAATGTAACTTTGAGAAATTCCCATTATATCTGCAACTTCTTTTTGCGTTTTTTCTTCGCCACCACCAAGACCAAATCTTAGCATCATAATTGTTTTTTCTCTTTGGTTTAGTTTATCTATTATTCCCCAAACTATTTGTTTTTCGGCTGATTTGTCTATATCCTTTGAAATACTTTCATCGCTTGACAAAACATCTTGAAGCAGTAATTCGTTCCCGTCACTATCTAAGTTTAAAGGTTCATCTAAACTAACTTCATTTTTTAATTTGTTAGTTTTTCTTAATTGCATAAGTATTTCATTTTCAATACATCTTGAAGCATATGTGGCAAGTTTAATTTTTTTATCAAAATTGTATGTTTGTACTGCTTTTATAAGACCTATGGAACCTATCGAAAATAAATCTTCAATATTTAGTCCTGTGTTTTCAAATTTTTTTGCAATGTAAACAACAAGTCTTAAATTATGTTCAATTAGTTTTTCTTTTGCACTCTTGTTACCAAGTGCAAGTTCTTCAAGTAAAACATTCTCTTCTTCTGGGTCTAGTGGGCTTGGCAATGTTTCATTTCCACATATGTACATAACAATATTGTCGACCTCATCAAAAAGCGAAATATTTAAGTATTTTTTTATTAAAAGTAATAATTTTTTAAACATAACAACTCCTTATAAAAAATTAGCATTTAAAATTACATCACAACTAAAACCTGTTATTTTTACTTTTGATAATGCAAATATTGGATTTTGTATCTGCACACTTTCTTTTGCTTTTTTAATTTCCAAAAAATCTACATCAAATACAAGCATACTATTTTCACCTGTGGCAGTTTTGACATTGATATAGTGACCGTTTTTTAGTCCACTTGTGTTTTTTGTTAGAAAGTTTGAAACATTAAAACCTTTACACAATTTTTCAAAAAGTTTGTAGCCCATAAGTGCTACTGGTCTGTTACTTTCTGGGTCAACAAGTACATTGCCTGTGTCAAAATATGCTTTTGTCTTAATTATCACATCGTCATTTTTAATTACGACATCATAAACAAAATTTAATATATTCTTTTTTTTGTAGAGAACTTTTTGACATTGTTTTAATAGATATGTAATTAAAATAAATAAAAATAAAACAATTATGGTTGGCAATTTGCCTTGGTCAAAACTTCCATAGACACAAAAACTTATCATAAGATTAACCCCACCATACACTGCAGTAACAAGCATAAACAATATGTAAAATAGTAGTTGTTTTTTTGTTTTTTCTCTATATGCAATTAAGCAAATAATAAAACCAACGCCACATTTCAAAAGTATAAGCAATATATTTGACATATAAATTAGTGGATAGACAAGTGCAATAAGTGCTCCAAAAATACTAGAAAAAATATGCCTAACCTTTGAACCTTTTTGTCCAATAAGCATATATACAACCGATAAAACTAAGAAAGTTATAAGAAAATTTTCCAGTAAAACATCTTCTATATATACTATCATAATTACACAGCATATTATAATAAATTTTGCTCTGCAATAGTTTAGAAATTAGCACGAAAAAACACTTTTTTTGTTTCAATGATAAGTTCTTGTTTACTAACATGAATACTTTCTTTTAGAACTTTAAATTCCAAAATAAAAAAATGACACAAACTTTAGCGTCATTTTTTATAACAATTCAATACTTAGTTTAATCTTAAAATCTGTACTTTTTATTGCCGTGGTGTAATCTAAAATATATATGAATGCATTTAACTTTGCGTCTTCTTCAAATGGTGATGTTTCTGTGTGTTTTGTGTCTATGTATATCTCATAATTTAAGTTCTTTTGGTACTGTGCAGTTAACCTTACATCCACACCTGTTTGGTTTATTGTGTTTACATTAAATTCTATCATATAGATAAAGTA
>CALWPE010000030.1 GCA_944383345.1 uncultured Clostridia bacterium | reverse complement strand
TAACAAGCGTTATTACAAAGACACATTCATCGGTGGAGCGAACGAGCAACTGTTAAGATTGAGAGAAGTGTCGAACGATGGAATAAACTTTCAACCGTTTTCTTTAATTTATAAAGGTGAACCAAAGGTAAGGCATGACAAAAAACTGATAAGGCCAGTACATGTACTTTTGACAAAAGATGATTTTGACAAAATGGGGTTGAACACAAATGAAATACTAAGTAAATTTAAAACTTTGGGAATCACCACAACAAGCACTCGCACAAAACAGAGATATACAGCTAACTACAACGACCAAAATTTTAAAATTGACTTTGTGAATAATAAAATATTTGTGGAATGTGATGACATGGCAAGCAAAAGTATTTTTGACCTTTTAAACAACATTTTGGGTAAAAATAATGTAAGACAAGTTGAAAATGACATAGATACAAATCAAGAGCTTACTATTTGACAATTTTACTAAATTTTTGTACATTATAATCATAAAAGGACACATAAATGATTCATTCTCTTTCAGGTGGAACGGCAAAAGAATATAATGTTTATGACTATGCAAAAGTTGATGTTTTGGGCAAGATAATGTTTTTTATATCAGATATTCATGACCTAAAAGCAGGGGATAAGGTTGAAGTGCCTGTTGGCATAAAAAATGAGATTGGAGTAGTTCTAAGAGTAGATAAAAATGTCACGGAGCAAAACTTTCCAATTCCTGCCAAACGGATGAAATATATCATTAGAATTGTAAATTAGCGAACAATTCAAATTTTTCTTGAATTTTCTTTCGTCTTTTTCTTTCGAACTCTTATGTTTTTCGAACATTTTGTTATATTGAATTTTTTTGTTCTTTTGAACTTTTTTCCTTTCGAATGTTTCCATTTTTAATGCTTTTGTCCTTTCGAACGCCTTTGTTCTTTCGAACACTTTTGTCATTTTAAACACTTTTGTCATTTTAAGCGGAGTGAGAAATCTTTGAGTAAATTAGTAAGTTTTGCGTCGTTTTTTATTTCTGTAACTCACTTAATGCACTCAGTACTCCAAGTTTGGCATACTCATAAATTACACCGCCTTGCATAAAAATTGTGTATGGTGCAACAACTGGAGCATCTGCGGTGAGTTCTATTGTTGAACCCAAAGTAAAAGTCCCCGCTGCCATTATTTCATCGTGTGGATACCCTGGAAACTCTGAGGGAATAGGGGTTACATATGAGTCCACTGGTGACCCTTTCTGTAAGCCTAAACAAAATTTTTCTAAGTTTTGCTGAGTTTCAAGGTCAAATGTTTGTATTATATCACTTCTTATTTGGTTATATTTTGGTGAAATACCTTTGTAGCCTAGTTTTTCAAACATAAAACTCGAAAAAATTGCAGTTTTAACAGCACTATATACCGTTTTTGGTGCAAAAAATAGTCCTTTTAGAAATTTTATATGTTGATTATAGTTTGCTCCAAGGTCTTTGCCTATACCTGGGGAAGTGAACCTGTCGGCAATTTCTTCAATAAGTTTTTGTTTGCCTATAATATATCCACCAGATGTAGCAATTCCTCCACCCATATTGTGCATAAGTGATCCTGCTACAACATCAGCACCAACTTCTGTTGGTTCTTTTTTTTCTACCATTTCGCCATAGCAATTATCCACCATTATTATAATGTCTTTGTCTATATCTTTAATTAGTTTGCACACTTTTTCAATTTGAGTAATTGTTAGCCCTTGGCGGTGAGAGTACCCTCTTGACCTTTGAATTTCAACAAGTGTAACGCCACCTTGTTTTATTCGGTTTTCTATTGTTTCATAATCAAAATCGTTGTTTTTTAGTTCAATTTGTTCATATTTTACGCCATTTTTGGTGAGTGCGTGTTTACTATCGCCAATCATTCCAACAATATGTTGAAGTGGGTCGTATGGCGTGCCTGAGATGGAAAGCATTGTGTCACCGCTATGAAGCAGTCCAGACAAAGTAAGCCAAATGGCATTTGTACCGCTCATAATTTGTGGGCGAATAAGTGCATCTTCTGCACCAAAAACATCAGCAAATACTCTTTCAACTTTGTCACGACCAGCATCAAAAAAACCATAGCCGTTAATTTCAACAAAATCTTGATATGCTACTTTATTTTTTATAAAAGCATTTAATACTTTTTGTGTGTTAAATTCACAAACATCTTTGGCATAGTCAAAATATGGTTTTAGTTTTTCTTCTGCCTCTTTTGCCATGTCAATCAAATTTTTACTGATATATAATTGTTCCATATTTTTCTCCGACAAGTATATTAGCAAATAATTTAAAAAAAGTCTATTGTTTGATATTGACAAAGTTTTTTTACAAATCTATAATGTCACCTTGTGGAAAATATAGAGAAAAAACAAAGTAAATTTAGTAAGTTATTGCATTATTTTACAACATATGAGTGGATATGGCTATTGTCACTCTCGTTTTTTAGTGTTTTGTTTTTATTTTTATTTCCAGAGGAAGAAACCAATGGCATAAGTGGCATAATTATAATGATATTATATGTCATAGATGTTGTAGTGACGCTTATAAGTGAACTTTTGGCTTCCAAGCAAAATAAATGGTGGGCAGCGCTATATCTTATTGTTGATGCAACAGAAATTGCAGTGTTCTTGATACTTTGGACACGTTTTGCATACCTTGCTTCCGTTATACTGTTTTGGGTTCCGATGCACATTATAAGTTTCATAAATTGGGGTAAACATACCGATAAAAACAAAAATACATATACAGTTGTTCGTAAACTAAACTGGAAAGGTCTCTTGACAATTAGTATTGTCTGCTTAGTGTGGACACTTGTTGTAGGTTATTTAGTAGCAGCCTATGGCCCTGAAACAGATTTTTATAGCAGTGTACTTATTGAACAGATAATTGCATATTTGGATGCTTGTGTTACGGCACTTGGTGTTGCAAATGGCGTACTATTATTCTTTAGATACAAAGAAAACTGGCTTGTGTGGCTTTTGGCGGTAGTTTTAGAAACAGCAATAGTGATTATGTCACAACAATGGATATATCTTGTGCTTCAAGTTG
>CALWPE010000029.1 GCA_944383345.1 uncultured Clostridia bacterium | reverse complement strand
GACTCGTATAAGTTTTGTAACTCGTTAATTTGTTTCTTTTGTTATTGACTTTTGGTCGTTTAACTTTCTCAACATTTAACCTTTGCTGTTACTTATATTTAGTTTTCATGGTTCATATCCACCTCTTAGGCAGATAACGCATTTATACTAGCACACCTAATCTTACCTTGTCAATAACTTTTTTATACTTTTTTTATTTTTTTCCTAAAAATTTACAAAATATGCTACATATATATTCAATAGAAGTCTTTTAAGAATGGATAGCCATTGTTGATGTCTGAATTTGTCAAGTAATTTGAACCAAGACTTTTGTTTTTTAAATCAGATTTTGTAGAAACTCTGGTTCCAATTCCTGTAGGTTGTAAGTTCGACAAATCTAATGAATAAGACTGATTTTTATCTTCAGTAGAAATATAAGTACCAGCATAAACCGTAATATTCCCCACTGTTTGTACAGCCGAGGATATATCAAAAGCGAGCATTGGAGTAATTTTTAATTTATTTCCGCTAATAGTTGGCTTAACCCCATAAATCCAAAAATAATTGCCAGAACTTGCACCATCTTCATAATACTGACGATACACAGTAAAAGTATTACCAACTGTTGTAACTTCAACTGAAAAATTCCTGGATGTGCCCATGGGAAGCCTAAAATTTTTAACATAATACTGATAATAATCTGTTGGAATTTTTTCAAAAATACTGATATTTGACTTCTCAAATTCATATGATTCACGAACTCCAGAACTGTATAAAATCATTCTTTCCGGAATTCGCTTATCACTTGAATCAACACTTATTTTTTTATTCATATTAACGGTAAAAGTTGTTAAAGAAGTTATTTTATTGTTCATTTTTATTCCCACATCAATAGTACACAAATTACCACTAATATTACTCGTATTTGGCTCAGTCAAATAATAAAATGAATTAGTGCACGAAGAAGTACTTCCAGTGCCTATTAAACTTGGTGCAGAGATAGAAGTAGCCATACTAATTTTTTTAACAACTATTTCTGCATTTACTCTATCGTAAGTGTAGTCGGGCGGATCATAGTAGATTGGAACATCCCCTGAACCTGTGCCGGATTGATCTCCACCATTAAATGGTATTGATTCTGGAAATAGTGATTGAGATGATGATAATGGAATATCATTTGCATCACCGAGATGAGTATACGCATCATACAATTCATTGAAAACTGTATATTTGCCAATTGTCTTTGCATTGGTGTCATTTGAGTAATTAACGCTACCAGAAGAAGTCGAGGTAAGACTTCCGCTACTATAGCAATTATTTATTGTAAGTTTTGAACCAGCATTACCTACAAGTCCACCGATAGAATTAGTGTTTCCCACTGTTACGTCGCCAGTGCTGTAGCAACCGCTTATTGTAAAACTATTTGTGGTATAACCCACAAGTCCACCTATTCTTCCTGTGGTGCCAGTGATGTTCCCAGAATTGAAACATTTAGATATTTCTTTGTTACCTTGCGAATGACCTATAAGCCCGCCGACATATCCCGTTTCACCTTCTATATCCCCAAAATTGGCACACACTGAGAGTGTTGTTGATGTTGAACTTGCATAACCCACAATCCCACCAACCCGAGTTGCTCCATCTGTATTTATATCTGCGTAATTTATACTATTTTTTATACTAACTGTGTTTGAACTATACCCTACAAACCCGCCAACATAATGAGTTGCACTATTTGTAACATCTATATCTCCATTCACTGTACAATTGTTTATTGTCACTGTACTACTGGCATATCCTACGAAACCACCTAATCTACTTTCCGTAGATGATTTATAATCAATATCCACTTCCATATTTACATTATTTATTGTCACACTTGCTGATGTTTCACTTATTAAACCCATCCTACTTGCACTATTTATGTCCACTCCAAGGATGGTATAACCGTTGCCATTTATTGTAACTGATGTTGTTTTTGTTATCGTTGGATATATATTGTCACTAAAATCTATGTTATCAGCAAGTTCTATTGTTATACTAGACGGTCTACTTATTGCGTACAAAAACTCCTGTGGTGTGGTTGCATAGTATGTTGAACCACTATGTCTCATACCACTTGGCAAATTTGTTGGAACTGACCATATTGCTTGTGTCGATTCTAAATTTATTGAACCAAAACAAAAACCAATATGCATTAAAAATATAACCACAACAATGGCATAAGCAATATAGTATACAATTTTTTTCTTAGTTTTTTCCATACTGCTTGCTCCTATAATTGTTTCTAACATGATGAATAGTATATAATAGTATAATGATTATAAGATATATTTAAAAATAATGCAAGTAAATGCGCATAGTGTTAATTGAATACATTAAAATAGTCCAAAGTATTTAATTGCTTTGACAATATAAACAATAGTGATATATAGTATTAATTGTATGTTTAGTTTTGAAGATTTTCCAAAATATCATATTGATTGGTTTAGCACAGAAGGCAAACTGATACTCTTTGGTATTGTAATAGTTATAGGTTCAATATTGTTAATAGCCCTACCTAAGAAAAATAAAAAAGCAATTTTTATTGCAAAAATTTGTCTTGCCGTTACCTTAACAGTTTTGGAACTAGGACGAATACTTTGGTATTATTTAAGGCATTTGGAATATGGTGATATTTTTAATGTATGGTATCGCATCAACTTCCATATGTGTACAATGATGGTGTGGACAAATGTTACATTGCTTATTATGTCTTGCTTCGTGAAAAAAACCAATAAATTTCTCGATATTTTATACAACATAACTTTTGGTATAGGTATTTTCGGTGCGGTTATGACTTTTGTCTATCCTGAATTTATTGACCCATTCTTTACAATTTGGAATTTTAAAAATTCACAAACCATATTAACACACATAATTTTAATAGTTTCGCCTTTGTATTTACTTATAACAAAGCATTTTGAAGTAAGAGCAGAACACATTTGGTATAATGCACTTGGACTTTTGATGGTTGGAAATATTGCTTCACTTGCCGGAGCATGCTCCAACTACAATTTTGCATATAGTTTTTATTGTAATTTTTTAAAAAGTGTTGGAATAAATATTGATTTTCCATATCACATTTGGTTTATGGTATGTGCTATTCTTTTAATAGATTTTGTTATTTATATGTCTTTTGAAATAATAAGAGCGCTCAAAAAGCATGAGCGCCCTAAATTTAAATTTACCAAATTTGATATTTATGGTTCTATAATGACATTTGTCTATATTATTATTCATGCTTTCATCGCACAAGCAATACTGCCAAGTGCCCCAACTAATCTTGGTTGGTTGTTCTTGATACCTATCACCATTATAGTTTCGTCAATGGTTGGACTAAACTTTTATCTTAAAAAGAAATCATGAATACATCCAATAAAATTCCTTTAAAACAGGATAGCCATTGTTTATGTTTGAATTTGTAACATATGCAGAGCCTAAGTAACTGCTTTTATTTTTTATGTCTGACTTACTAGATAACTTTGTTCCAGAGAATGTTGTTGTAACGCTAGGTAAAGACAAAGTCAATACTTTTGTTGTATCTTTGCAATTTCTATAAGTAACCTTATAGTTTTTAGTATGAACATTATACATTAACCAAGGGGTAAGTGTTACACTGCTTCCAGATATCGTACATGTAATAGCATTTGGATAAACAGCCTGTAAACTGTCTCTGCTACTACCATATAGTGCATTGCTAGGAAAAGTTATTATACCTTTGCTTATTAAATTAGCCACATCATCTCCAAAAACATTGATAGTATAAGAAGCAATACACATCACCATATCATTTTCATCAAGTGTTACATTATATGTGTCCTCAATATCCGATTCATTAGTTCTAAAAACATCATTTCGTTTATCGTCTACAGATATTTTCTTATCAGAAGATATTGTGAAAGTTCCAAGGTTATGTTGTGTGTCGTTAAATGCGAACACAACATCTATTTTCATTAAATCATAATTTGTATTTGATGATTGGTAGCAATAACTACTTGTACATTTAGGAGCCTTGCCCCCACAAAGTGAAGGAATAAAACCTGAAGTTGTGGTGGTTACCTTTTTAACACCAAATGTCAAAATTGAGTTACTTCCTCCATTATATGTTTCTGAAGTTGGAAATTTCGATAAATCTTGACTATCCGGCCAAAAACGTTCCATTGAATCATCATCTTTATTTGAATATTCATATTGTGCAATCTGCTTAGACGAACTATTTGAGGTAGTTTTACTTTTTTTATCACTTGATAATGTACCAGTACTGTAGCAATATTTTATCGTGTTAGTGCTATATGCATAGGCAACTAACCCACCAATACTTGAAGAATCTCCGACAGATATATCCCCCGTATTGTAACAATTTTGAATTGTTATATCTTCGCTAAGATATCCAACTAATCCCCCTGCACCATAATTATTAGAAGAAATGTCACCACAATTAAAACAATTTGATAAAGTTTTGGTTGAATAACTTAATCCGATAAGCCCTGCAGCATAATAATTAGTACTACTAATATCCCCGAAATTTGCACATTGAGAAATTGTTGAAGATGAATGGTCTGCACGACCAATTATTCCACCGGCTGCAGAACTTCCTTTTACACTTATATCACTGTAATTTATACAATTTTCAACTGTGACTGAACTGTAACTTTCACCGACAAACCCACCAATATAATTATATTTAGATGTATCGGTGTCAGTTATTGACCCTGAAACTGTGCAACCACTAATTATAAGAGTAGAAGTACTTCTACCAACGAATCCACCAACATAACTTCTTGAAGAACTATATTTGTGGTCAATATCTACTTGCAAATTAAGATTGTATATTTCCAAAGTGCTTGAAGTCTCGCCAATAAGTCCAACCTTTGATTCACTTGCGTCTATATCTACCCCCATAATTGTGTAGCCATTGCCATTTATGGTAAGAGAATAAGACCTATCAAACGGGGTTAGAGTTTTCCCACTTAAATCTATATTGTTCATAAGTTCAATGATTATTGACGAATTTCTATTCATTGAATATAAAAACTCATTTTCGTTTGTCACATAATATGTATCGCCAGCGATTTTCATTCCAGACGGTGTTTTGGTTGGAATTGACCAAGCAGCGATGGTCTGCTCAAAACTTAAATTAGGGTAAAATGCAAACAACAAAGAGCAGCCAAAAAATATAACTGCAATCAGATACATTACCCAATAAATATTTATAAAATATATTTTCTTAATCATAATTATTTGTAGTATATACAATTTTTTGCATTTTGTCAAAAAAATAGTCTAACGACTATTTCTTGTTTTTATCATTGTAAAAATCAAATGCTTGCATTATTTCATCTAGGTCTTCTTTTGGGTTTATTGCTTCTTTTAAATCAAAACCACTTTCATTGACATCAGGCACAGCCCTTACCTTAGATGTAATTATATTTGCATATGCGTTGTTTGGTTCACTATCTTCACTTAAAAATTTATCAGCCAAATTATCAAACTCGTTATTGCTATCAGGTTCTCCTTCATATATAGGTTTAATAAGTGGGGCTTTGTCCTCTATTCTTGAAAGTTCAGTTTGCGAAGCAAGCATATCTTTTGGAAGTTGTTTTCTTTCTACTTTGACTGTGCGTGCAGTTTGATTTTTTGAGTATGTATCAAGTTTTCCAATAAGTGACTTTATGGTATCACTATCGCTACGAACAGGTGATGTGATAGAATACAACTTATAGTCTTCTTTTAATGTATTTTTTATGTTATTTTTAAACTCGGTCAAAAGTTTGTTTACATTTTCAACTTCTTCTATTTGAGGATATTTTTCTAATATGACATTTAATAGTTTTTCCCATTTTTCATATAACAAGCCAAGTTGTTGTATTTTTAATTTATAAACATTTCTTGAACTTCGCTCAATTTGTCTTGCCTTTTCAACGGCGGCCGTTAGTGCAATGGAAATACTGCGATTTTTGTCATCTATTTCCTTATCTTTACCAAGATATCTATCTAATTTTTGCTCAAGCATGTTATTTTTAGTTTCAAGTTCGGCGATGTGGTGATTTAAGTCTTCAATGAATAAATCAACTTCTTTTTTGTTATAACCATTTTTAGATGATGAAAAGTTCATAATTAGTTGCTCCTAGTATTTATGTTTGCCCTTCTTGCCATGTTTAAAGAAACAAAAAGCAGTAATGCAACTTGTAGGAAAATAAACTCCCATAAACTGACATATGCAAACTTATATACACCTAATAATAACACTTCAAGAGAGCATATTACAAACACTTTTAAGTGAATATTTTGACGAAATATGACAAAAACAATAAAAGAAGCAAGTCCAAAAATTAAAATATAAATAGGATAAATAACAGAAAGGTTTATTCCATAAAAAGTTTTGTATACTCCAAACACACCACATAGCATGAAAAAACTTCCAAGCCATAATTTTGAATCTTGCACAAAAAAGGCACTTCTAAGAAGCAATGAAATTGCAACGAAAACAAGTGCCGTTGAAAACCAAATCTTTTGAAATGCTGGGAAAAATATTAAAGTTACATATAACCCAATCAAAAGAACATCAATTATTTTTAATAAAATATTTACTTTCATTGTCTTTTCTTTTTTTAGTGTAAATAACAATGAGTAAAATTATACCTGCTATCATTAAAATTAGACTTAAAAGTTGAGAAACCTTCATTGAGCCTATATACAAACTATCGCCACGGAATGTTTCAATAATACATCTAACGGCACCATAGCAAATTAAATACAAAGACATCATAACGCCACGAGTTTTTACTTTGTTTTTAAATAGCCATAAAAATACGAAGAATATTACAAAGTCACAAAGACTTTCATAGAAGAAAGTACTAAGATGCCACACTCCATCAATTTTTGTTGACAAAGGAAACCACATAAATGCTGGATTGGTGACTTCAATACCATAACAACAACTTGAAAAATAACAACCTATTCTGCCTATTCCCTGACCAAGTATCAACGCAACAACGGCTATGTCGGCAATATCAATAAAGTTTTTCTTATGAATAGCACAATACAAAACAACACCTATTGCGCCACCGATTACTCCACCATAGATAGCCATGCCACCATTCCATATTTCAAATATTTCCCAAAATGTATATGAATGACCACTAAAAATTACATAATATAGTCTTGCACCAATAATAGATAAAGGTAACACATAAAGTGCTAACAAAATAATATCATCACTTTTCAAATTTCTATACTTTGCAAGTTTACAAGCGACATAAACACCTAGCACCATTGCTAAAGCAATAATTATGCCGTAAAACTTTATTTCAAGTCCAAAAATTGAAAATCCATCAACTACTAATTTCATAGTTATATATTATAGTCATAAAAAATAATTTTGGTCAATGATTTTTACAAGTCTTGCCTAAACCCATGTAAATTCAAATAAAAAAAGTACCCAAACTTCGGGTACTTTTTAAATTTTTATTATAGTTAATTAAATGTATAAGGTGTTATATCTGCATTCCTTTTTTGTGTATAGGTATTTGTGTTTGATTTTCCATATTTAACATTAAGGTCGTATACTCTTCTTTTGAGTTCTTCTTCATTTTTTATTTGCATAACTTCTGCTTTGCCCTTCTTTGAGCCATCTAGTTTATACTCTTGTGTCTCAACTATAATTGGGTAACCACTGATTCCTGTCTTTTGTGCAGACATTGCATAATCCATAAGTGCAAGTGCTTCCATTGAGTCAACAAGTTCAACTGCGTTACATGAAGCATTAACTTCTTTTACTTGACTGTTGCCACGAGACCTAATTGTAACAGTTGTTGCTCCACGCTTTTTATTTGCATCACTATATCTTTCAAATGTTGTGTCATCAAAGAGTTTCTTAGCAACTTTCGCAGTTTCTTCATTGTTGAAGTAAACACTAGAGCGTTCATCTTTTTCCCAAAGTGATGTTACAGGGTTAAAAAATTCAGCAGAAACATGATATTTTGGAGCAAGTGCAGAAACATCTTCTAACTTAGAAAGTTTTCTGTCAAGATTTTGTTTTTTCTTATCAAACTTTCTTGCTTTTCCTGTTTTACCATTTTGTGCATAAAACTCATTCATAAGACCATAAACATATTTTCTTCCGTCGAGTTTTAATTGGTCTTTGTTTTGACCATAGTGTACTCTCTCATGTGTTATTGGAGAGATACCAAACTTGCTAAGTTTATAAGAACTCTTTACAAAATTCTTTGCTGCTTTTAATGAGTTATCACGAACTTTTACAAGTGAATGGTTTTTTGACATATCTCTTTGTCCAACAGTAGCCATTTGTGCAACACTCTCAGCACTCTTTCTCAATGATTTTTTTCTTGTAACCAATCCAGAAATAGCAAACGAACCTGCTGCGATACCTGCACAAGCAGCAACACCTGCACTAAGTATTGCTATATCTGCAGCGACTAGTTGTGAAAACAATGCTACTGCACCAAGACCAATAGCACCTGCTGCGACAGCAACGCACACGCCCATAACTGCCAATAATATCAAAGATACTTTCGTTCTTTTACGCATCTTTGCCATAGAATTTGCCTCCTTATTTTCACCAAATTATACAATACAAAGCACTTAAAGTCAATACCCTATTTTATTCCTTTTTAGCACTCTTTTCTATATCCATAGCAGAAATATAATTTTTTGAATCTTTGTATAACTTTTCAAGATTGAATTTGTTTCTTGTGTCTTTTGTAAATATATGCACCAAAATATCTTTATAATCAAGCACAATCCAGTCACCTTTAAAAAGCCCATCACTGTGCATACAAATTATTTGGTTAGAAAAACTTTCTTTTAAACCAAGTGCCATTGTCTTTGCAGCCTGAGAATTTTTTGCTGTTGCAAGCACAATGCGTTTTGCTACTTTGGTCTTTTTTTCAACATCTATAATTATTACATTGGTAGCACCATTTTCAACTAAATAAATGGACATATTTTTCGCTACTTCATCAATATC
Organism: uncultured Clostridia bacterium; assembly: GCA_944383345.1. Taxonomy (GTDB): domain Bacteria; phylum Bacillota; class Clostridia; order Christensenellales; family UBA1242; genus UBA5893. The sequence goes on along the minus strand of CALWPE010000029.1, from coordinate 11,875 downwards.
ATATTCCATAAGTTAAACTCCACATTTTATAATATCATATATTTTATACTTTTGCAAATCGTTTAATTTTATAAAAATGTGTCTATATATTTTATATGAAAAATTTTTCCATTTTTAAAGTACTAAACACATTTTTTAGACTATTTATAATTTTTTTAATTGTCTTTGTATGGATAAAATATTCCATAGAAAATTTTTGGCTAAGTCTTTTATTCTCAATTATTTTATTAGTAGTAATTGAAACATTATATCAAGTTTTTACAAACAAAAAACAGGCTAAATCAAATATAAAAAAAGAAGAACAAGAAAAAATAAATCAATACACTAACACCTTTATATATTGTGATAAAAAATACACTACTGATTTTTTCTATAATTTATGCAAAAAAAATTATGAATGTACCAAAAAGAGTAAATACATTTTAATTTCGCACCCTACAACTAACATAGCATTATATCCTTTATTTTTGTACCGAGAACTCTCCATTGATGATGTGATAGACTGTTATAATCAAACAAAACATGAAAAAATTAAAAGACTTGTTATTTGCACAAACAAATACGCAAATGATATTCAAAAATTTATTGAAACTTTAAATATAGAAGTTTTGATTTTAGACAAACAACAAACCTATCTACTGCTTTTAAAAAAATATGAGATATACCCTAAAATAACAAAAATATGTGACAAGCAAAAGATGACATTTAAACAATTTTTAAATATTGCCCTTGATAAAAAACGAGCCAAGTCATATTTTTTATCTGCAATATTTCTGTTGTTTGCTAGTATGTTTGTGTTCTATAAGATATACTACTTGATTTTTGCGACTATATTATTAGTTATGTGTTTCTTGTGTTTATTTAGAAAAAGGACAATTAAACCCACACAAAAACAAATACTTGACATATAAAAGTTTAAAATATTATCAGTTTTAGAATAAACAAAACCAAAATGTGTGCAGGATAAAAAACATAGAACAAGTATTTTGGTGCACCTTTCCCCTTTTCTCCGTTATATAAAAGCAATAGCCCCAAAGCCAATATTGCAAATAAATCAATATAACTAGAAAAACTAGACATATCTAAAACTAAAAACCTAAGTAGCCAGTAAAGTAGCATTAACACAAGCGCAAGTATCCACATGAATAGTTTTGAGTATCTCGAATCACCATGATTTAAACAATAAAATACTACAGGCAAAAACACACCATATACTCCATAAGAAATTGGCATACGCATAAGTGACAAGGCAAAAACTATCACACCTATGGAAACAATAAAGGTATAGTACATGAACGAAAAGTTCGGATTTTTTCGTGACAGGTCGATGATTTGCATTACAAGAATTGATATCAAAAAGGTAAACAATATATTAAAGTCAAACAAGTTTTGGTTTAGAGCAAAATAGTATATTGGCTGAGAAATAATAGCAAAAACTAAAAGTAAAAGAACATACTTTTTTCTATTGTGCGTGTAGTACCAGCCCTCTGCAATAAAAAAAGCGAATATAGGAAAAGACAACCTCCCTACACTTCTTAAAACAAAGTAAAACCATAAAAGACCAACATCATAAAATGCTTGCTGTCCAATAACTGCTCCAATATGGTCGATAAACATAGTGATTAGTGCTATCCACTTTAAAGCACTTCTATTTAAAATTTTTACTTTCACAATAACATTTTACCTAACAAAAAAAATATATCAAAGAATTTCACATTTTTTTTTGAATAATTTTTTTTTTGTTATACAATAACACCATTATCAACAAAAATTTAAAACAAAGGAGTGAGACGAATATGGAAAATGATGTAAAACAATGGCAAGGCTTTAAAGGAGATGACTGGAAAGAAAATATTGATGTAAGTTCCTTTATAGACCAAAACTATACTGAATATAAAGGAGATGAGAATTTCCTTGCCCCAATAAGCAAAAAAACTTCTCTTGTTTGGGATAGATGCAAAGAACTTTTAAAAGAAGAAACAAAGAAAGGTGGCTGTTTAGATGTTGAAACAAACATACTTAGCGGAATCACTGCTTTTAAACCGGGCTACATTGATAAGGACAACGAAGTTATTGTAGGTTTACAAACAGATGCCCCACTTAAAAGAATAGTCAATATGTATGGTGGAACAAAAATTGCATTGAAAGCACTTGAAGCACACGGATACAAACTTAATCCAGAAGTGCAAAAGCATTTTGTAACATACCGAAAAACACATAATGACGGCGTTTTTGATGCCTACACCCCAATAATAAGGCGTGCAAGAAAAAATGGACTTTTGACAGGGCTTCCTGATGGTTATGGTAGAGGCAGAATTATTGGCGATTATAGACGAATTGCACTCTATGGAATTGATAGATTGATTTTGGAAAAACAAAAAGACCTTCAAGACGATTTTCTTGACGAAGACAATTTGGAAGAAAACATTCGCCTTCGTGAAGAAGTTAGTGAACAAATACGCGCTTTGAACCAAATAAAAGAGATGGCAAAAAGTTATGGATATGACATTTCTAACCCAGCACAAAATGCAAAAGAGGCAATACAGTGGTCATATTTTGGATACCTTGCTGGCGCAAAAGAAAACAACGGCGCAGCAACCAGCATGGGCAGAGATGCTACATTTTTTGATATATATATTGAAAGAGATTTGAAAAACGGCACATTAACAGAAAGTCAAGCACAAGAACTAATTGACCAGTTTGTTATTAAGTTAAGACTTATTCGTCACCTTCGCACACCCGAATATGATGAACTTTTTGCAGGAGATCCAACTTGGGTTACAGAAAGTTTGGCTGGTATGCTAAATGACGAACATAGTCTAGTAACAAAATCTTCTTTTAGGTTTTTGCATACATTGGAAAATCTTGACCCAAGTGCTGAGCCAAATTTAACTGTACTTTGGTCAAAGAATTTACCTATCGGATTTAAAAAATATGCTTCAAAAATTTCTATTCGCACCGATTCTATTCAATACGAAGGCGATGATGTTATGCGTCCACTTTATGGCCATGACTATGCAATTTCATGTTGCGTTTCTTCAATGAAAGAAGGCAAACAAATGCAGTTTTTTGGAGCGAGATGCAATCTTGCAAAATCACTTCTTTATGCAATAAATGGTGGCTATGATGAATTAAGTGGTGCCCTTGTAATTGATGGTTTTGACAAAATAAATAGCGAAGTTTTAGATTATGACACAGTAAGAAAAAGTTATAGTAAGATGCTACAAAAAATTGCTAAAATTTATGTAGATGCAAACAACATAATACACTATATGCACGACAAATATGCATACGAAGCAAGTCAAATGGCACTTCACGACACTCATGTTGAAAGACTTATGGCTTTTGGTATAGCAGGCTTTTCTTGTGCTGTTGACTCTTTGTCTGCTATTAAATACGCAAAAGTAAAGCCAATATACAATGACCAAAATATTGCAATTGGCTTTAATGTTGACGGCGAATTTCCAAAGTATGGCAACGACGATAAGCGTGTTGACGATTTGGCAGTAGAACTTGTCCAAGAATTTTTCAACTATCTAAATAGTCATAAACTCTACAAAAACGCCCATGCAACACTATCTTTACTTACAATAACATCAAATGTTATGTATGGACTAAAAACTGGTAGTACTCCTGATGGTCGAAAAGCCGGAGAAGCCTTTGCACCGGGAGCAAACCCAATGCATGGAAGAGATTGCAGTGGAGCATTAAGGTCACTTAACTCAGTTGCAAAGATACCTTTTGAAAATTGTTGTCAAGATGGTGTTTCAAACACATTCTCAATAATACCATCAGCACTTGGTCACGATGAAAAAGAGCAAATAACAAACCTAGTTAATATCTTAGATGGCTATTTTGTACAAGGTGCACAACATATAAATGTAAATGTTTTAAACAGAGAACTTTTAATTGATGCAATGAACAATCCTTACAAATACCCTAACCTAACAATTAGAGTATCGGGATATGCTGTAAACTTTAACAAATTGGACCGTGCACATCAGGAGGAAGTCATTGCAAGAACATTCCATGAAAAAAGATAACATTTTAGGATATTTAACAGATATAGAAACAATGGGACTTGTTGACGGACCCGGAATGAGACTTGTCTTATTTTTGGCAGGCTGTCCACTAAGGTGTTTATATTGTCATAACCCAGAAACTTGGGAACTTAAAAATTATACTCAAACAGTAACAAGTGATGATGTATTAAAACTATATCGACAATTTGGTATGTACTATGGCGAAAGTGGTGGTGTAACTTTTAGTGGTGGAGAACCACTATCACAATCACAATTTGTGCTTGAATGTGCGAAACTACTAAAAGAACACAAAATTCATACTGCCCTTGACACATCTGGTGCATCTTGTGGTGATTTTGATGAACTGCTTGACTACATAGATTTGGTAATTTTGGATATAAAAGCCGTAGATGAAGATGAATACATAAAAATTTGTGGTAAAACGCCAGAAAATTTTAATAAATTTCTTTCTCTTTGCCAAAAAAAGAATAAAAAACTTTGGTTAAGGCAAGTAATTGTACCAAATATCAACGATGACATACCACACATTCAAAAACTCGCAAATTATATAAAAAATATAAAAAATGTAGAAAAAGTAGAACTTTTACCATATCACAGCATGGCAAAAAGTAAATACGAAAAACTGAATATCCCCTATAGATTACAATCAACTCCCGATATGGACAAACAAAAATGTAGCGAATTAGAAAAAATCTTAAGGCAAAGTATAAAATAAGAAATTATATCAATTCATGCAAAAAACACTAAATTTAACATATTTTTTTGCTTTTAAACTTGTTTTTGTAACAAATAGGTATCAATTTTCATATAACATATAATATGAATTATATTGATGAAAAATTTTATGAACTTGTTTATTCTTGGCAAAAAATTGACCTATATGATCTCTATGCCCACATGGTAAAAGGATTTAAAAATATTCCTCTTCTCACGCAAAAGTCAGTAGAGGATTTTTTTAGTAAATTTCAATACTGGGGAAAAATAGATTCAGAAAATGAAAATTTCGAGAGTTTTTACCAAAAAGCAAAAGTTTTTAAAAATAATTATCAAGATTATATATGGCTATATGAACATTTGTGCGATTATCGTTCCAAATATGTTTTATATGCAATTTTAAACAATTATTACAATTTTGACTTCGCAAATTTGCAAAATGCACAAAATTTTCTTTTTAAACAGTATTTTGACCTTGATATACTACCAACTTGCAAAGATGAAGTGTTTGTTGATGTAGGCGCATACACTGGTGATAGTGTGCTAAACTTTATTTCATCGTATGGTGAGAAAAGTTACAAAAAAATATATTGCTACGACATAACAGAAGAGATATTTACAAAAATGCAGTCAAATCTCCAACATTATAGCAATATCGAATACAAAAATATGGCAGTTACTAATTATAATGGAAGCATCGGAGTCGCACACAACGATTTTTCAAATTCAGCAAACTTAACATCAACAAAATCTAACGATATCGTTGATGCTACAATGCTAGACACAGATATACAAGAAAAAATAACAATGATAAAAATGGACATTGAAGGTGGAGAGATATCTGCCCTTAAAGGTGCAAAAACACATATAACTATCGACAAACCAAAACTATTTATATCAGTTTATCATTCAAATACCGATTTAATAGAAATACCAAAACTTGTTTGCAGTATGACCGATTGCTATAACTTCTACTTAAGATACTACGGTGGTTGTATATACCCAACAGAAATTGTATTGATATGTATACCAAAAAATGATTGAAAGAATATTCAATCATTTTTTTATTACTTAACACTAAAAATAAATCTTCAACCTGATAACCCCATACATAGCACTCCCTTATTTGAAAATTTTATACCTAATAATCTTTTTGTAATTTTTAACTTATCAATCATTAGCCTAAAAACCTATTGCATAATAAAAAGTAAATTATTTTTTTAAAATAAATTTTATATAAAAACGCAAGCAAAAAATTGCTTTCACTAGCAAGATTTATTATATTTTTAATTGTTTAATTCATTATTTTCAAAAAATTACACCATTTAACTAATAAAAGTGTTTTGCTAATATGTTTATGGAGGTAATTTATGAAATTAAATCAATGGCTAGATGCTTGGACACGATATCAATTAAAACATAATATTAAACAAAGGAGTTACAATTCATATATTTCAATAATAGAAAAACACATAAAACCACAACTTGGCGAATATGAACTAGATGATTTATCACCTGTAATCTTGCAAAAATTTATACTATTTGAAACAGAAAATGGAAATCTAAAAACTGGTGGTTGTCTTTCAAATAATTCTGTTAATTTAATTGCAAATGTATTAAAACAAGCGATAAAAGATGCAAATTTGCTTGAAATTACATCAAAAAACTATACAAAATGCATAAAATTGCCAATTACTCAAGAAACAAAGGTTACTGCTTTTGAAAAGTGGGAGCAATCAAAACTAGAACAATATTGTTTAAAAAGAAAGACAAATTACATAGGAATTGTAATTTGTCTTTATACTGGTATTCGCATAGGAGAACTTTTAGCTCTTAAATGGGAAGACATTGATTTTGAAAAAAATATTATGAGTATTTCAAAATCTGCATATCAAGGAAAAATAAATGGTAAAACACAAATAATAGTCGACACTCCAAAAACAAAAAACTCAATTAGAGTAATACCAATTCCACAAAAATTGTGTGTAATTTTAAAGAAAATCAAGAAAAAATCGACATCAAATTATGTAATTTCAACAAAACATCACACTATGGTTGGTACTCGTTCTTATCAAAAGACATTTGAAAGTATATTAAATAAATTAAATATTCAATATAAAAATTTTCATTCTTTAAGACACACTTTTGCAACAAGGGCACTAGAGTTTGGAATAGATGTAAAAACCGTTTCAGAAATACTAGGTCACAAAAATCCACTCATCACACTGCAAAGGTATTCTCATTCACTTATGTCTTATAAAACAATGATGATGAATAAATTTGGAAAACAACTTGCTATTTAGATATTGTTTAGTTGAATATTCATTCAATTATACCTATGTAAGTTACAATTCATTTCGTTATTTAGACACACTTTCAACATTGCTATTTAACTTAAAGGAGCAATGTTAAATTTTAACAAAGTTAAATATTTTTATCTATGTCTTGAATTGTTTTTACAATTTCATCAGCAATATTATTTGCCGTATCTTCTTTTTCTGCTTCTACCATAACTCTAATTAACTGTTCTGTGCCTGATTTTCTTACAAGTATACGCAAAGAGTCACCAAACTTTTGTTTTATATCATCAATCTGAGTTTGCAAACTATAATTGTTTATTACATACTCTTTGTCTTTTACTTTCACATTTTTCATACATTGTGGGTACAACTTAATGTCCACAAGTTTTGATATGGCTTTATTCGCATCTTGTAATATCTCTGCAATTTTCAATCCGTTTAGTATTCCATCTCCCGTTGGCAAATAATCACTTAGAATTATATGTCCTGATTTTTCGCCACCTATTTTTGCGCCTAGTCTACGCATTTCTTCGCTAACATACTTATCGCCTATATCAGTTAAAACCATATCTATATCATATTTTTTTAATGCTTTTATAATACCAATGTTTGCAAGTCGTGTACCTACAACAACATTATTTTTTAGTATACCTTGTTTTTTAGCACTCATTGCAAACAAATATATGATTTTATCTCCGTCTATTTCATTCCCACACTCATCAACTGCAATAACACGGTCACTATCACCATCAAACGCCAAGCCTAAATCTGCACCCAACTGTTTTACTTTTTGTGAAAGCATAGTTACATTTGTAGCACCACAATTTACATTTATCTTTTCGCCATCTTGAACACCATTTATTACAAAAACTTTTGCTCCAACTTCTTTAAATAATTTCGGAGCGACAACAGTGCTTGCACCATAACAACAATCAATTACGATTTTTAACTTATTTAATGGTTTTTTTATGCTTTTTTTCAAAAAATTCTTATATTTTGTTAGTAAATTAGGTTTAAATTCAAATTTTCCAAGTTTTAGTGCGTCTATGAACTTGTTATTTTCTATTAGCAAATTTTCTATTTCACTTTCTTTAACATCACTGATTTTCTGCCCGTCCGAGTCAAATATTTTTATTCCATTGTTATCTGGTGGATTATGTGAAGCACTTATTACAACACCAAAATCATAGCCCAAAGTTTTTGTCAAATACGCAATTCCAGCAGTAGGGCAAACGCCAACATCACAAACATTGCCTCCACCACTAATTACCCCTAAAGACATCGCAAGCAAAATATAACTTCCACTTGTGCGAGTGTCCATACCGACTAAAATTTTGGGATTTTTCTTAACTCTGCAAAGAGAATTTCCAACATTAAATGCTATTTTGTGGTCAATATCTTTAAAAATTTCGCCTCTTATGCCATCAGTTCCAAAATATTTCAAATTTTAATCTCCTTTTAAATATTTCTTTGCCCTATCATGTTTTATTTTCTCTCTTTCTCTTGCTATCACAAAATCACCTTTTTGTGTGTCCTTTGTCAATGTAGTTCCTGCACAAATGTATGTTTCATCATCTACATTTATTGGTGCAATTAGGTTACTATTACTCCCTATAAAACAATTTTTACCAACTGTAGTTTTGCTTTTCGTTTTTCCATTATAATTTGCAAATATTACTCCACAGCCAACATTTGTATCTTCGCCAATGTCTGCATCACCTATATATGCAAGATGACTTGCCTTAACTCCACTTTTTAAAGTAGCCTTTTTAATTTCGACAAAATTACCTATCTTACAATTATCACCAATCTTTGCCTGTGGTCTTAATCTTGCAAACGGACCGACTTTTACAGAATCACCAATCTCGCAATCTTTAAGATTACTCTGCGTTATTTCGCAGTTTTTTCCTATTTTACAATTTTCTATGTAATTGAAAGGATAAATTATAGTACCATCTTCAATTACCGTATCGCCTTTAATAACATTGAATGGATGTATTATTACATCTTTGCCCACCTTTACACTATCATCTATAAAAACAAACTCCATATTTTTTCTCCTAATAGAATAATTATAGTCTTTATCTATGCAAATAACAAAATTTTTGTTATAAATAATTTACAAAAAAATAATTTCTTTTTAAAATATTTTTTAAAACTATCAAAAAAAATTAGCATATCTACTTAAAATATGCTTTAAAAAGCCGAAAAAAATATGTTTTTTTATGTAAACATCATAAAAAATGCAAAATTTATTTAAAAACAAAAATCTACTGCAAAAAGTCTTTGCAATAGATTTAAATTTTAATATACACTATAAAATAACTCATTTAGTTTGTCATGCTGTTTTGCTACAATCAACTGTTTTGCTGTAATGGTTTGATTTTGTTTTAAAATCAGTTCATTGTTTTTACCTATTATATCTTTTGAGAGTTTTTTACCAATTAAAATATCACTATTAACAGTTAGTTTTTTGGGCATTAGTTGTAAATTTTGAGTTTCTTCATTTGGCATCTGCATAACTGAAACAGTTAAATTATCCAAATTTATTTGTTCTTTTCTTCTGCCTTGTGGTCTAAAATTTTGCAATTTAACATCTCCTGTTTTTACAACCATATTTGTACTTATTTGCAAAATCTGTTCAACTTTAACTGCCGTCTTGTTTGTTACAAAACTTGTGATTACAAATTTGTCATCAAATTCAATATCACTTAACACTCCATAGTCTTGTCCACTTGTACCTATGACATTTTTCCCAAGTGGAGATAATGGATTGGTTAGTGAAAAATCAGATGAAATTTTACTGAGATTTTTAATTGTTATGTAGTCACCTAAAGCATAAATATTACTTGTTTTTAAGTAAAACTCATTTTCTTCTTGGTCAAAAAAGTAAAAGCCCAAGATTTTGCTATATTTTTCATCAAAGCACGCATCATGAATAGTCCCAACTATATTAGCATTATATATATCAAATACTTGTTTGCCGATAATTTCTGAAAGTTTCATTTTGCCTCCTAGTTTAAATTTATTAGACAAGTTGTGATAATATTCATGTTTGCCAAAATTTTGTTTTTATGGTATATTAAAAATATGGGAATTTTAAGTAAATTAAAACATATATTTTCTAATGACATCGTTTTTAACGCAAGCGATGCCACTTCATTTGTAACACCTTTTTCTACAAGAGGTGGAAAGATAAAATTGGACTGTAAGGTCACAATTCCAGAAGGTTTTGGCTTTGCTCTTGGACACAACGGAAGAGTTTTGGATTGTTTTTCAAGCGGAGAATATTTTTTAAGCGTTTCAACACTTCCCGTATGCTGCAAAAAACTGAAAATACACAAAATTGATAAAAACGGAAAAATCAAAAAATCTTTTAAGGCTGAAACTTATTTTGTAAAAACATCACCTTTCGATTTTGATTTTTCATCACTTGAAAAAGCAGAACTTGGGCAAATATCTAGTGGAATTTTTAAAGTGGGACTTAAATGCACTTTAAATTTAGTTGTCACTAATATTTCTTTATTCATGTCATCTCTTTTAGAAGAATATTCTTATTTAAAAACTGGAGAGGCAGAGAAATTACTTCGAATGTTTACAACTGAATATGTTGTTAAAATTCTAAATAAGTACAACTTTGCTTTGTTTGAATTTATTAACCTTAATGAAGCAATAGAGAATACATTAAAGGGTGAACTCGGTCAAAAGTTTGAGAAAATCGGTTTGAAACTTTTAGACATAAAAAATATAAAATACGAGTTACCTAAGAAAAGTCAAAAAGAATACGAAGCAAATATTGAAAAGAAAAACAGAGAAACGCAATTACAAAATGACGAACAAAATGAGCAAGATGAGCAATTAAAAAGCAATGATAACAATGACGATACCTATGTTCCTTTTGGTAATATAAAGATTGAGAGCACCGATAAAATAGAAAGCAAAACAGAAGATGAACAATTTGTAGATTTAAACCTTGAACATCTATATTATGATGACAAAAATTGATTTTTTTGGGTATTGACTAACACAATAGTCTGTGATAAAATGCGTATGGAGATATGGAAATGGAAGATTTAAAAAATAAAAAAATAAAACAAGCAAACTTGTGGTTATTACTTTCAAAAACACTAAAATTGTTAGCATATGGCATTGGCTTAGGTTGCCTTATTGCCTGTGTAGTTTTAGCAGTTGTTTCTACTGCAGCAATGTCAATGGTTACCTTGGCAGGTGGTTTAGTTGGTTTCTTTGCTATGTACTCTTTTTCACTAGCAGCAAATGCAAAAGCACTAGTTGTGGCAGACGAACTTAAAACCAACGATGAAACAATAATCAACACTTTTGATAAGAACAGACTATACATAAAAGAAAAAGAAAATGAAGCAACAAATAGCCAAGAATATTTTACAGTAGATATGCCAAATGAAACAGCAAATGAAAACTTTTACACAAGCAAAATGGCCAAAGATGAAAAAGGCAATAAATATTTTAAAGTTGACAATGATGAGAAAGTTAATAACGATACAGAAACACTTGAAAAGTAAATGTAATTTAAAACTGACGCAAAAGTAAATGCGTCAGTTTTTCTTTATATTTAATTGACAATAAAACAATAATTTGATAAACTCAAATCGTTTGTGATGTGAAGGTGTAATTTAATAAATTGCGCAGTATTATTAAAAATTTATTTCACATTAAAGAACAGTAAATTTTGTATGCTAACGTGGCGCAGTAGGTAGCGCATTACATTGGTAATGTAAAGGTCGGCAGTTCGAATCTGCTCGTTAGCTCCAAGCACATAAAACCCTTTAAAATAAAGGC